>DATNPI010000133.1:0-1799 GCA_036703325.1 Coleofasciculaceae cyanobacterium
CTGTCGCGGTTTGACTGGTTTAAAGCGGATTTTGGAAGGTTCGGTGAGTGCTGAGGTTGTCGCTGAGGCTCCTTGTTCGGTGTTGGTGGTGCGCGCGAGATGACCGGGAAAACCCCATAACCGCTGCAATCGGTAGAGTAGATATCAACCAAATTGCTGCAATCCCTTACTGTGCAAATTCTCCTCGATGTGCTGCATATCCTTCATATCCTCACCCGCAACTATCCCGTAAATTTCCGTGTAGATTTTCCCGTATTTAACCTTCTCTAAAGCCGATAGGATTATCAAGTCCTTGCGATCGAGTTCTGATTTCAGCGTGACAAGAATCGATTCCAAAGTCCCATCCATTCGCCAGTTACTGGAATATTGAGCCACCTCCTTTCCCAGCCCCAGTAAGGTATGGCGCTGCACACAAAGCGGAGTCGAGCCATTAACTCGGAAATTGGCATCTATGGCATACAACTCTCCCTCAGAGTCTTCCAGCACGTCGAAGCCAATAACGCCGAAATAACCCTGTTGGTGAGCATATTTACCAATAGCGGCAATCATCTCAAAAAACCTACTCATGTCGGTTTCGCGGTAGTGAATCAGTCCCCCTAAATAGCTGCCCTCAGGGGTGACAAGTTGGCTCGTAGTGCCGATGAGCCTGATATTTCCCGTTTTGCTTACATAGAACTGCACGCAATAGTTCTGCACTTCATTCTTGACGAATTCCGAGACAATAATCGTATCCAGCAACTTAATCTCGAGATATTTCCTCACTTCCTGCAAGCAGTAGTTCAGATCGCTGGCGCTTTTGATAATATAAGTGCCTTCTCCAGAAAGCCCGTGGGATGCTTTAATCAAGTAGGGGAATTGCTCTGGTAACTGAATGCTTTCGAGATTGACTTCGTGCAGATTGTAGGTTTGGTATTTCGGACATTGCACCCCTAATTCTGCTAGCGTTGCTTTGCTCAGCAAGTGGTAGTGGATGTCGGGATGGACGGCGTGTTTTTCGGGTTTGAGATTGTCGAAGGGAAATAGAGTCAGGAGTTTGTCAAAGCGATCGCTTCGGCTGAGATCTTCGAGATAAGTTGAGCAGTCTATCATCTCCATACTGCTGTAGCTGAAGCCAAAATGCTCCCGCCAATAGTCAATCAGCGAGTTCGGCGGCGAATTAATCACAATCCCTGGGATGGCATCGCCTAACACAGCCAGATTTTTCCAAGGTTCCTTCTGACCAATCTTGTCGAAAGAAGTTTTGGTGGCTTCACTGCTGCCGTCTTGAATAAAGTATTTTTCCCTGTTGGGGTAAGCAGCCCAACTGGCAGTTGCAGGATAATTTAGGATGAACGCATAACGTGCATCTGTGATGTCTGGAGCAAACAAATCGGAAAGAGAATTACCCTGAAAGTAAGGAAAGTCGTATGTTGAGTTCATAAGAAACATTCAAGTCGAGTTTGAATTTAACTGTTTTCCCGGCCCCTAAGTAGCTCGACATAATTAAAAGTAGGGTGGGCAATGCCCGCCCTACAAATTGAAAAAATGTTTATTGATGTCCAGCTACTTAATACCTAGGAAACAAGATATTAGTTGCGGAATTTTAACTCTCTCCAAGTAGAGAGAATGCAGCCTCAATAATTTCAATGATGGACGAGTTGTTTTTTCTTAGTGAACGCAGCCACCTCGTCCATTTCTTCGGTTCTATAAGCACAAGCCATGTCGGTTGAGTTATGCGCCCAGCCAACCCGCCCTTGAGGGTCTATGAGGATGCACCCAGCTTCTCCTGCCACCTTAGATGCCAGAGTCTCAATAGCCAT
>DATNPI010000150.1:0-4835 GCA_036703325.1 Coleofasciculaceae cyanobacterium
TTTTACTTGTCAACATCAGAGCCATGCTCTATCGGCTGCTCTGCTTCTAGCTGACTGCTGCTAATTCCACCTTCTCTCAGAGAGATATAATCTCTGCCGCGCTCTGTAATTTCTAGATAATCTCTCAAATCGCCTTCATCTGGTATCCCACGAATCGTTTTACCGGGTTTAGTTTGGATAAAATCCAAGGTACGTAAACGCCGTAATTCCACTTCGAATTCGTATTGTTTTTTGTAAGGAAACGGAACACCAATCGCTAACTTCTTGAGATGCTCCCATTCATAGGGATTTAGCAGATTCTTGACTAAAAATCCTGCATCGGGCAGAAGACCATTAGCCGTCACCTGCTCTAGAGGCGCTAAAACTTGGCGCTGTATAAGCCCACTGTTAGCTTCAATATCAGCTTTTTGTTTCTCTTGTTCAGCTTTCAGTTGGTTAACTTTTACTGTTAGTCCATCTTTATTGACTACTAACTCTTGTAATCTCTCAATCAATCCAGAACTGAATAACAATATGAGGGTGAAGATTACAACATCTGTTTGGTCAAACTTATTTTGCACCTTATCTAAGGGAATTGCTACCAAATATAGCGCTCCTAAGATTGTCATAATTTTCAATATTATCCAATTAATACCGCTTTTTACTAGCGACCAATCGATTTTTTTAAAAGGGAATAACATATTGGTATCTTTATCGTTCCGGTTTTTATCACTCATTGCTCACCTCAACTGTGAGATTAGTTAATTGTTGTTGTTAGAAGTTCTACCTCATACAGAATCTGCGCTCGGCCATCAGGAAAACATTCCTCACTGTAGACGGCTAAACCGCATTGCCGAGAGCCTACATTTAGCAAGGTTAGGACTTACGCAAAGCCTCTATTTGTAGGGTATGTTAGCGTAGCGTAACGCACTATGACCGCTATAGATGGTGTAGCTGCGTAAGTCCTGAAGGTGTAGGAGAATTTCAACTTAAAGCCTGAAAAAGCTCAGGCGCACTGCCTCCGGCTAGCGCTTTACACTATTTAATATTCCTATGTGATAATGGTGTCATGAAAGCGCTAGAGGTTGAAAACCTCCGAAAAACTTACCGATATGGCACGGCACTCCTTGAAGCCGTGCGTTCTGTCTCCCTAACTCTGGAAGCAGGAGAGGTTTTAGCTTTTCTTGGACCCAACGGAGCAGGCAAGACAACCACCATTAAAATGATTGCGGGGCTAATTCGACCGGATGCGGGTCAAGTGCGCATCGCAGGATGCAATCCCCACCTTAACCCGCAAGCCCTACGCCTCTTGGGCGCGGTGCTAGAAGGCAATCGTAACCTCTACTGGCGGCTGACGCCAGAGGAGAACTTGGAATACTTTGGGGTATTGAAGGGCTTGAGTCGTCGAGAAGTTCGTCGGCGCAGCAAACTACTTTTAGAGCGATTTGACCTGTTATCAAAGCGGCGCACGACGGTTCAGACTCTTTCGCGGGGGATGCAACAAAAGCTGGCGCTTGCCGTTGCCTTAGTTCACCAGCCTAAGCTGTTACTCTTAGATGAGCCAACTTTGGGGCTGGATGTGGAAGCGACTCTAAATGTCAAAGCTTTGGTGCGCTCAATTGCTCAAGAAGGTTGCGCTATCCTCCTCACTACCCACCAACTGGATATCGCCGAGGAACTCTCAGACCGAGTGGCGATTATCCAAAAGGGCGAAATTATTGCTTCTTCACCAACTCGCGACCTAATCCAGCAGTTTTCTGGCACAGCGTACACTATTGAGGTTGAAGGCGAACTCGACCCATTACAAGTCAGGACGCTTGGTGAAGTCGGTGCAAACGTTCAGCCTGGTCGAGTTGTTTATATGGGTAGTCCAGAAGGACTGTATCAGGTGTTTGAGATACTGAAACCCTTACCCTTAATACAGGTGAAAAAGGACTCGGCTGACCTCACGGAAATTTTTTTGAAATTGGTACGAGAAGGAAGCAATGCTTGAACTATTCCTCGCTGAGTTCCGGCGTAGCTGGATTCAGTTTATTCGCTACCCCGCTGAGGCGATTGGGGGAGTGGTGATTACCACTTCCATCTTTTATGGACTATTTTTGAGCGCCCGTTACATTGCTGGCCCAACATTGCAGCTGGGTGACCGACTCGATGCCATCATTGTTGGTTATACGCTTTGGAGCCTGGTGCTGTTCATTATGACCGACATTGCCGGTGGACTACAGTACGAGGCTCAGACTGGCACTTTAGAGCAGCTATTTCTTTCGCCTTTTGGTGCGCCGTCGGTCTTTGTGCTCCGGGCTTTAGCCAGCCTGATATTGCGCTTGGCTGTCATTTTGAGCATTTTGCTGATTATTATGGCTCTTACTGGCAGTCGCCTGGAATTTCCACCGATGCTGCTCCTTCCCTTACTCACTGTTTTACTAGGGGCGTATGGTCTAGCGTTTATGATGGGGTCTTTGGCGCTGTTGCTCAAGCGTGTCCAGCAGATTTTAGGTATCTTTCAATTTGCTCTGTTGTTTTTGATGGCGACTCCCACTGAAACTTGGCCGGGTTCGCTACAGGTAGCAAGATGGCTGCTGCCAATGACATCGGGTGCGGGACTACTGCGGGATGTGATGGCACGGGGCGAGGCTTTGAACCTGGCTGGGTTTACTTTAGCTTTGCTGAACGGAATTGGCTATTTCACCGTAGGACTGATGATTTTCCGTTTTGCGGAGCGCGAGGCGAAACGGCGAGGGCTGCTAGGAGGATATTAAGGACTCGTCATCTCTGGGCTGGAGCTTTCGTATTTGTGGATAATTCTTAGATCTCATAAAGTAACCGAGATAAAAGAAGCGATTGAATCTGTTGGCACTCATTTAATTTGTTTATCTCCTTACTCACCGGAATTTTCATCTATCAAAAATTGTTGATCTAAAATCACAGCATTTTTACGTTCTCAACCCACTCGAACCTATGAAGATTTAGACAAAGCGATTACCCAAACAGCACATCAAGGTAAGGAGACAGCGTGAAGACAAAACTCGTAAAGATGCTTTGGCGCAAGTCTTGTCGTTCGATTTGATAGTCTACGAAGACTTGAAGATTCAAAACATGGTGTTAGCTTTTGCGGGGCACTCTTAGCGCACAGAATCACCGCTTGGCTAAGTCAATATCAGATGCAAGCTAGTATCAATTCACACAATGGCTTCAATACTTTGCCAAAGTTCATGGTGTCATAGTCATCGCTGTACCACCACATAACACTACTGTTGATTGTTCGTGCTGTGGAGCAAAAATCAAGAAAACTCTTAGCACTAGTACCTCACTCAGCTGAAAACTTCTATATCGCTATTCACAGGTGTCTAATTTCTCTGGCCGCTGTCACCTTGACATCTGACAATTTACAATTAGTAATATTGCCAGAAACAGGGAAAAGGATTTCTTGATATTCCGCCCTATCGAAATCCAGCCTGCACTGGCTACGAAGGCAACATTGATTTCCTCACTTGTCTCGCTTGCAGGTGGTCGCAAACGGTTCGTCGCATTTAATCTAGAGAGCAATTATGAAAGATCTCACTCGTTATCGAAACATCGGCATCTTCGCTCACGTCGATGCTGGCAAGACCACCACAACTGAAAGAATCCTGAAACTGACAGGTAAAATCCACAAGATTGGTGAGGTGCACGAAGGCGCGGCGACAACAGACTTCATGGAACAGGAGCAAGAGCGTGGTATCACGATTCAGTCTGCCGCAACAAGCTGCTACTGGAACGACCACCAACTGAACATCATCGATACCCCAGGTCACGTCGATTTCACCATTGAGGTCTACCGTTCCCTTAAGGTTCTCGATGGTGGCATCGGTGTTTTCTGTGGTTCGGGTGGGGTCGAACCGCAATCTGAAACCAACTGGCGCTATGCTAACGACTCCAAAGTTGCTCGCATCGTCTACATCAATAAGCTTGATCGCACGGGTGCCGACTTTTACCGAGTCGTCAAGCAAGTCGAACAAATACTCGCCGCTAAACCACTAGTGATGGTGCTGCCGATTGGCGTTGAAGAGCAGTTTAGCGGCGTGGTCGATCTGCTGACTCGTAAGGCGTGGATATGGGACGACTCCGGCGATCCGATGAACTATAAGATTAAGGACGTTCCTGCCGATATGGTCGATCAGGTCGAAACCTATCGCGAACAGTTGATTGAGCTTGCGGTTGAGCAGGACGATGACCTGATGGAACAGTATCTGGAAGGAGAAGAGCCAAGTATTGATGACCTCAAGCGATGCATTCGCAAGGGTACTCGCGACATGGCGTTTTTCCCAACCTACTGCGGCTCGTCGTTTAAGAATAAGGGAGTGCAGTTGGTACTGGATGCGGTTGTGGACTACCTGCCGAACCCAATGGAGGTCAAACCACAGCCAGAGATCGATCTGGAAGGGAATGAAACAGGCACGTTTGCGATCGTTGATCCAGAGAAACCATTGCGGGCACTCGCGTTTAAGATCATGGACGATCGCTACGGTGCTTTAACCTTCACGCGCCTATATTCCGGTAAGTTGAATAAGGGCGATACCATACTCAACACCGCGACAGGTAAGACCGAGCGGGTCAGCCGTTTGGTTGAGATGCATGCCAATTCTCGCGAAGAGATCGACTCAGCTCAAGCGGGTGACATTATTGCAATTGTCGGCATGAAGAACATTCAGACCGGTCATACCATTTGCGATCCCAAAAATCCCGCGACGCTGGAGCCGATGGTCTTCCCTGAACCCGTCATTTCCATTGCTGTCAAACCGAAGGCAAAAGGAGGTGAAGAGAAGATGGGAGTCGCATTGAGTAAAATGGTGCAGGAAGACCCGTCCTTCCATATG
>DATNPI010000172.1:0-5645 GCA_036703325.1 Coleofasciculaceae cyanobacterium
AGTAATGTTGTGGTTTTACCTGACCCAGGTTCACCTAAAATCAGCAGCGTTCGTCCATCACCGAGCTTGTCCAAGAGGTCGATCGCTTTAGTGCCTTGGGGCAGAGGTTTTTGCTCCTCATCAACCAAATTCCAGGGATGAGTAACGGCATTGGGGCGTTCCTCCAAACCCAGTTCAATCAACACTCGGTTGTGTAGGGAATTTTGTAGAACTCCCTCAACCCAGTAGTTCTTGACTTTGTTGAGCAAAATCTGACGATTGCGGTACTCCTGCCGGGGAAGTCGGGTTTTTTTAGGTTGTGACCTGCCAGGGTAGTTGTTAATCGTTACATCTTTGTAAATAGCACCTGATCCATGATTCTGGGTCAGGTCATGTCCCGCCTGACCACCGATTTGACTGTCTGCAATGGAAGCATTATCAATATTAAACTGCTGGTGAGGGTCAGTAGGAGGCTGTTGGCTCATTGCTTATGATTGACTTACATCCACAACAGACTTTTTGCGGCAACTCCAAACCAAGGAGCAAGCTGGATGACAATCGGTTCTAATTTCTGCCAGAGTCCTTGACCTGCGCTTACAGTTTCATTGGCTTCTTTGAGAGCTTTTGCTGCTCGCTGGAAGCTCTTGAGTGCATAGTCTTTGTCTGGTTCGGTTTCAGTAGCTTCCTCTTTAGCTGCTTGTAGATGCTTAATCACTTTCTCTTTTTGAGCTTCTGGCAAATCTGAATTCTGAAACAGTTCTTCAATCTGTGCTATGAGTTCAACTACATCTGCTGACGAGAGCTGTTTTTCCGATTCACCTTGGCTAATCTGCTGATTTGCCGTGAGGTTGCTGCCTGCAATCCCACCGATGTTGACTCCAGACAATTGACCGCCACTAATAGAGAAAGATTGAGACGGAGAGGGTTTTTCTTCTGACATATCTGCCTGTGGAGCGAAGTGTACAGTTATTCGATACACCCTCAGCTATTCACGATCAGGATTTTATAGCCTGTGTACTATTATCAAGTGCCGATTGAGCAATCTGCAAGGTAGTAGCGATCGCAAAACTTCATCCCTCTGAAGAACCCGACTCAGTATTCTGCACTGCCTTCCTCGCCAAATGCGATCGCAAAAAAGAGTACCCCACTCAACCCGCTTCTGGTTGGCGATCACAAAAAGGAGTACCTGACTCAACCCACTTCCGATTGGCGATCGCAAAGAGTAGCACCACTATTTCAAGGCAGCTTTTAGGCAGCTAGCACCTGAGCCAGGTAGTCATTAAAACCTCAGCCCAAGCGGACTTACCTTAAGAATCGACCTCATATCTCAACGGCTAAGATTCTAAACCAGAAAAAACTGGAAAATAACACACCTGGAAAGGGCTAATAATAGAACTTACCCACTGTACGAATAGACCGTAATATGCATGACAAGTTTTTTGCTTTTCCGTAAGAATTAATGATTCCTCTTCTTGGCAACTAAGCAGTAACAAACCCAATGGAAATTCACCAACGTCACGAATGGCCCCTCACCGTTGAAGACGCGATCGCTATCCAAAACCAACTGCAACCGGAGGTAATTACCGAAGACCAGTTGGGAGAGGTGAAGTATGTTGCTGGTGTGGATGTTGGCTTTGAGGAGGACTATGCCATCTCACGGGCAGCAGTTGCTGTGTTAAGTTTTCCTGACTTGCAGCTACAGGAACATACGATCGCACGACGCCCTACGACTTTTCCTTACATTCCCGGATTCCTGTCCTTCCGAGAAGTCCCAGTGGTAATAGATGCTCTCTTAAAAGTCAGCACGACGCCAGATTTGATATTGTGTGACGGTCAGGGTATTGCTCATCCTCGTCGGTTTGGTCTTGCCTGTCATCTGGGCGTAGTGATAGATATGCCGACGATCGGTGTTGCTAAGTCTTTGCTTGTGGGTAAACATGATGAATTGCCGGAGGAAAAAGGTAGCTGGCAACCGCTGCGGTATCGGGGGGACACAGTTGGGGTGGTGTTGCGATCGCGTACTGGCGTCAGACCCCTCTACGTTTCCCCCGGTCATCGCATCAGCTTACCTACGGCAATTGATTATGTGCTGCGCTGTATCACCAAATATCGGTTACCGGAGACAACCCGCTGGGCAGATAAACTGGCATCAAATAGAAGCTAGTGTGAGCCAAAATCTAAAATAGCATGACTAGTCCTACAGCAACACTGTTAGTTTCCTGCCCCGATCAGCGGGGGCTGGTAGCCAAAATTGCTAACTTTATCTATTCCAATGGCGGCAATATCATCCATGCCGATCAGCATACAGATTTTGCCGCTGGATTGTTCCTTACCCGGATTGAATGGCAGTTGGATGGGTTTCATTTACCGCGAGACTTAATTGCGCCAGCGTTTAATGCTATTGCTCAACCTCTGCAAGCCAAGTGGCAGCTGCACTTTTCTGATACCATACCGCGTATTGCCATTTGGGTGAGTCGGCAAGATCATTGCCTCTTTGATTTGATTTGGCGACAACGAGCTAAAGAATTCTCAGCTGAAATACCGCTAATTATCAGCAACCATCCTAATTTAAAAGATGTAGCCACTCAATTTGGTATCGATTATCACCACATCCCTATAACCAAAGATAATAAACCAGAGCAAGAAGCGAAACAATTAGAACTGCTGCGTCAGTACAAAATTGATTTAGTTGTGCTGGCAAAATATATGCAGATTCTCAGTGCAGAATTTATTACTCAGTTTCCGCAAAGTATTATCAATATTCACCATTCATTTCTGCCAGCCTTTGTGGGAGCTAATCCTTATCACAAAGCTTATGAGCGCGGCGTCAAAATTATTGGTGCTACAGCTCATTATGTAACAGCTGACCTGGATGCAGGCCCCATTATTGAACAGGATGTTGTGCGCGTCAGTCACCGAGATGAGGTGGCTGATTTGATTCGTAAAGGCAAAGATTTAGAGCGAGTGGTTTTAGCGAGGGCAGTGCGATCGCATTTGCAGAATCGGGTGTTGGTGTATGGAAATCGGACAGTAGTGTTTGAGTAGCGCGATCGCTAAATAAAGTCAAAAACTGAAAGGCAGAAGAAAAACGCGCTCGCGCACTGGTGTCAAAGCCCTTTACGTCTCCAGTGACCTGAGAAATTTTTATCCTTCATCCTTTAAAGATACCCCTATGATCCAGCAAATCAGGACTTATACCAATTGGGTTTGAGTTTGACACATATCCTCTAATTGCTCCCCCTTGAATTCGGGGGGTTGGGGGATGTGAATGTGACATTGAAAAAGCCAATTGGTATTACGCAGCAACTCTACAGGTAGGGTGCGTTGCACAGCCCCCTACCTAGGACTAAGGACTAATGGATAATTTTGTGTAAGTCCTGAAATTTACGCAAGTAGGGCAGACACTGGCGCTGATAAAAACTGCTCAATGTCGAAACTGACAGGTTGAATTCTGCGGCGAGATTTTTCCAGCTCACTTCTGGGGGCAAGCGTCGCAGGATTAAGGCTTGGCAAGTCACCTCTGGATGATTGGCGATGTGGATACGGCGTAATTCACCCTCTGGATCGGTTTTAGCCCAGCTTCTTATCTCTTCAAGTAAGGGAGGAACGTCAGGATTAGCTGAAATATTTTCTACAGGGTCAACATTTTGATTGGTTTCGCCTGAATCCAACTGCCCAAGTGGTGTTGAAACTCTTGTAAGTGTTTCCTTTTGCTTGTTTACGTAGCAATCGCGGAGCCGTTGCTTCAGGTAGAAATTCAGCCAGGTGACGACACTGCTACGATTGGGGTCGTAGGGTTTACCCCTGTTTCCTTCGCAGATATTATGGCAAAAATACAGCCATGTCTGTTGCAAAGCGTCTTGATAGTAAGGTGTATTTTCTTTCCAAAGTTTGTTTGCGGCTAACCGAATAATTTTAGTTAAGTTTTTCTGACGCTGGAGGCTTCCGGCTGGATGTTGACAAGCTTGTGCAACCAGATAGGGTAACTGTTCCTCCGAAGATCTTTCGGGATTGCCCTCTAAAATAGAAGGTTGACTGGTATTGCGGCTCATTAGTTTCATTTGTCTTCTTGTTTGAATAACCCTAATGCTATTGATGGCTTAGTCAGTCCCTGCGCTTGTCTGCTACCACTTGAGATAACTAAAAAGCGATCGCACCAACCCATTCCTGCTGATATGTCAGTGAATGCAAGTTTGCTTCAAGTAAAGCTTTAAGGAGTAAGCTGGGCAAACTGATAGGCTGAATTCTTCTGCTGTGCATAAGCCACAGATGGGAGCAAAAGAATAGTAAGAAAAAATGCAGTAGCCTTTAGAGTTCTTGTAATCATTGAAGCAATTAACAAAACAATAAATTTGTTTAAGTTGACTAAACTTCGCAGCCAACGGTAATGCAAAGCGCTACCTAAAGATTGCGTTATGTTTCGTACTTATGGACTGACATTCATCCCTCTTATGGTTGAGATTTACGCGTTCAATCAACCTGACCCAGTAATAACGCAGACATTGTTATTGCGTCTGTGAGAAAAAGTTATAAATAGTTAGTACTTTGGCCGCGTCGTTATACTAAAAATTAGGGGAATAGCCCAAAATCCAGCTGGATCGGGCACTCTTAAAGCCCATCCCAGGGGGATAGTTCAGAAACTCCGATTTGCTCTAGCAGATTGGAGTCGTTAATTTTTTTGAATAGATGACAGTTGACGAAGCCCTCATTTTTTTAGACTCCATCCTTCAACCAGAGCATCTCAACGATGTTCAAGAGCTAGTGTTTCGGCAGACTTGGGAAGGACGCTCTTATCCAAAGATTGCTAAGAATGCTGGTTATGAGGCGGAGTACATCAAGTTTGTTGGGTTCCAGTTATGGCAACTACTTACTCGGGTATTTGGGGAAAAGGT
Organism: Coleofasciculaceae cyanobacterium; assembly: GCA_036703325.1. Lineage (GTDB taxonomy): Bacteria > Cyanobacteriota > Cyanobacteriia > Cyanobacteriales > Coleofasciculaceae > DATNPI01. The sequence goes on from DATNPI010000172.1 coordinate 4,872, forward strand.
CACCAAGAGTAACGTTCACTCAGTCCTGCGGCGAAAGGCACAACAGGTGGCAGTAGTCGTAGCAGTATCAAACAGTACGTCTACTAATGACGGTATAAATATTCAAGCCTATCAAAGTGACGCTACTACTCACTCGGTCACTGCTGAAGGATCGACTGCCAATAGGTGTCAAGATTGGGGAGAAGCGATCGATGTCTCTGTTTTCTATGGACGCACAGAAGAACTAAATCAGCTAGAGCAGTGGATTGTGATGCAGCGCTGCCGCCTAGTGACGCTGCTGGGCATGGGTGGCATTGGCAAAACTGCTCTATCTATCAAGCTAGCCGAACGCATTCAGGAGCATTTTGATTACATTATCTGGCGAAGTCTCCGCAATGCCCCATCTATTCAAAACCTCCTGGCAGAACTGCTGCAATTTCTTTCTCAGCAGCAGGAAACGAATTTACCAGAAACCGTCGAGAGCCGGATTTCACGACTGATGCACTATTTACGGCAACATCGGTGTCTGTTGGTTCTGGATAATGCCGAGTCAATTATGTGTGCAGGCGATTCCCTGCGGGATAGCTATGCTTCACGCGCTGGGCGCTATGGTGAAGGGTATCAAGAGTATGGGGAACTCCTGAGACGGATAGGAGAAGAACGTCACAATAGCTGTCTGGTGCTAACCAGTCGAGAGAAACCAAAAGAACTGGCAGCCCTTGAAGGTGAAAACTTACCGGTGCGCTCATTACAGCTGGCAGGTTTGCCAACAGCACAAGGGCGGAAAATTTTTCA
>DATNPI010000180.1:0-5842 GCA_036703325.1 Coleofasciculaceae cyanobacterium
GACATCAAAAAACAAATACTGTTGGTCATTAACCGAACGGAAACCGGAAATCGGCACTAAGCTCGCACCGGCTTGCCCTGCTGCTGCTGACATCTCTTTAAATTTCTGAGCAGCAGCGGCACGGAGTTTGATTTGACCATCGGCGCTTATGGGTTGCAGTTCTGATGCTGGTGCTTCTTTGTAGGGAAGGTGTCCCAGTAGGTTATCGGGATTGCTAGGGCTGGGGCTGGAACTAGGGCTGGGTTGTGTTGGCGTTGGGGACGGTGTTACGGCTAGCTTGGGTTTAGGCATCTGGAGCCACAGAACAATGCTTGTCGCGATCGCTCCTAATCCCCCCAATAGGCCAAAAATTAGCCAAACAGGCTTCAGCCGAGTGCGGCGTTTGATGTCTGGTGTATCCCGCAGAGCCTCCGGAATATCGTCTTCTGGTGGCACTGAGAATTTTGCTGCTTTTTCTGGGAGACCCCCGTTATTCAAGAATCCACTCCTGCACTAAAAATCAATAGTTAACTTACCGAATTCTAGTCTTGAGCCAGTCTATCAGCCGCCGACTAGTGTTTACCCCCAAATATGTCATTTTCTAGAGACTCACCTGAAAATAGGGGATAGGGATTAGGGGCTAGGTACTAAGGGAGAGAGATTTTCATCGCAACATTCGTGCCCCTTGGGCATGGATATCTGACTTAGCATTGCTTTAAGGTGTTTGTCTACTTATCAAACCATGCCCAGTTTTGAAGGCGAGCTTTTACAACCACTGATTAAACTCTATATTCAGCTAGGCAGTGGTGTCCTGCTGGGGTGGGTTTTGGGACGCTCTTTACCGAAGACAGTGCCAGTATTCATTGGTCAATTTCTTTTCTGGATTGGAGTTCCCATCAGCATTATTACTTTTCTACACGGTGCTGACTTATCCGGAGCAATTTGGATTGCCCCAGTAGCGGCATGGGTAGCGATTTTATTGGGAGCGGCATTAGCTTGGAGTTGGATTCAAGGACAGGCATTCAAGACTAGTGCTGATACCAGTCACAAACCTTCTGGAGCGTCTTTAAATTCTTGGAGCAAACCAGCCCAGGGAAGTTTTCTGTTATCGACAATGGTAGGTAACACGGGTTACCTAGGCTTTCCTGTCACTCTCACTTTGGTAGGAGAGAAATACTTTGGCTGGGCAATTTTTTATGATATGGTAGGCACCACCCTTGGAGCCTACGGCTTGGGTGTTCTCCTTGCGGCTCGTTTTGGTAAAGAGGCACAGAGTTACAGGCAGCTATTCCAAGCGCTTTTGCAAAACCCAGCATTGTGGAGCTTAGGGTTCGGACTGGGCTTTCGTCTGATTCCACTGCCTAAATCGGCTGAACGAAGTCTACAAGGATTAGCTTGGAGTGCGATCGCTCTTTCACTAATATTAATTGGGATGCGACTGAGTCAGTTACATTCCTGGGGTCGCCTGAAACAGGCTTCAGTGAGTCTGGTCATTAAAATGCTGCTTGTTCCTCTTGTCTTGGGGATTGGGCTAGTCCCGCTGGGCATCACTGGGCAACCCCTGTTGGTCATTGTTTTGCAAATTGCAATGCCTCCAGCCTTTGCCACCTTGATACTTGCAGAAGTCTATGAACTTGATCGAGAGTTAAGTGTTACCGCAGTGGCTGTTGGCTCTATTAGTCTTTTGTTGACGCTGCCGATTTGGTTATTGTTGTTTGGTTCTTAGCGCCTAGTAATGGGTAATAGGAAACCTTGCCCTATTACCCATTGCCCAACGTCGCTCACCTTAGAGCGCTTCTTCTAGGACTTCCACTTCCTCCTCTGGGTCGGATAAAGGCACCAAGGCAACTGCCGCGATCGCATCATCTTCATCGAGCCGCTGCACCCTTACCCCTGTTGCCATTCGGGATTGAGGCGAAATAGCACCAATCGCCTGACGAATGATGATACCCCGACTCGTGACGATCATCAGCTCATCCCCCTCATTCACAACCCGCAACGCCGCCAGCTGGTCTTTAGCTTTGCGGAACTTGGTTGCAAGGATTCCCATACCCGCACGATTTTGCAGCCGGAACTGAGACACTGGCACCCGCTTGCCATAGCCTCCCATTGTCACCACCAGCACCCACGGGCCTTGACCGGCTGTTTCGACCAACTCTTGCTCCTCCGCCGCCGAATTCAATGTTCCTAACGTCGCTAATGCTTCGCTATCGCTAACGACATTGAACTCTTCGGTATCCTCCTCCGACTCAGTCTCATTAACCGGTACAAGGTTGGCAATGACTTGACCAGGCAGAATGTCCATGCTGATCAATTCATCCTTGGAGCGCAGTTTCATCGCCTTAACACCCCGTGTAGCGCGACCGAGAGGACGCAGTTGCTCGTGGTCACTTCGGAAGTGAATCGCCATCCCCTGACGCGACCCAATGATGATGCTATCTTCTTCCTTGGCACGACGCACCCACCGCAATTGGTCGCCTTCTTCTAATGAAATAGCGATTAATCCATTTGCCCGGATACTGCTGAAGGCATCAAGGGCTGTTTTTTTGATGTAACCTTTGCGGGTCAACATCACCAGATATTCATCAGCCGTGAACTCGGACACCGGTACTATCGAGGTGATTTTTTCATCACGAGGAATCGGTAGTAGCTGGACAATTGGGACACCCCGTGCTGTACGAGAAGCGGCTGGAATTTGGTACGCTCTGAGGCAGTAGGTAACACCGCGATCGCTAAAGAACAATACGCTATCGTGGTCACAGCAAGTGAGGAAGTGTTCAACCCCATCATCCTCTTTAATCCGAGCTGCTGCCTTGCCGCGAGTCGCTCTGGCTTGTGCCCCAAACTCGTTGACGAGCATCCGCTTGATGTAACCTTGCTCCGTCAAGAGAATCACCGCTTTTTCATTGGCGATTAGGTCGATATCACCGAGTTCACCTTCAACTTGTTGAATTACTGTGCGTCGCGGCGTTGCATGGGTCGCTTTAAGTTGACCTACTTCAGTTTGAATAATTTCCAGGATGCGACTTCTATTTGCCAGGATATCCTGCAAGTCAGCAATTCGAGTTTGTAACTCATTGTGTTCAGCGTGAATTTTCTCCGCTTCCAGGGCCGTTAGGCGTCGCAGCTGCATTTGCAGAATGGCGTCTGCTTGCGCTTCTGATAGACCGTAGACCTCCATCAACTCTACCTTTGCGGTAGGAGCATCAGCGGCATGGCGGATTAGTTCAATAATTGCATCCAGGTTGTCAAGGGCAATCAATAGCCCTTGTAATAAGTGGTCTCTTTCCTCAGCTTTACGCAGTTCGTATTGAGTTCGCCGGGTAATCGTCTCAATGCGGAAATCCAGGAAGACACTTAAGAACTGTTTGACTGTGAGCAGCTGGGGTTCATTGTTTACCAATGCCAGCATATTTGCCCCAAAATTCGCTTGTATGGGCGTTTGTTTGTATAAGTTGTTGAGGACAACACGGGGATAGGCATCGCGCTTGAGTTCAATTACGATCCGCATCCCGTCGCGATCGCTTTCATCCCGAATATCGGAAATGCCCTCCAAGCGCTTCTCGTTGACCATTTCGGCAATTTTCTCAATCAGTGCTGCCTTATTCGTTTGGTAAGGTAGCTCAGTGATAATAATTGCTTCTTTGTCAGGACGCCCCCGATGTTCAATCGTTTCAATCTCGGCGACGCCCCGCATAGTAATCGAACCACGACCAGTGGTATAGGCTTCCCTAATACCAGAAGTCCCCAGAATCTGACCACCCGTAGGAAAGTCGGGGCCAGGGATATACCGTAATAACTCAATATCCGTAATCTCTGGATTGTGGATGAGCGCCACTAAGCCATCAATCAACTCTCCTAGATTGTGAGGTGGGATGTTGGTTGCCATACCCACGGCAATCCCACTAGAGCCATTGAGCAGTAATTGGGGAATCCGAGACGGTAAGACAGTCGGTTCTTGCTGCGAAGCGTCAAAGTTATCAATAAAGTCTACGGTTTCCGACTCAATATCCTGCAGCATGGCGTCTGTGGCTAAGGGCCGCAAGCGGCACTCCGTGTAACGCATTGCCGCTGGTGGGTCGTTGTCAACCGAGCCAAAGTTACCATGCCCGTTGATTAAGGGCGATCGCATGGAGAACTCCTGAGCCATCCGCACCAAGGCGTCATAAACGGCGGTATCTCCATGAGGGTGATACTTACCCAGCACTTCTCCCACAACACGGGCGCACTTCCTAAAAGGGCGATCTGGCGTGAGGCCTAGCTCATGCATTGCATAGAGAATCCGCCTGTGTACTGGCTTGAGTCCATCCCTAGCATCTGGCAGTGCCCGACCCACAATTACGCTCATTGCGTATTCCAGGTAAGACTGTTGCATCTCGTTCCGCAGATTTGTCGGGACAATCCGCTCCTGGGAGGTACTCATAGAACGAAAAACTCCATTAAAATGTAAGAATCTGGCAGCAAGAAGCAGAAAAGTTGCAAAAAATGCCTCTTTTCAACCAAATATTTGCCAGATATTGCTACTTTATTTTAAAATTTTAACACAATTCACTCCCCTCAGCTGGTGCCGCTGGGAGGGGATAGGTGTGAATGGATACAGCCTGAACACTCAACAGGAAAGGGGTTAGGAGCTGGGGGCTAGAGGTTAGGGAAGAGGAAGAGACTAGCCCTGTAGGGACTTTAATCCAGAATTGCAAATCCAAAATCGAATGACTTCTGTACTTTTTTGAGATATTTTGAGGAATAGGAAAAAAGTACGATTACTGGGCGTCAATGTTTGCTCTCGCAGGGTGCGCTAGCAGCAGAATGTGCGTACAGTGTAGTCACTTGATGAGGAAATACCAAAATGGAAACAGCTATTGCTTTGATTGCCTTTGGCATCATTACTATTCTTGTGATGCCTAATCTCCTTTCCAAGGAAGTAATCATCGGTTTAATAGCTATAGGCATCCTTGCTATTGTGCTGCCCAATCAATTTCCTAGGGAACAAGTCTTTGCTTTGATCGCCTTTGGCATCCTTTTTAGTCTGATAATTCCTTCTCTGATGAAATAAGTAGTATTACTTAGCTAGCGTAGGAAATTTGAAGAGTGGCGATCGCTATCGCGGAGAAGGTTGACGGATTGACGACAGCTCAGTCCCCGACCCAAACCCATCATTGAGCAGAGCGCTAGAGCTAACTTATTGGGAAGAAAAAGCCCAATTTTCCAAAGCGATCGCACCATTTTCCTTGAAGTCCACTCCCCCAAAGCTGAGGCAGCACGAGAAGCGATCGCGCTAAAACCGAATCCTTCGGCGATCGCTCCCCCTTAACTCCCTTCAAACTCTCAATTGAACGCTAACTGTTCAAAAACGTATCAAGGTCGATTCCCGATTCTGAAGTCGCTGAATCAAAGACCCTAACCTAGCTTCCGCCACTAGCTAGCTATTTCATCCTTCATACTTGATACTTCAGGCTTGAGTTGACGCCTGCTGATAAACAAAAGAGCGATCGCAACAAGACCCAACAGCATCCATTCTTCCGGTTCGGGAACCCCTGAAACATTCAAAGGATTAGACGGCTGAGTTAACTGCTCTTTGCCAGTTTCTACCTCCCGGTCAAAGCGATCGCTTTGTTGCTCCGCTCGTTTGAGTGCTTCTCTTTGCTGATCGTTGACCAGCACAATCATTGACGAATAGGGGGTAACAATATCAAAAGACTTAGCTACACCGTGGATAGTATCCAGCTGAACCAACTGCTCCTTTACTTTCTCCTTACCCAGCCCAAGTACTAACTGCCGCGCTGCCACTGGCTCAAAATCCTTCTTAACCGTTGCCTCTTGTAAAGACGCCCCTTGTGGCTTTTCCATAGACCAGGCATACCCA
>DATNPI010000171.1:0-9165 GCA_036703325.1 Coleofasciculaceae cyanobacterium
GATGGGTCTAGTCGCGATCGGCTAGACCCATTGAGTTTTAAGGGGTGATCTAAAAGCTTTTCATCTTCAATAGCTGTCTAACTGGCGACAGAACCAACAGGCAGTGAGCGCTCAATATAGCGTTACAATTAAGGCTTAATATGTAGCGAAAAGCACACGGATTAGGTTTTAACTATGACAGTGATGAATTTCAACGTTCCGAGTATCGTCTGTGATGGTTGTGCAAAGGCTATTACCGATGAAATCCTCACTCATGAGTCAGAAGCGAAGGTGAACGTTGATCTAAAAGCCAAGACGGTTCAAGTTGACACCGGAGCTTCCGAAGAGTCAATCAAACAGATGATCACGGCTTTAGGTCACACGGTTGAGTGAAATCCTTCCCGACTAATCCCTCGCGTGTCTAGTGGCGGGTTTCAGTACCCTTAGAGATGATGCAATTATTTAGCTACCTTTAGGGGTGCTTCAACATGCTGCTTTCTGGTGCTTCATGACAACGAATGATGCTATGGCCTCGCCTCCTTTGCCTCCAGGTAGCTTCGGTCTACCCTTCATTGGTGAAACCCTGAGCTTTTTGAGCGATCCTGATTTCGCGGACAAGCGGCATCAAAAGTATGGGCCGATTTTCAAGACCAACATTTTGGGCCGTCCCACCGTAGTTATGGTCGGTGCAGAAGCCAACCGCTTTATTTTATCCAGCGATATGCATCGATTCTCTTGGCGCGAAGGATGGCCCGATACCTTCAAAGAACTGCTAGGCGAGTCGTTATTTCTGCAAGAAGGTGACCAACATCGGAGGAACCGCAAGCTGTTGATGCCAGCGTTTCATGGTCCAGCCTTAGCAAATTACCTGACCACGATGGAGCGCATTACCAAAAGTTATCTGGAGAAATGGGAGAGTAAAAGTACCTTCACCTGGTTTGGTGAACTCAAACAAATGACCTTTGACATTGCCAGCACATTGCTGATTGGCAGTGAACCGGGTCCGCTGACAGCACGTCTATCGCAATGGTTTACTGAACTAACCACAGGCTTATTCTCGGTGCCACTACGCTGGAGTTGGACACCCTACGGTAAGGCGCTAAGAGCGCGAGACCAGCTACTGGCTCACATTGAGCAAGCGGTACTCAAACGGCAGACAGAACCGGCACAGGATGCCTTGGGCCTACTGGTGCAGAGTCGCGACGAACAGGGCAATGGGTTGAGCCTGGAAGAAATTAAAGTCCAAGCACTGCTGATGTTGTTTGCCGGTCATGAGACGACTACATCCATGCTCACCTCGCTATGCATGGCTTTGGCACAACACCCAGAGGTGTTAGCGCGTGCTCGTGCTGAACAGCAAGAACTGGCGGCAGATGGTTCGGTGAGCCTAGAACAGTTGAAACAAATGACTTATCTAGAGCAGGTGCTGCGAGAAGTAGAACGACTTTATCCCCCCATCGGCGGCGGATTTCGCGGTGTGGTGGAGGAGTTTGAATTTAATGGCTACTATGTCCCGAAGGGATGGCAGGCTCTCTACCGTATCAATAGCAGCCATAAGGATCGTCAAGTCTACACCGACCCAGAGCGATTTGACCCAGACCGCTTTAGTCCGGAGCGCGCGGAACATAAAAAACAAGAGTTTAGCTTGGTGGGGTTTGGCGGCGGTCCCCGGATTTGTCTGGGAATTGCTTTTGCCCAGATGGAAATGAAGATTTTTGCGGCGCACTTGCTACGTCATTACACTTGGGAGTTGCTGCCAAAACAAAATCTCACCCTTGACCCGATACCGACTCTGCATCCACGCTCTGGCTTAGAGGTAAAGTTTCAACAAGCTTAGTCAGGAATCCCCGTCCTCGGAATAATTGAGCCTGAACGGCTCGATTAGACAGAAAGCCAGGAGGCAATTGAGCAGATGCGATCGCGCTACCATCTTTACATAAGTTAATAATCAAGAACTACTCTCAAATTGAAGTGAGTAATACCAATGGATCTGGCGACGTTTGGAGCTGGTTGTTTTTGGGGCGTAGAGGCAGCGTTTCGGAAAGTTTTGGGAGTAACATCGACTTCTGTCGGGTACATGGGAGGGCATTTTCCCAACCCCTCGTATCTCGATGTATTGTCGAGAATAACAGGTCATGCGGAAGTAGTGCAGGTTGAGTATGACCCGTCAAAGGTAAGCTATGATGAACTTCTCGATGTGTTTTGGAACATCCACGACCCCACATCGCTAAACCGTCAAGGCCCAGACCGAGGGGAACAATACAGATCTGTCATTTTTTTCCACAATCCTCAACAGGAGGAAGCGGCGAAACGGTCAAAAGAGAAGCTGCAAATGCTCGGCAGATTTGACAAAGACATTGTGTCCCAGATTAAGCCAGCAACGGAATATTATTTAGCAACCGAAGAGCATCAGCAGTACTTCGAGAAGAAAGGACGGCGAGGTCATTCTTGAAACAGTAATTTTTACTGATTCTTCCTCGTTATGTATGCTAAAGGTACATCTTTACCACCTATGTTATGAGTCAATTTGCTCCTAATGTGTTCTTGGTTGCCCGTGAGCAAATCGACGCTTTCAAAAAGCAATTAGCATGGGTTAGCAGGTCGTTTCAGATGAGTTCATTGTTTCATGTCAACGTCAGCCAGTGAACATTAAGAGTGAATAACCTACACAATGAGGCAAAGAATTCTAGAAACAGTCATTGCTACTTTAGAGCCAAAAGATTTTGTTTTAGCTTTATGGCAGGGAGGTTCGGCAGCACATGGGTATACAGATGAGTGGTCAGATATCGACATTCAGGTAATTGTCGAAGATGATTGCGTTCAAGAAACCTTCGACATCCTTGAGGAATCTCTGAACACGCTTTGTGAGGTTCGATTGAAGTGGAGAGTTCCTGAACCTACATGGCATGGTCATTCTCAGTGCTTTTATCAGTTAGAAGGAACGAGTCCCTTCTTGTTCATTGATTTTGTCGTTTTGAAGCAAAGTCATCCTAACTATTTTTTAGAGGTGGAGCGACATGGAAAAGTAGCGATCGCATTCGATAAAGCTAATCTCCTAGTACCGCCTCCTTTCAATCGAAGTGAGCATTTCTCAAAAATGCAAGAAAGATTTGTAACTCTGAGAAATACGTTTGATTTTTCCCAAATTCTTGTCAAAAAAGAGATAAATCGTGGACATTTGGTGACGGCGATATCCAACTACCATGCTTATACTCTTCAACCCTTAGTTGAACTTATGGGAATGGTGTATCGACCGGATAGATACGATTTTAAGACTAAGTATTTTTACCGAGATTTCCCTACTGAAGTTGTAGCTCGTGTGGAGCCGCTTTATTGCGTGATGAATCTCGCTGATTTGACTTTAAAACAGCAACGAGCAGAGCTTTTTTTCGCTGAAACTTTGCCTCGTGTAGAAGAAGTACTTCAGGTTCCGATGACGCTAGTAGATAATGTCAGATATCAGAATTGAAAACTAGTGCAAGAAGGCAGCACTTCGACACGCTCAGTGACCAGGCAGAAGGGAAGAAAGCTTTTACAGTAAGCGTTTGAACCCTTTTTAACGGGTGGGTTATTTCTGCCGCAGTGCACTAGACCAGCTCGGCAGAAGTTTTCCACCAGTTCCAATGCCGATGAGGGGGAGAGGGGGGGAGAGGGAGAGGGGGAGAATGTCACTGGTGGGTTATTTCTGCCACTCTGGTCTAGTTATCGCCGTGATAGGCCGCCCAACGGGTATGCGAACGAAATCCCTTCAAAAAGCCGAAGAACATATCAGGTAGTCGAGAACCCCTGGTTTTAAGCCAGGGGAATCTCAGAGCATTTACCCAGACAATCCTCAATCATCAATAGATAACTCTTGCTCTGTTTCGAAAAAGTCAACTGCTCCACTGCTGATTTCGTAGTAAGCCCCAATTACTGCAATCTCATTCTTTTGGATTGCTTCTACAATGACTTGATTTTTCTTAAGTTGGTGTACTTGCATACGAACGTTGGCGATTACCGCCTCTCGCATCCGCGCCTTTGAGTCGCGAATCCGTGGCAGCTTGCTGACGGATGGCACAATGTGATCAATCAAAAATTGAACATACTGCGATTCAAAACGCCGTTCTGCTTCGTCTAGCATTGCAGCTTGCACGGCACCACAGCCCTCATGACCCATCACAACCACTACTCGTGTTTTTAAGTGGTTGATTGCATATTCTATACTCCCTAAGGTGCCTGCCTCAACGACATTACCGGCAACACGAATCACAAATAAGTCGCCTGCCTGTTGATCGTAAATAATTTCTGTCGGTACTCGACTATCCGAACAGCCAAGGACGACAGCAAAAGGAGTCTGAGTGAGGATTTGAGCGCGACGCTCAACCGCTGAAAAATTAATGGAACCCTTATTCCCATTGAAAAAGCGGGCATTACCAATCTTGAGAGCAAGAATCGCTTCCTCCGTAGTTTTGATATTAGGGGCTTTGAGCTGAGAGACATCCTTCATTGAGAGGTTACTTTTAAACACTCGACCCAGATCTAAATCATGTTCCGCTAGTGATTGGTCTTCCAGTAATTCTTCTAATTGATTGACTTTTCTATTCATAAAGCGTTATCTTGCAAAAACTTTTTGATGATAAAAGCTTCACCTGTCGCGAACAGTGCGTTATGTAGCAAAACCCAAAATTTGGGCAATGAATTTAACTTGACCCTTTCAGTTCATTGTCTCGTCGTCCCTAATAAGAAAGTTGGCACTGTGTAGCATGATTTTACTCCCTCTCTAGTTTGAGAAGTAATCTTACCGCCCGATGATTTTTCTCCACAATGTTGTAGACGTACTTTTCTCGGATGCAGCTCAGTAATTGAGTTTGGAAAATTTCTCACTCCTTCAATTCCGTCGTTTCTGTGATGTTTTACATACTTTGTGAATTTTTATATCAATGCCTCATTCACAAAACTGAAAAGCTGACCGACCTAGAGGATAGGTCTAGTCATGCGAATAACGCTATTGGAGTAGGGAGATAGACAGAAGCTTAATGCGAACGTTCAGCCCATCTCCCCATCAAACTACTCAGTTTTTTGGATTACTGAACCGCCGTTCTAGGGATAAACACTCTGCTTCCCTTTGCATCTATTTCGCTGAACTGTAACTGAGCTTCAACCAAGCATTGCGGAACTGAGTGTTGGACGCTATTGGCATGACTAAAGAGCGAGTCTCCTTCGGAGAAGCTTCGCCAACGCCTGCTTACCGTAGCTGAGGCACAGTCATAAATTCCTTATTCTCCACTCCTAAGCAGTTCCTGCCTAACCTCTGCTTCGGAACTATCAGCATAAATACCTGTGGTAATCACGCGATTGGTTACCTCATCCAGATAGGAACGGAGAGTATTATTGAGTTCTTGGTACTCTGGCCAAAGAGTTTCGTCCACAAAGCTGACAGGAACGCGAGCCATGACAGTAGTATGCTTCTGTCGGTAATAGCGATAAGGCTCAATGCCATAGCGACGCAACAATGCCAAAAACAGCTTCTTTGACCACATATCCGTCAAGGTGAATTTGTATTCCACTGGGGGATCGTGTTTTTGAACGTCTTTAAGTCTTTCACGGATACGCTCCAAGGCGTTGGCAGCAGCAACCTTCTCTCCCGTTGTGGTTGAACCCGCAAACAGCGCCTCAATGCGTTGCAGTTTTTCAATCAGCTTTTGTTCTTCCATCAAAATGATTACTTCACCACTTCAATTCCAGTTCACCAGCAATGCCAAAATGGTCGGAGGAGTACAGAGTGCGGTCATTGAGCGCAGGTTTGGTGAGAATGTGTTGGCAGTTACGCACTCGCAAGTGCTGGCTGAGAAATATGTAGTCCAGCGTACCCTGCCAAGCTCGCAAGGTGCGGCTGATCCACAAGTTGACTAGTATTTTACGCAATCTACGCCACCAACCGCGCCGTAACCCTCATTATTTTTTTAGCTTTTGATAGGGCACTAGCCGCACAGGGGCATATTAAGCTGCTGTGCCAGCCAAGTAAAGCACTTATTTATCTCTGTTCGCTCTGGCGAGTGCTATTATCGTTTTCTCCCGAAACTCTCTAATTCACACTCGGGCTGTTTCTAGCGGATTGATTGCGTCTTTGAGGTTCTAAAAAGAAAGAATACACCACCTAGAACATCGGTCAAGTAATCGCCTCTACTAGGAAGATTGGTTGATTTTGTAAACAAAAATGTCTCTTTTTCATCAATCCAGAGAGAGGATCTGTGTATTTGAGCGGTACTCTAGGTGTGTTAGTTCGGTGGCAAGCCATTTATTTGGCTTTAGTGGCGACAACTCAACTTTGTCAAAGCTAGGAAAGCCCTTCTTACGGCTTGTTCTTCAGAAGCCATCTTTGATTCATGAATACTTAGGAGACTGGCAAAGTGTGAATATTTCTTTCTTAGTCGTATAAAATACTGAGTTTGGGTTAATCACTGGGAACAGGTCAAAAAAAACATAAATTTAGCTCATGTAAACTTCAAATACCTAGGTGTTTTGACAATGGTTCGTAAAGATTTTGCAAATTTATTACTCAACTAGGGGAATTGCTAATGCTTACCCGGCAAAACCAGAGACTATTAAAAGAATAAAGCTATGGTGTTTGCTACACCTCACCACTAAAACTTTCTGGCTGTGGAAGTTTGTACATCCTTAAATCAGGGCCGATGCCTTAGCTCTCGGGAGCTACAAAGAACGATGGATGCTTCTGTGTTGGTGGTTGGAAACGAGCAGTTTCTTACCATATTTGTTAACCAGATCCACAATATAACGTCTGGCAAGGTTGAGGCGTCCTCTGCTCTTGATGAGGTCATACAACTAATTCAGACAAAACAACCTGCTGTTTTGATTTTGCAGGCGACGCAGGTTGACACTTTAACACTGTGTCATCAAATTAAAGAACAGACTCAGTTGGGCTGGATTTACTGCATTTTGGTAGATGACCAGTCTGAGATGACAGATGAAGGACTATTACTAGACCCGGATTGGAAGTTGACAGCTTATGCGGAAGCGTTGGAAAACGGGGCGGATGCTTACTTACGGATGAATTCAGTAGCGACAAAAGATTCAGCATTAACTCTTGAAGAAGATCGACTGCTGAAGGCGCAAATCCATGCGGGGTTACGAGGAGTAAGATTCTATCGGGAACTAATGCAAACCAATGATGTGCTTTCAACAATGGCGTTAGCTGACCCGTTGACAGAACTCAGTAATCGTCGGGCAATGGAATGGGACTTGCCCCGACAAATTCAAAATGCTCGTAGCTACTCAACTGCTTTAAGCCTAATTATGTTGGATGTGGACTATTTCAAGTCCGTCAACGACAATTACGGACATCAAGTAGGCGATCGCGTTCTCCAACTGCTTGCGGCTCGTCTGCAACACAACCTACGGATTCAGGATACCCTCTTCCGCTATGGCGGTGAAGAATTTGTAATCGTTCTCAGTCAAACTGACTCTCAGGAAGCTCAAATAGTGGCTAAACGCCTGAGACGCCTAGTCGGTGACCAACCCTTCAACATTGATGGAACGTTAGCACTCCAAATTACCATTAGCCTAGGACTTGCTTCCCTAAACGCGGAAGATGACCTCAAAGGAGAGAGTTTGCTATGGCGTGCTGACCATAACCTACTACGTGCTAAATCTAGTGGTCGCAACCAGGTTGTTTGCGCTGAAGAGATTATTTAGGTATGCTGCTGAATCACCTGACAGCACTCTGTTACCGATGCTCGTTGTTCCATTGCCACAACCAGCGCTTCATAAGATGCCCAGTGCTCCTCAATTATTGTTTGAGCTTGCCGAGTCGCCCACCGCTCTTTCAGTTGGAATTCACTGTTCACAAGGCCCATCGATGCCAGCGCTTCTCTAAGTTTCTGTCGATCTTCGATGCCCCCCTCTGCACTGCCATACACTAAGTTTTCTGCCGCAATTCCAGCCATCCAAACCGTGCAGAATCGCTCTAAGGTTAATCGCATTTCTCTAACCTTAAAAGCCTCTGGCGAAAGGTTCTGAGAATCAAAGATAACGCCTCCCAGACCAGGCTGCCCTTGCTTGAGAGCTTCCCAGGCAGTCAGCGTGTAGCCTGTAATGGGAATACCCAGAAAGTAGGCAACGAGGAAGTGACCAGCTTCATGCCGAACAATGCGATCGCGATGCTCACTCCTAGTACCAGCAAGCCAATCTAACAGCAGGGTGGCACCTTTGCCTTGGAAACGGAAGGAATCTAGCGTGGCAAGGCTCAAGACCCCGAGAGTTGTAACGGCGGGGATTGCCGGCGAGATATTAAACATTGGGCCGAGTAGCGTGGAAAGCGTCATCCCAAAGACGCCAATGGCAATTAAATTCAGGGCGGTTTGCTGCATTAGTTTGGCTGTTGGCAATTAGCTCTTAGTGGAAATCTTACTATTAATATTTGTAAAGTATTTTTCCACTCTCAGCACAAAAGTAGCCAAATGCAGGCTGAAGTATGAAGTGTGAAGGATGAAGGATGAAACACTTGGCTTAAGGCCGCCAACCTGTTTTCGATGACATTTAATTGGTGGGAGTCTAAATCTCCTTCCCATTTGGAAGGTGAATCTTTTCATCCTTCATCGTTCATACTTTTTTATTGGCTGCCCTGCCTCAAGGCATTGGGGAAGGTGCTGTTGATGGAGTTGAGGCAGGCGTTGGGGAAGAACTTGTTGATGGAGTTGACGCAGGCGTCGGGGAAGAACCTGTTGCTGGAGTTGATGCAGGACTAATTAAGTTCTTGGCTTTGTAGAATGTTTCCAAGCTGTCGCGATCGCCCACAAAGCGCCAGTGCCAGGGTTCATAACTGACGCCTTGAGGATTATTTTTGGGGAACGATACCTCAAAGCTGTAGAAGGCTGCATTCTTCTCCAGCCATCGGAAGGCAGCCGTCTTGTCAAAGTCAGGACTCAAGTTCGTTGCTGGCGTATTCCCATCACCAATATCCACGGCATAGCCAGTATGATGCTCACTGTAGCCTGGAGGCGCACTGACTTCTGCCCGTTTAGTGGTCACCTGTCCCCGCTCTGCCTTGACATCAAAAAACAAATACTGTTGGTCATTAACCGAACGGAAACCGGAAATCGGCACTAAGCTCGCACCGGCTTGCCCTGCTGCTGCTGACATCTCTTTAAATTTCTGAGCAGCAGCGGCACGGAGTTTGATTTGACCATC
>DATNPI010000254.1:0-2001 GCA_036703325.1 Coleofasciculaceae cyanobacterium
GGGGTAGGAAGGAAAGATGAAGGTGTACTCAATGTATGGTAAAAAAGAACGGTCTTATTAGCAAAAACAAGACCGCTCTCAAAAATGCTACCAATATTCTATCAAGCGCAGCTAGAACCCGAATTTCTCACAAGCCAACAAAAAAAGGGGTCGAAAACTGCCAGAATATAGTTAGCAAGATAGTTCCAGCCGTTTTAGCAAGTGACCCCTATATCTACACAGTGTATCCCAGAGCAGTTCCATTTTGGACGAGTTGAATCCCGGCAAGTAATCGTCAATTTCAACGGTGGAACCATCACCTCAGATGCGGGGTTAATGCTAATTGCAGAATTAGACCAGAAACGACAAATCACTTCACGATTTGCCAAGTGTTTTCAAGACTACCGAGAAGCGAATCGCATAGAACATTCACTGAAGACTTTAATTGCACAACGAGTTTATGGGTTAGTGCAAGGGTATGAAGACCTCAATGACCACGAACAATTGCGTTATGACCCAACGTTTGCAGTAGCTTTAGGGAAACTGAGCGCAACTAACGTCGCCTGTGCGCCGATGGCAGGTAAAAGTACTCTCAACCGAATTGAACACTGTCCAGCAGAAGTTACTAACCGTCACAAGAGCCGATATCACCGGATTGGACATGACCCGAAAGCCATAGAGAAATTGTTTGTTGAGTTGTTCCAGGAGTCATACAGTCAAGCTCCGAAGGAAATTGTGTTGGACTTAGACGTGACAGATGACCAAGTTCATGGTCATCAGGAGCAAGCGTTCTTCAACACTTATTACGATGGCGTTTGCTATGCACCGTTGTATATTTTCTGTGGCAAGCATTTACTGGCAGCCAAGTTACGTCCTTCTAACTGCGACCCAGCCGAGGGAGCAGTTGAAGAACTACAGCGTGTAATTGATCAAATTCGTTCGAGGTGGCTTGAGACTCGTATCTTGGTCAGAGGGGATAGCGCCTACGCCCGTGAGGAGATTATGAGCTGGTGTGAGTCACAAGGCATTGACTACGTCTTTGGTCTGGCGATCAATTCTCGTTTATTGCGCCAGACCAAAGCGACTCAGGAAAAGGCACTGCTCGATTATCAACAACGGCAGGAGCCAGTAGTTTGGTATCGCTCGCTCTGGTATAAAACGCTCGAGTCGTGGAGTCGGTTTCGGCGAGTGGTTTCCAAGGTGGAGTATGGAGTAGAAGGATTTAACACTCGCTTCGTCGTCACTTCTGTTTGTGCTAGCAAGATTCCCCCTAGTCGTCTCTACACCCAGCAGTACTGTCCTCGTGGTGAGATGGAAAACCGCTTCAAAGAGCAGCAACTCGAACTTTTTAGCGATCGCACTTCCACCCATACTTTCCAGGGTAATCAGCTCCGGTTGTGGTTCTCTTCTCTGGCTTATGTACTGATGCACAACTTGCGCCAGTTGTGTCTGGCAACAACGGAACTCGCCCAAGCTCAGGTGGGAAGCATCCGCACCAAGTTACTCAAACTCGGAGCTAGAGTCTTCATCAGTGCCCGACGCATCTTGATTGCTATCAGTACTGGCTGTCCCTACCAGAGTGTCTTTGCTACCGCCTACGACCGACTACATAGCCTACCCAGCACTGGTTAGCTCCACCTACATTCACCTACAATCCTATCTTCACCCAGTCGGTTGACTTCCTCTAACCGAGGATAGCTCATGGAATTCCTTGGCTAAAAACTGTCATAGCTCAGTTTGTGGAGTGTTTTCAACCTCCTTAATGCCCTAAAAATCAGTCGCTTGAGGAGTTAAACAACCACTGCAACAGACTCATCTTCTTAAACAGAGAAAAAACGAAGTCCTCGGAGAGTAGATTGGGTTGATTTGAAGGAGCTTGTGAGAAATCCGGGCTAGCTTCTGTCGAAGCACACTCGCAAGGGGAATACGGTTCATCCGGATTTAGTATGCTAATGTTTGGTGTGAACATTTTTACATCCTCAAAACCTGGATATTACGTGAATTTTTAATTAAATAGCATAC
>DATNPI010000255.1:0-3980 GCA_036703325.1 Coleofasciculaceae cyanobacterium
TAATGATCGTCCTCAACAATGCTGTTTATTTATTCGTTGTACATCTTGTTGCTTTACTCATGCTCGATCGCTTAGGTAACCCAATTCCCCGACCGCCCAACTGGGTGCAAGTTTTACTGGATTACGATGGATAGCACAACACAGAGGGAGAGGGGAAAAAGGGGGATAAACTCTTTGTTCACCCACTCCCCCTCCGACCCCCTCTTCTTTTAGCAATTAGCTTAATGATCCGAGTCTATACCCAGCTTCCACAGGGACAGCAGTGGTTGCAGCAGTATCAAGGACGCCCACCAGTACTGGCTTGCATTTTAGGATTTACCGCCACGGGTTTAATTCCCGGAATTTCTGCTGCTGGTGCAACGCCAGAGGCTCGTAAATATACTGCGATCGCTGATGCCGAATTTTTGGTCAATGGCGTCACCCCACAGCCACAATATCCCTTGCCGCCCTTGGAAGCTGGGGCCTCACCTGTACTAATTTCCCGTGCTGTCGTCGAAGCCTTCGACCTCCCCGTCTATCTCTTCAACGCCGGGTTACCCCAGCCTCCCGCCGTACCAGCAATTGACTTAGGTGGTGTCTCGGCTAAATGCCTCAGTTCAGGAGAAGCCCTGCCCTTGCCAACAGTGAAACAGCTATTTGAGCAAGGCTTGAAGTGGGGTCAACAGCTGGCGGTGGCTGCCGGCGATGGGTATCTGATTATCAGTGAATGTGTTGTGGGAGGAACCTCAACGGCACTGAGTATCCTTACGGGCTTAGGCATTGCTGCCGTTGGCAAGGTCAACAGCAGCCATCCCAGCTGCAATCATTCACAAAAGTGGGAAATTGTCAAGGTTGGATTACAGCAAGCGGGGTTAGGGCGAAGGGAAGATGGGGAGAATCGAAAAGACTTCACTCCCTCATCTTCTGTTGACCCATTACAGCTGGTGGCAGCAGTGGGAGACCCGATGCAAATTGCAGCCGCTGGGATGGCGATTGCCGCGAGTCGTAGCAGTGGTGTCTTACTTGCCGGTGGGACGCAAATGCTTGCTGTTTATGCGCTGGCACAGGCATTGGCAAAGCAGATGAGCGATGGCAAAGTGGTAGCAAGTCCAACGCTTGTTAGCGAAGCGGCTCCAAAGGACTTAGACTCGCTGAGGGTTCGCTATCGTACCTCAGCAGAAAATCCCCACCCAGACATTGCCGAGGGAGATTCTTTGATATGGCAACCCGCACAAGTGGTAGTGGGAACAACTCGCTGGGTGGCAGAAGATCCTACTGGTGACACCGTTGGATTGGCCCAAGACATCGGCAGTGTTCCGCTTTTAGCAACGGGGTTGAGTTTTGCCACATCTCGTTATCCTCAGCTGCAAGCTTACGAGCAGGGATACGTTAAAGAGGGTGTTGGCGCGGGGGGATGTGCGATCGCCACCCACCTTTACAAAGATTGGAATCAGGTTCAATTACTTCAATCCATTGAAGCCTTAGTAGAGCGATACTGCCGAAGTTAATATAATTCCGTCAAAGTTAGCGTGAAGAATTTGGCAAGAGCAAAATTTAGCAAGATCGATTACACAATCACTATGCTGGTTTTTGATCTTGGCTTAAGTACGCGCCACTTGCGTTTAGCTGTATCAGTGACCAATACCCTGAAAGACTTTGTGGCGATATTCGTACAAATACTACACTGACCTGAAGTAACTCTTCTATAGGCAAGCAAGGCTGTACCATTAGCTCCAGTTAGCTTAATGGTTAATCCTGTTGAGAAGCTCAACCGAGAACTCAAGAGTGGATTCTTCGGGCAAGCAGCTGTTCTTCTAGGGCGGCGATGCGATTGTATGCCGCTGTCAGCTGGGCAGTTAAGCGTTGAACTTGTATGTCAGCTGATAGAGGCTGCTCACTGTTCTGATGAAAATTGGCGATCTCACTTCTGCCATCAATCAGGACATCCTTATGTTCCATCACCGAGTCAAGAAGGCTGTGACTGTGATAGGCATATGGTCTGACATTCCCAGCTAACGGAGAGTGATCAGTTTCCTGGCGCGGCATCTGCTTCATTTCAGACAGGGAGTCTGAGACTTTGCAACTAAGTTGCTCAATTACTTGATAGAGCGCATCAACTTTATGGCTTAAAGCGATGATTTGCTTTTGAACTGCATCCATGCGATTCCCAATGGTCAAAACTTGGTTCTCTCTTATGCTAGTCACTTTAGGGTGAAAGTGATGTTGAGTGCTGATTCATTTAACTATTCGATAAGATTATCCGCTCACATCGTTTGCTTGTTTTTTAAGTAACCAATTGGGAATAATTAAAACTCACAAACCCCGCAAATGTACTTAGAGCCTATCCAAAAAGAACTAGGCTAACGCCGATGCTCCTTACGTCGCTACCACCGCGCTAACGCCATTTTCAGTAGGGGTACGGCTCTCCAATAGCCGACCTGAGCGAGGCTATTACTGAAGGCTGAGAACCTACAAGCGATGGATTTGTTTTCGAACGACCCCTTAACCAATTAACAGACTGCAAAACCCTGTGAACTCAAGGTTGTAAGGACATACCAGGAAAATCTAGTAAAGTTTTACTCTCCTCAATGTAAAGAAATTGATACATATAAGCGGTTGCTCACTGGGGTCAGTTCGCTTCATTCGTCACCGCTTGTGTAGAGCCAAAATTTATCGTAGAGAAATTTGGGGAATTTGGCGCTTAGTCGTCTGTCTAAGAAATTACAAAAATTTTGCTAATTTGTTTAAGTACGCTAAATTCCTCTTTTGCTGGCGTAAATTTCGGTCAGTATAAAAAAATGCTTGATACTCAGGATTTCTTTACAGCTTGCACAGGTGTAAGGAAATCGGAAAGAATTCACCATTCTCTCCGTGAGAGCAAGATTGAACGCTCTTATAGAGAATTTTGCTTAGAATCCTGATAAAGATGTCCAAAAAGAGCTAATAGAGCCAATTTTGTCACTATTGCAGCTTAGTGGAATTAACGCTGACATGGCACAAGTAAAGTCGGGTGAACTCGCGCTCTACGCCTTAAATTATGATGAAACATGATGAAACGACGGTCTTTTCTAGTAGGTGCCAGTGCTTTAGCTGTGGGTCAGTTGGCGTCCGGATGTAAGAATCAGCAGGCGTCATTAAAAGTTTTGGTTTTGCAAGATTCGCTCCCAGCTCAACTGTTGGGTGAATTTCGTAAAACATTGAAACAACCAGCTACTCTCAAGTTTGACCCGGAACAACAATTACAAGATTTATTAAAGCGCCTGGAAACTTGGAAGGAGCAAGCTGAGAAAAAAAAGAAGGAGCAAGCTGAGAAAAACAACAATCAGCAGTGGTCTTTACCTTTCATTGGTGATAAGACGCCAGCGATCGCGAATTTGGTAACCCTAGGAGATTATTGGTTAGAAACAGCAATCAAGGATCAGCTGATTCAACCGCTAAAGATAGAAGATTTGAAGGGATGGCAGCAGCTGCCACAGCGTTGGCAGGAATTAGTGAGACGCAATGACCAAGGTCAGCTAGATAAATCTGGCCTAGTGTGGGCTGCACCCTACCGCTGGGGCACCACTGTCATTGCCTATAACCGCGAAAAGTTTAAGGATTTAGGCTGGACGCCAAAGGATTGGAGCGACTTGTGGCGTCCGGAGTTGCGCGATCGCATTTCTCTGTTGGATCAGCCACGAGAAGTGATTGGTCTAACGTTGAAGAAACTTGGAGCTTCCTACAACACTACCAAATTGAGTGAAGTGCCCAACCTGAAAGAAGAACTGTTAGCGCTGCATCAACAGGTCAAATTCTACAGCTCTAATAATTATCTGCAACCTCTGCTGTTAGAAGATACCTGGGTTGCGGTGGGTTGGTCTACTGATGTGCTGCCACTACGAACGAGCTATCGCCAAATCGAGGCAATAGTTCCCCAGTCTGGAACGGCTCTCTGGGCAGATTTATGGGTGCAACCGGCGTCTGTTTCAGATGGAACTAGCACTGGAGGGACAGGAGATATC
>DATNPI010000308.1:0-20459 GCA_036703325.1 Coleofasciculaceae cyanobacterium
TTTTCTTTGTCTATTGGGAGTCGGCGCTTTACTATTATTCCTCAGACCTTACCCCTTATTTCTCCATCCTTAAACTTATTGCTATTGCTTGAATCTCCTCGCGGCTCTTTGAAAGCTCTGCCAACGAAGAGTGCTAACGCATTTCCCAAGTAGTCTGAGCGATTGTCTCCTCAAAAACAGAGCAAGAGGTTGCTGGCGCTATCCGGTACACAGGATTGTATTTTAGTACCCATGCAACAATTGAGGAATTGACCATTTACCCAACAGCCGAGCAAGCTTTAGCCTGTCTGCGTGTCTGCCAGATGTTGTCTAACTGCTACCGGGACATCCAACTATTCCGTTTTGATGACCAAACGGGAGAGGTGTACATTTTCGCAGGTGATGAGCTGCAAATTATCGTATCTCGTAATGGACTTTGGAGGTTTTTGGATGAAACCGAACTTTGACGACATGAGCAAAGCAGAACTAAAAGCTTACGTCTTGTCACATCGAGATGATGATGAAGCTATCCGTGTTCTGTTTAGCCGCCGTAATCCCCCAGACTCAGAAGCTACCTGGTACGGTCCGATGTCTACTCCTGAAGGTGTGCCAATTGAAGAGAATATCCGCATAGCTGAGGAAGCGATTCGACAACGAGCCAAACGCGATCGCGAAAAACAAAGGGAGAAAGAGCTACAAAAGGAAAGAGAACTGGAGATAAGGCTTAGGCAGAAAATTGAGCAAGAAGTCGAGGCAAGACTCCGGCGGGAGATTCAGCAAGAACGGGTTAGTTATGGGGAAGACAATATGACCACAGTTACACCAGAAGAAATTGAGCAGTTTCGCGAGCAATTGAGAGAGTACCCGGAAGCGATCGCAGCACTGGATGTGATTCAGCAGTGTGATGGCTACGTAGAGGATGCAGTGACGCTGCTGATGATGAGAGAGACTGGACAACAACCAGACAGAGGAGTACGCGAATGGCTCCAGAAATGCCGCACCGCAATCTGTCAAGAAGACGTTAAAGAAGCTTTGGCATCTGGGTTGATTGCGCCTGCAATAGAACCTTTAGCTATTAGTACCGGATTTCCTCCTGGAACAGCAACAGCGCTTGGTATTCTTGCATTCAAGATTGGTATTAAAAAACTTTGTGACTCGCCTAGCTCTGAATTCTAAAGTCCTGTGGCTGTAAAGGCTGCCCAGTAGTAGGGGTTAGCAAAAGGTAGCGGTTGGCGTTGTCTAATTTGTCTGAGGGATTCTTGAAATATCAAACGTTGTCCTGGTCTTAGTTGAGCCAGAACTTGATCGAGTTGAGGTTTATGTTCATTGAGAAAGCGATCGAGTTTCTCGATAGTCAGATTTCGTAGCCATTGTTGGGCTTGGTTCAGGGCAATTGCTACATCTCCAGCTTGCTTTCGGGAAGACTGAAAGTTTTCATAGAACTTGAGCATCAAGAAGGCAGTGGATAGGTCGTTCACTGTCCAGAGGCTGCTGACAACGCTAGGACTTCCAGCATAGAGGAAGCCACTAGGTAAACTAATGTATTCATCACTGAAGCTAGTGAAGTCACTTAAGCCGGTTTCGCAGGCAGAAAGGGTAACAAGGCGGCATTGATTGAGATTCAGCCCAAAAATTTCTCCCAAGGTGAGGCGTTCTTTGTTTGCCAAGAGCAGTGCTGATTCTAGGGGTGATGTTAAGTTGAATTCACCATGACAGGAGAAGTGATTACAGTGAGCTAACGGTAAGTCTTGACTAGCATTGAAAGCTGTTTTAGTTGCTGCCTGCTTCACTAAAACTTGGGCAGAGGGGAAAGATGAGCGGATGGTTTCAACTTCTAAGTTGGTGTAAAGCAGGTCATCAGTAGGGTTTTGAATGGCAAAAAAGTTGCTAAACTCTGGACGTTCTCGTTTTTGCGCCAGTTGTAGCAGTTGGAAACTAGGAGCATAACCTACACCTTTGGAAAAGTGATCGCACAAGAAACCACCGTTAGCCAAAGGCAGTGCATGAAGAGGAAATAGGTGTAGAAAGCGATGGGGAATCAGGATGAGGCGATCGCAAGCGTCTGGTACTAGCTTTAGGATGTCCTCCAGATGCAGAATCTCGGCAAGACGGCTGAGGCGAGAGGCTAGACTATTTATCCACTCGGTTTTTTTCTGATCGTATGCCTCCAGATACTCTCTAACCCAATCTATAAAGTCGTTCAAATTATCAGCTGGGGCGGGTAGGATAAGCCGTTGAAGGCTATCACGGGTAACGATAAAAGTTTCGACGCCTGCACTGGTGATGTACCACTCGATAATAGCGGTGTGGTGATTTAGAGTTGGCTGGAATTGATCAAACTTGAAGCCATAACCGATAGGCAGGTAGCGAGCTTGTAAGTTATTGCATTGCTGCCGTAACAGCTGAAGATGTTGTGCTAGGGCAGTTGGGTTATTAGTGGCGGCAGCCTGGAGTTGATACTGACCGATAGCAATTTCGGCTTGGAGTTGTTCGAGTTGAGTGGCTATGTTTGGAGGGAAAATGGTATGGAGGTCACGAGCTACGATTAGTTCCACCAAGTTGCGGGTTTTGCTTCGCTCTACGTATTCTATGGCTTGGTCATAGTAGCCTAGTTCTAGGCAAACCATCACCATGACTTGATAGAGTTTATTCCATTCTCCAGCCAGTTTTTGCTTATCTTCTTCAATACCAGAGCCATAAACTATTTCATAGCGCAAGGATTCTAAAGTATCAATAGCAGCAGCAAACGCATCATAGGCATCACGGAACTGTTGAGCATTTTTGTAGGCAAGGCCAAGGTTGAATTGAGTTTCTATATGTTTTTGAGGAAAGGCTTGGCAGGTACGTACTTCTAACGCAGCCTTATAACAACCTATTGCCGCTTCTAAATTCTTTTCTTTGTCCCCTCCAATGCGGTCAAGGTAGGCATTGCCCAAATTGTTTTGAGTATCAGCCCAATCTTCGGGAAACACTTCGCGAGTGCGTATCTCCAGTGCCGCTCGATAACAGCGGATCGCCGCTTCTAAATTATTTACTCTCTGTCTCCGGATACGGTTACGGTATGCTTCTCCGAGATTGTTTTGAGTATCTGCCCAATCTTGAGGAAAACCTTCAGGAGTAAGTACCTTTAAAGCAGCTCGGTAAGAACGAATTGCTGCTTCTAAATTCTTTTCTGTCTCCCCTCGGATGCGATAAAGGTAGGCATTGCCAAGAAGGCTCTGGGTAGTAGCCCATTTTTGAGGGAAGGCTTTGCGAGTATATACCCCTGATGCAGCCAAGTGACACCTTATTGCCTCTTCCAAATTCTGCCCTCTTTCTCTCCGAATACGGTTAAGGTAGGCAATACCCAGATTATTTAGAACCATTGCCCAGTCTTCAAACATCGCTTTGTGAGTATATACCTCCAAGGCAGCAAGATAGCATTGGATTGCCACTTCCAAATTCTCTGCTCTCTCCCCCAAGATGCGGTAAGAATAAGCATTGCCTAGATTAGTTTGGAGGTTTGCCCACTCTACAGGGAAGGCTTGGTAGGAAAATACTTTGGCAACTACCCTATAGCCTGTAATTGCAATTTCGATGTTACTGGCTTGATTGCCCAGCGGGAATCCCCTAATGAAGGCACTGAGATTGCCAAGAACTGCTGCCATGCGTTGCGCTTGTTCTGGCTCCAGTTTGGACAGGTAAGCTATTGCGCTGTAGCGTAACAAAGTCGCAAATCTATAATCAAGCTTGTCCAGATTCGCTTTCAGCAGTGGATGCACAACTTGCGGATCGCCGTTGCTATCTTCCGCTGCATTCAATACCTGCTCCAAGAAATCGAGATATTCTTCCCGTGTTACTATCGATGACACTTCGTCCCTGGCAATTGCTCTGTGTGTAACATTTCCTAACAATTCCAGTGCTTCAGCCAGTTGACGGCCAATATTGATTAAAAAATTAGCGGCGTTGCGATCGCCCCTCTCTCCCAGTACCTCTGCCACCTTTTCCATTGTCTGCACCAACCCAGCATCAACAAAATCTGAGTTAGCATTCAAAATCTGCGGTTCCTTCCCACTGGGACACCTCAGCAGCGCGTCAATTAGATTCAGATAGGCTTTGCGACGTTCTTCGTTCATATTCAGTCATCAAAGTGTAGGGGCGAAGCATTCGCGCAAATAACTTATTGGTAACTTCCAGATGCTTGTACGCGAATGCTTCGCCCTGTCTGCGGAAAAACAATCAATCCAAATCCTTCTAAGATTTTGGTTTAAAATTAAGAGGATTTTCCTCATCTTCATCCCAAATTAGAGGATTTTCCATGATGTACCGTCTGATGTTTTCATAGGCTTTTTCATTACGAATAATCTCTTCATGATAATTCCGTTGCCATAATGTCCCGGAATTCCGAGTTATGCGGTTAACTCGGCGCGTTGCTACTGATTTGAAATTTTGAAGAATTGCTCCTATTGAATCGGATTGCGTGCCACGAGATAGTGATGTGTCGTTACATCCTGGAAAAGGCGAAGCATTCGTGGATGAAAATTGTGAAGACGCATTGTTACATCCTGGAAAGGGCGAAGCATTCGTGTACAAAGACCCCGGTAGTGAGACTTCAGTTATTGGCACGAATGCTTCGCCCCTACACTTAGGATTGCGATTATTGTTACGGTTAGGGTTAGAGTTACCAGGGCTGTCGGTAATCACGATAATTCCGTGTACGTGATTGGGCATGACGACGAAAGCATCCAATTCAATTAACGGAAAATGACGGGGTAAACTCTCCCAAACGGCTTTAACTGTTGCACCGACGAGATTTAGGTGCATGAACCCATCCTCGATTTATCCCAGCAAACACCGCCTTTGATGACAACAAATGGTGAAATAGTATGCACCTTCTCCTGTATAGTCATATCCTTTAAGACGAATTGAGCGGCGATGATGTTTTTCTGAGTTATAGTTCATATTTATCCCTTGGATGCGACCCTTAAATTAGTTCATGGAGCAAGGCAGCTATCAACAAATAGCTGTATTATGGCTCAACCCAAAAAATAGGCGATCGCACTCCTCCAGATCAGCCTATTTTCCAAGATGAGGCACTTCTCCCAAATCCATTAACCTGCCATCGAAGCAAAAACAGGGAGTTGCGATCGCCTATACGCCAACCACTTAAAAACTCAACCACACTCTTTTGCCGCAATTATCCCAGTACCTCATCTACAGTAAAACTAACATCAGGAAAAGCTTCTATAGTTAAGGTTTGACCCCGATAATACTTCAAAATAGTCTGATAGCCCTTTTCAGAAGGCTGTCGATAAACTTCCAAGCATTGCCCATTAATATCTACTAGCCAAACTTCAGCAATGCCATCTTCAGCATAAAGGGGTATTTTTACTTCGCGGTCAGATTCAACAGTAGTGATTAAAAGCGCAGTTTATGCCCGCGTGGAATATAACTGAACGCAACTTGGGATTAATTCTCAAACCGATCGCGTAGCGGTCAAAATTGTAACAGGATTAAGGGGGGTAAAGCGGGTCAGCTGTCCCACTGGTACAGAGCGTGATAGCTGAACTTGTAACAATCGATACTCCCAGCGATAGGAGTTTAGCCAGTCGAGAGCTTTGTTGAGATGTTCCAAGGTTGCCAGCGCTAGCACTACAATCCCATTGGGAGCTAAACAGGCGTGACAGGTATCGAGAATTGAGTTCAAGTTGCCGCCGCTGCCGCCTATAAAGATGCGGTTGGGTTCCGGGAGTTGCTGCAAAATGTCGGGTGCCGTGCCGTGGATAGAGACGACGTTTTTGACTTGGAGGCGTCGGCAGTTCTGTTCAATCAGGCTACTACCGATCGCGGTTTTCTCAATCGCATACACCTGAGATGTCTCAGACAAGCGACCAATCTCAATTGAAACCGAACCCGTTCCCGCGCCGATATCCCAGACTATTTGCTCTGGTTGCAGTGCCAGTTCTCCCAGGATGAGAATCCGAACTTCACGCTTCGTCATTAAGCCGGGGCGATCGCTAAAGCTGGCAAACCTCTCGTCGGGTAATCCCAGTAGAGGTAGAGACTCAACATCCAACGGTTGATCAGCCGAATCAGACTGGCGGAGTAATACGACGACATTGAGCGGCGCAAACCTCTCCTCTAATAAAGCCTCCACCGCGATGCGCTGAACTCGCTCATCACTGCCTCCCAGATTTTCACACACCCAGAACTCGTAGCGGCTGGATAAATCTAGAGCCAGAAACAGACGAGCGATCGCACTTGGCGTATTCGTCCCATCCGTCAGCACGGCAATCTTCTCGACGCCCTGCTGTAGCGCTTGAATCAGTTCATCCAGGGAACGCCCGTGAGCACTGATAATACGGGCATCCTGCCAAGGGATTTTAATCCGGTGGAAAGCCAGCTGAACTGCACTCACATAGGGATGAAACGTCAGCTGTTCCCGTGGCAGTTCCTCTAGCAATAGGCGTCCTAAGCCAAAAAAGAGTGGGTCGCCACTCACCAAAACCACAATACGACTATTGGTGTCACCCGTCGCCATCTGGGTGCGAATTTTTCGAATTGCCTGTGCAAAATCTCCCAGTACTAAGCGTGGAACTGAGAGATTTGGGAAGTAGCTTAAGTGGCGATCGCTTCCTACCAACAAAGTTGCCCCTTCCACCAGCTGCCGCACCGTATCTGTCAGCCCAGCTGCACCATCCAAGCCAATTCCCACAATATGTACTGGTGTCATAAGAGGTTAGAAGGTTGAAGGTTGGAAGTTGTCAAAGTTGAAGGTTTTGCAGACAACCTTCAACCGACTAACTTTCCGCCTGCAACCCCTCATCCTCCCAAGCTAGAACAATAAGAGCATTAAGGATAGCGGCGGCGACGGGTGAGCCTCCCTTACGCCCCTCGACGAGAATCTGAGGCACCTGTGTTTTTGCCAGGGCAACCTTTGACTCTACAACCGAGATGAAGCCAACAGGTGCGCCAATCACTAAAGCTGGTTGTATAGGTGCCGTTGGCAACTGGGCGCACAGAGACAGTAGGGCAGTGGGGGCATTGCCAATGGCAAAAATAGCGCCCGGATATTCCTCAAAGCACTGGATTAAGCCTGTTTCTGTTCGTGTCTTTCCCCGTCGTGCTAATGGTGCTTGTGTGACTGCCGCGATCAGAGGGTTACCAAAGGTGCTTTCCACCATTCCAGCTACCCCCTGTTTCACCATGCCGACATCTGTGATAATCGGTGTCCCCTGCTGGATAGCTTTGATGCCAGACGCGATCGCATCCTCACTAAACTGAATCAGCTGGGCAAATTCAAAGTCAGCGGTACTATGAATCACCCGTCGCACGATCGCATATTCAGCTGGACTAAAGTTGTGCTCACCGATTTCTCGGTCAATCACAGCAAAACTCTGCTCCATGATGGGATGGATGGACAAGCTCATAGATAGCCTTACTTACGGTGTTGCCGGGGAAACTTAAAACTCTACAATTGGCCAGTCAGGCTCACGATAGTAACGCATCATATCGTCAAACTTCCGCAGCTGACCCTGTCGAATATACAGTGGCGTCACTTCCTCTGGTAACGCTTGCTGATTTAATTCTGATAGCGTTCCCAGGACGC
Organism: Coleofasciculaceae cyanobacterium; assembly: GCA_036703325.1. Taxonomy (GTDB): domain Bacteria; phylum Cyanobacteriota; class Cyanobacteriia; order Cyanobacteriales; family Coleofasciculaceae; genus DATNPI01. The sequence goes on from DATNPI010000308.1 coordinate 7,568, forward strand.
GATCGCGATCCAGATGGGGTGAGATTTCGCCAAAATATCCCAGTGTAATGTGGGCAGTAAAGTGGTATTGCTGTTCAATCCCTAAGCCAATTAGACCAGAATTTTGATAAATAGACCGACGAAATTCCAAGACTCTCTTGTAAGAGTTTTCATCTGTTGGTACTAAACACACCGCGATCGCACGGGGTCTGATCATTAATCCTAATAGCTGCCAGCGAATAGGATTGCCGCTAGCCAATGACTGCTGATACTTCTGAACGCTCTCTCGTATGCGCTCTTGTAGTTGCTTCTCAAAATTAGGATTTTCACGCCCTGCATCACGGTAGGCACTGTCCCAAATCAAATCCGCCAGGGTTAAATGAAAGCTATCGGCAGGCACTGCTACCATTAAACCCGGATCGAGTTGTTGCAACAGCTGTTGTTGAAGTTCCTGCAAGCTGGTATAGAACGGCGAATTCTCTTGTTCTTCTTCCCAGGGTGGCGTAATCACCGTGTAGCCAGGAAAGGATACTGCCTCGATCTTCCCATCTGGGTGATGCTTAAACTTTGGTGACTCCTGGATGTGCTGCAACTGGGATTTAAAAGTTGCTGGTAGCGTCAGCCGTGCCACCCGATTTAAATAAGTTTGATAAGTCTCGTCCAATCTCGATCCCCTCGCGCTGGTGGGTGTTTATTATGACAATTTACTTCGAATGGGGAGAAGATGAATTTGTCTCTTATCCCTAAGCTAGTGTAGGCATATTGACACTCCCACGGCTACGCTTGCGCTCAAGTCGTGGAATTCTTGTTCTTGCTACACCAATCCCTAGCGGGATTGGCTTCACTTACCAAGCTTAGGGGACTGTCATTGACCCCGCCCGACTGAACAAATTCGACCATTACAGCCAAACTCATCTGAAGCTCAATCGGGCAGGACAAACCAACCCAAGCGCCGATATTTCTCGACGCATTATGATCGGCATGTCCTCGGTATCCACATCGCTTACAAACATAGCTGTGCTTGTCTCGCTGGTTAATTGCCCCGCACTTACAACATGACTTTGAAGTGTAGGGAGCAGGAATTGTTTCTACTGGTATGCCAGCTGCCAAAGCTTTGTACTTAATGAATTGCTCTAGGTCATAGAAGGCCCCGTAATCAGGATTTTGAAAAGCATCAGACTTGGTTTTCTTTCTCGGTTTGGATGCCTGCCAAATTGCTAACAAATCTTCCAAACGGATGCCACACTGCATATCTAGGGCCAGCTGCACAACCTGTTTACTAATGACATGATTAATGTGCTTAACTGTCCGGCGTTCCTTCTGTTCTAGTCGTTTAACCGTCCTCATCTTTTTGGCTTTTTGCAATCTACGCCGCTTAGAGGCATAGTGCTTGCGAATTTGCCTGATATGAGCAAACGTCCAGAACTTTGGCATACCGGATGGTGTACTAGCAACAGCTAGTACGTTTTGTCCTCTATCCACGCCAATCCAATTACTCACAGGCTGCACGTCGGGAACCTCCATCGACACGCCAATGAGCGCATACCACTTGCCTTTTTTGGAACACCAGAGCTTGAGGGAGCCTTTAATAGCCTTTCCCTCTAGCAGAGCATTCAGAATGGCGGTGTGCTTGGATTGATGTATTTCCAAAGGAACTCTCTTCTTGATGCCACGCAACAGACCAAAACCCAGCGAGTAAGTGTCACCTACCTTATGAAGACTCCAATTCTGGTTGTTCGTTTCTAGTGGTAGATATTTAAACGGCTTGAGCTTTGTTGCTGCATTAGCATTTCGAATAGTTTGATTAATCCAGGCGCTGCCGATTTCAATGTGATTGAAATCCTTTGAAGTCAGTTTTCTCCGTTCCGACTTGGGAAGTTCTAGAACCTGGTTGGCAACAGTTGTATTCAACTTTTGCAAACGCAAAAACTCTTCCACTTTCGACTGATTAAGCCGAAGGAATGGAAGTTTTAACGTCACGGTTGAAATTGCCATACAATAATTTTAAAGTATCTTGCACAACCTTGCAAGATACGGCACGACCTTCTATAAGGGGCTGCAATTTATCTCCGTCCTTCCAGGAGTGGAATAAATTGATTGAATTTGTGTCAGGGTTAAGAGAAGCCAATGACTATAACGTAACTACAATGAGGCTGGATAAGGGCTGGGAAGCTTATGAATCAAGGAGAAATTTATCTCTATTGGGGAGAAGATGACTTTGCCCTGACAGAAGCTGTAAACGACCTGCGAGAAAAAGTACTCGACCCCAGCTGGGTTAGTTTTAACTACGATAAGATTCCCCCTGACCAACCCGATGCCGTCATTCAGGGGCTGAATCAGGCAATGACCCCGCCCTTTGGCATGGGTAAGCGTCTAGTCTGGTTAGCAGAGACAACTGTGTGCCAGCACTGTTCGGAAACACTGCTGGCAGAACTAGAGCGTACCCTACCATTGATTCCTGAAGAGTCTGTTTTGCTACTAACGACCTCGCAGCGACCAGATGGGCGTCTCAAATCGACAAAGCTGCTGCAAAAGCACGCTCACATCCGAGAGTTTCCTCTCATCCCACCCTGGAAGACAGAACAACTGGTGCAGCTAGTACAGTCCTCTTCTGAAAAAGTTGGCGTTAAACTAACACAGAGGAGTGCCGAACTTTTGGCACACTCAGTTGGCAATGATACCAGGCAGCTGTTCAACGAACTGGAAAAATTGCGGATCTACGCGGGTGCTTCCGCCAAACCTTTGGATGAAAGCACTGTTGCTTCCCTGGTAACGTCAAATACTCAAAACAGCTTGCAACTGGCAGCGGCAATTCTCCACAGGGATGGAGCAAAAGCTTTAGAGTTGGTTGCCGACTTGATTAACAAAAATGAACCCCCTTTAAGGATTGTAGCTACGATCATCGGGCAGTTTCGCACCTGGTTATGGGTAAAGCTGATGATCAATGAGGGAGAACGTGACTCAAAAGCGATCGCTGCTGCTGCTGAGGTGAGTAACCCCAAACGAATTTACTTTCTCACGAGAGAAGTGCAGTCTCTTTCTCTGACTCAATTGACCTCAACCCTGCGAGTGCTGCTAGAGTTAGAAGTTAGCCTCAAAAGAGGAGCAGACCCCCTTTCAACCCTGCAAACTAAGGTAATAGAGCTCTGCCAAATCTGAAGCATGCTGATTAGGTTCTTGAGCTGTCTTTCTTTCCACTCAAAGCTCTTGACAATTCAGCATTTGAAACTTAGAGTTTCATACCATCTGAGGAACTTCTTACCCTCAAAATAGTTCAGAACAAACTGAGCCTTCGTGGTTTTAGTTACTTGTTTTTTGGTCGTGCGCGATCATTATGATGACTTCCTACTGTTCCGGACTCTGCTTGAATCGAATCTTGTCCCAATCCTTAGTTGTTGGGGCACTCACTGCTATTGGGTTACTCTCTGGGCTTACACCTGGGCTGTCTAAAAACTTCGATACTCTCGTCTTGGGTGCCTCAGTCTACGCTCAACCCGCTGTTACTAACCAAGAGGTAAGAAGTTACGCCCAGGCCGTCCTGGCAATGGAGGGGGTTCGTCAAGTTGCCTATGACGAAATTAAAAAACTCCTTCGTTCCAGTAGCGTTCCAGAAATTGTTTGCAATCGCCCTGAAACCATAAATTCCCTACCAGGCGATGCACAAACGCTAGCTCGAACTTACTGTAGTCAATCTTCAGCGATTGTGGCAAATTATTTTCCCAAAGGAAAGAATGCCCGATTCAATGAGATTACAAATCTTATGCAAGAAAATCCAGGTTTACGGACACGGATTCAAAATGAATTGGTTCGTCTGCAAAAATAAGGTTTGACGAATGAGTCACTAGTCATTAGTCAATAGTCACTAGGGACTCCGTCAACCTATACAAGAGAGTCGGTGTCATCAGCTAATGACTGAGGACTCCGTTTGCTCGCTTGACGTTGTGCAAGGTATATCGAAAGATAGAGGGACGCTGTGACATTGTCTCAGCACCAAACCTTGCGACCATGATGTGAGCATTCAATCTCCCTATTAGTCAAGGATTTCGCTGTTTCTTGTGCCATCTGCATTTATGACGAACCCCTTCGCTCTGTTGTATCAACCTTCCTCAAGACGAATACTGGCACGCGATCGCTATGGTGCATCAGCAGTAAAGCCATACCGTAGAAAATCTCTGATTATCAAGGTTGTCAGTACCATAGGTTGGCTTGCCGGACTTACAGGAGTTTTAGTTGGCTGTTCTTCGAATCAAGCCTCTGATTCTCCAACCCCTACCTCTACAGTGTCGGCAAAGTCAATCACCTCTGAGGAAGTAGAAAATTACGCTAGAACAGTTCTGGCGATCGAACCAAGCCGTCAAACTGCCTACAGCGAAATTCAGAAAGTCACCAAGGAGGAGAATGTTCCTGACGTTACTTGCACTGAAGTCAGCTCTGTTGCGGCTCTGCCAACAAATATTCAAGATATTGCTGTGAACTACTGTAATCAATCAAAAAAGATTGGCGAAAGTAATGGCTTGACAATATCTCAATTTAATGCAATTACTGTTAGCGCCCAATCCGATTCGGAATTACAAAAACGTATTCAAAATGAATTGGTTCGCCTCCAAAGATAAAATGCTGCTTTAAGTTCCTCTCAATGCTGACTTTTACCCAACGCCTGAGTGCTACGGTGGACGCCACCGTCAGCTTTACTCTCTCGCTCACAGCCGAGGAGCGCACCCGGACGCGCCACCGTTTTGAGACGCCTGATGGTCAAGACTTGTATCTGCGCTTACCCAGAGGTACTGTCCTACATGATGGGGATTTACTGCAATCTGAGCATCGCGACGTTATTATTCGGATTGTCGCTAAACCGGAATCCGTACTCACAGTAACCTCCCAGACTCCGATTAATTTGTTACGGGCGTCCTATCATTTGGGTAATCGTCATGTGCCTTTAGAGGTTGCTCCTGACTATTTACGGTTGTCTCCTGACCCCGTTTTACAGGCAATGCTAGAACAGTTGGGAGTGGAGGTAAAAGAGGACGTTGTACCCTTTCAACCAGAAGTCGGGGCTTACGCACATAGTCATGTGAAGGCTGAAGTGTGAAGGATGAAGTATAAAAATACTCATGTTTAATAATAGGGCAGGACTTACGCAATATCCGTTGATTAGCCCCCCTAACCCCCCAACTTTGGGGGGAACAAGATCTCACTCCCCCCAGATTTGGGGGGCTGGGGGGGCGAATGCGTAAGTCCCGAGGGGCTTGTACCGATATTGTTTCTGGTTCATCCTTTGTGGTCACTAAGGACTTGTCCAAAAATTATTCCTTCGTTTATGGTCTCCTCGTTTGTAGTCATTAGTCATGAGTGGAAGGCACTCCAGCTTGACTAATGACAACTGACTAATGACAACTGACTAATGACTAATAACTTGGCTCTATTGAATCTCTTACAACTAGCTAGTCCGACGCTACCCGTGGGTGCATATAGCTATTCGGATGGTCTGGAAACGTTAGTTGACAAGGGTGTAATTAACAGCCAGAAAAGCTTGTGGCAATGGCTAGAGCAAGAACTGAGCTATGGGGCAATTCGGTTGGAGACGGCGGTGATGGTGCGAGCGTATCGAAGCGTCGTCAGCAACGATTTGGAGGCTTTGGGGTACTGGAATGCTTGGATGACAGCTGCCAAGGAAACTGCGGAGTTGCGATCGCAAAGTTGGCAGATGGGTAACTCTCTGATGCGGTTGCTTCTGGATTTGCCGCATCAACAAAAAATACCATCGCTCACATCTATCCAGGATTTGGCGTCGGCTGCGGATACCCCTTGTAATTATGCGATCGCTTTCGGGATTGCCGCTGCTTACTGGCAAATTGATATCACAGCAGGCGTTTTGGGCTACCTACACAGTTGGGCATCCCATCTCATCGGTGCTGGTGTCAAGCTGATTCCCCTCGGTCAAACCGCCGGTCAACAGCTACTGCTCGAACTTGGCACCAACGTCACTCTCGCCACCCAAGAAGTTTTAACTTTGGAGGATGAGCAATTAAGTAGTTGTGGCTGGGGATTAGCGCTTGCAAGTATGGCTCACGAAACCCAGTACACGCGATTATTTCGTAGTTAACTGTAATTTTGGGTTATTTATTATTGGTTTTTCTACCAATTAGAACTTACACACCCTATTACGGTAACGCCATCATTTTTGTTACGTATATTTACCTATCAACTTTATTTCATGTACAAATATTACGCAGATGTCTACAGGTTTGCATAGAAAGATTACGCATCTTTACATAAGCGGATCAACCTGAGTAGAATGTAAGCTTAAGAGGCACGATAAAATCGAAACGCCGATATAGTCAGGGCTACAGGCTAAAAGAAAAAGCTGAAATGGGATGAGTTGATTAACAGTATTCTCAACCATTAGTTAACTGAGAATACGATCAACGAATCTGGGTGCTTACCAGCATTAGAAATCTGCAAAGGCTTTATTACAATCAAACTCACTTGTATGGGCATTACATCGATGTTGAATGAAAGCCCAACTCAGGGTAGTTTCCACTGTTCAGTTCGACTTGTCCAATGAGTTAGCCAAAGCAGTCTGTATTTGGATAGTAGACCGTTTTCAAGGGCTAGTTAACTAGAGTAGTGTGCTGCAAAAGAGAGTTTTCTCAAACACTATCTTTTTGTAGCTTCTATAAAATTTACGTGTTTTTTTGGACTTCGCTATTTTAGTGAACCGGAGTTCGGCATAAGAATCAAAGCCTTGACCTGTCGTATCTATTGCCACCGCATCATCTGCAACATGGCGTTCGTTATCCGGATTCTTGTACCGAACTCAGGTTATTTAAAGTAGTGAGCAATGCTGGCTTCTTCTTTTGTTAGTTTATTAGTTCAATGGAGTCCCAAATGACAACTCAGGAGGTACTTACCACTGCAGATCTGGCAAGGCGGATTCAGGGTTGCAGTGAAGAGAAATTTACAGGTCAGTTAGATTTGGAGATCAACGCTCCCAAAGGCGAGCGGTGGAGTCTGTATTTCCACATGGGTGGTTTGATTTGGGCTTCCAGTGAGGTGCATCCAATTCGGCGTTTGCTTCGGCAACTGTCTCAGCATTGCCCTCGACTTACGATCAATACCGAAGTATTAGCAAGTCTTCGAGCGTCTGTTATCAGTCAAAAAGCTGTTCCGCGTCAGTATCTGGATTACCAATCCTTAGCAGAGCTGGTGAGACAGGGGCAAGTCGGGCGGTGGCAGATAGCGGCGGTCATCGAAGGCTACATCACGGAGATACTGTTCGATATCCATCAACAGTGGGATCGATTCCGCCATCGTGCAAAGTGGCAACTAACCTACAGGTCGATTCCTCAAGACACCCTAGATTCAATAGATTTCACATTGGTTTCAATTAGAGTTGACCAGGTTTGGCAGCAAGCCATGCAGGCTTGGCTAACTTGGCAGCAGGAAGCCTTGACAGAGATTTCCCCGAACCTAGCTCCCGCAATTTGGAAGCCTGAGGAGTTGCGATGGCAGACCTCACCCATGGCCTACCATAACCTGGTCGCCCTAGTAGATGGCAATCAGACGTTCAGGGACTTAGCGGTCAAGTTGAAACAGAACCTGTTACCCCTGACCCAATCAATCATGCCTTACATCCGTAAAGGATCGATAGAAGTGATCGAAGTTGGGGACTTGAGTTGTTACGTTAAAACAGTTACACCTACTAAGCCTGAGCCAGCACCTGTCCCTCCACCCGTAAGTCCGGTTCAACCTCAACCGACTGCACCCCTAGTGGTCTCTATCGATGACAGCAGGATTGATAGCCAGATGATGAATCAGATTCTGGCTCAGGCTGGTTATCGGTGCATCAGTGTTCAGGACCCGGTGAAAGCACTGCCGATATTGCTAGAGAACAAGCCTGACCTAGTCTTCTTGGATTTAGTCATGCCTGTTGCCAACGGGTATGAAATCTGTGCACAAATTCGCCGTGTTTCGGTTTTCAAAGACATACCTGTGATTATTCTCACCAGTAATGACGGGATTGTAGATCGAGTGCGGGCAAAAATGGTCGGCTCTTCCGGCTTTTTAGCCAAGCCTATTGAAAAGGAGAAGGTACTAGCAACTTTGCAGAGGTATCTACCAGCTTCAACGTCTGTCCCATCCCAGAGGTTGCAAACACCTCGGACTTGGTCTCCAAATCAGCAGGTTTGAAGCCAACAGTAATGAATTTGAAGAGTTTTGTATTGCAGTAACTTGTTTTATGACTACAGTCCTTTTGGTAGAAGATAGTCTGACGGAAACCGAGGTGTTGACTCGTTACCTCAGGCAGGCGGGTTTAACCGTGGTCAGTGTCACAAGTGGCGAGGAGGCTCAGATCAAACTCCAGTGCTCCAAACCGGATTTAGTGATTCTGGATGTGATCTTGCCAGGTCAAAGCGGGTTTGAAATCTGCCGCAAACTCAAGACTAATTCCAGTACCCAGAAAATTCCAGTGGTGATTTGCTCAACCAAAGGAACCGATGCAGACAAACTCTGGGGTTCGATGCTGGGGGCTGATGCCTATATATCCAAGCCGGTAGACCAGAAAGAACTGATGCAAACAATCCAGCAATTGACGGCTGTTTAGTTGCTAGTTGTTAGTTGTTAGTTCTTCTTTGCCTAATAACAAATAACTAACAACAAATAACAATAAACCAAGAAAAATATGTTCAGCCAAATGTTTGTCAGCTCAAGCGCAACCAGTCTTGACTTGCTGACATTAGACCCACTGCCCCCAGAAACCCGCCAGAGGTTGCTTCGCTTCCCCCTTGGTCTTGAAGACAGTGCGCTACTTCCCCTGGAGCAGATCATGGAAATTATTAGGGTGAACGTGGCGGAAATTTTACCAGTCCCTGAAATGCCTAGTTGCGTTTTAGGAATTTGCAATTGGCGGGGAACAATGCTCTGGCTTATCGACTTGAACCATCTTCTTGGCTATCCGCCCCTATCTCAGCAAGAACGAGTGTTGCCAACCCCTATGGCAATGGTGGTTCAGGTCAATGGTCAGACTATGGGTCTGGCGGTGCAGCGAGTCCAGGATATTGAGTTACATGAATTGCAGCAACTCCAGCCAGCAACTCCAGGCTTATTTCCACCCAAGCTCTTGCCCTTTGTCCTAGGGGCACTGCCTGGGAGTAGCGGTACGGTCTTAGATGTCACAGCCATTACTCAGTGTCCCCTGTGGCAGGTACACCGGGGAAGAGTCTCTTGAACAGGCGTATTTAGAGATTAGAGGAGATTGACGCCCAGAAGGGGAGAGGTTCACTAATGTGGTGAGTTGCCCAAAATTCGCCGTGTCTCTCCGTCTTCATGTCCCCGTGTCGTCTCCATTCCCCAACTATTTACAGCGCCCTTCTGGGAAGTCATCTACTTTGACAGTTCGATGTAGAGGTCAATCATGACAAACCTTAGACACAGCGATTTAGTTAATAGCGATAGCGATATGACCACAGAAGATTTTGCTCCAGTTTTACAAGACGCTGAGCCATCGGAGCCAGTATCTCACTTTGACCTCTCAGCGAACAAGGTTAATGGCAATACTACACCAACCGGAGCTAATGGTAATTTTGAGCGTCCACACCAAGCTTTGACGTTAGTAAATGCCATCAAAGCCGACATCGAACAGGCGGGAGACACGGCGAAACCTGAGACCCATGAGAAAATTCTCCAACTGGAAAAGTGGGTTCAAAGCTTGCAAACCGGGTCGAAGAGTCACCTGCCTGTGGCTACAGAGGAGCAATTAAAGCGCGATCGCCAGTGGCTATTATCCCTTGCCAATCAGATGCGCTACGCCCAAAATTTGGATGCCCTGTTCCGAACCACGGTGAGTGAGGTTCGTCAGCATTTACAGGTAGATCGAACACTGATCTACCAATTCCAGACAGATAACCAGGGTGTGGTCGTAGCCGAGATGATGGTGGGTGGCTATACCCCCAGCTTGGGCGAAACTGTGAATGCGATCGCCTTTGGTGCTCAAAATCGCTCAGATTACCAACAACAGCAAGTTGTTGCCTTGGAGCATATTTACCAGAAGGCTCGGAGTGCCTACCAACTCCAACTGATGCAAAAGTTCCAGGTCAAAGCCAGCCTCAGTTTGCCAATTTTCTTGGAGGGGCAAGTATGGGGCTTGCTTGTTCTACAGCAATGCTCTGGTGTTTCCCGGCGATGGCAGGAAGCTGAAATTAATCTGCTTTACCAGATTGCTACCGAACTAAGTCTTGTTTTGCAATCTGTGGAATTTCGCACCGAAATGCAAAAACAGGCTCAACAACTGGCTCAAGAGGCAAAACGGGAGCGAGAAACTGCCAAGGTAATCGAAAAGATTCGCCAAACCTCGGATATCGACACGATTTTCAAGACAACCACCCAGGAAGTCCGCAAACTCCTCGGCGTAGAGCGCTTGACCATCTACAAGTTCCGTTCCGACTATTTCGGCGACTTCGTCGTGGAGTCGGAGTCCGGGGATTGGCCGAAACTGGTGGGCAGCGCTTGGGAAGACCCCTATTTAAGTGAACACCAAGGTGGTCGGTTCCGCAACAATGAAGCCCTAGTCGTCGATGATGTTTACAACGGGGGCTTAACCGATTGCCATGTGGAAGCCTTGGAATACTTTGGGGTGAAATCCTGCATGGTGGTTTCCATCTTCCAAGGGAAGAAGCTGTGGGGGTTGCTCTCGGCGTTTCAACACAGTGGACCACGGCACTGGGAAGAGGGTGAAGTTAAGGTACTCTCTCAAATTGCTAATCAACTGGCGGTGGCCTTGCAGCAGGCGGAGTACTTGGAACAAGTTGAGACTCAAGCTGTGCAACTTGCCAAAACCGCAGAACGGGAGCAAGCGCTTGTTCGAGTGATCGACAAAATTCGCAAGTCCCTGGACATTAACACCATTTTCAAGACCACAACTCAACAAGTTCGAGACTTCCTAAAAGCTGAACGTGTGGTTGTCTATCGCTTTGAACCCGATTGGAGTGGTGAGTTTGTCGCCGAGTCAGTCGCTAGTAATTGGACTGCTCTGATGATCGAACAGCTTGAAAACCCGCTCCTGCGAGAAAATGTCAGCGAGTGCAGTGCAAAAATCCTTGGCAGTGGCAGAGCGAGAGTTGCCGATACCTATTTGCAACAAACTCAGGGGGGAATGTATGCCAAGGGAGCAAACTTCAGGGTTGTCGATGATATTTACCAAGCAGGCTTTACACCTTGTTATATTGACCTTCTGGAGCAATATCAAGCGAGAGCCTACATAATTGTTCCAATTGTCCAAGGGGGAAAGCTTTGGGGTCTATTAGCTGTTTATCAAAACTCTGGCCCTCGTGCTTGGGAAGACGGTGAAGTTAGGGCGCTGACTCAAGTTGGCACTCAACTGGGAGTGGCTCTAGAGCAAGCCGAGTACCAAGAGAAGCTACGAGAGCAATCCACCCGGCTCGCCAAAGTAGCCGAGTGGGAGCGAGCGGTAGCCCGCCTAGTCGCCCGCGTCAGCGACAAGATGCGCCAGACGATCGAGATTGAGAGTATTTTCAAGACAACGACCTCCGAACTCCGGAAACTACTCGGTGTGGAGCGAGTGGCCATTTGCAAGTTCCGCCCAGATTATTCCGGTGACTTTGTGTTTGAGTCTCAGACCGGAGATTTGCCGCAAATGGTTGGCACGGCTTGGGAAGACACCTATATGAAGGAATTCCAAGGGGGCCGATTCCGCAACAATCAACCCTTCGTTGTAGATCATCTTAGCTACGATTCAGGTTTGAGTGATTGCCATGTGGAAATCTATGAAGGTTTTGAGATCAAAGCTTGCGCGATCGTTGCAATTTTTCAAGAGCAGAAACTCTGGGGCTTGCTATGCGCGTATCAACACAGCGCCGCCCGCCATTGGGAAGACGATGAAGTCAGGTTTTTAACTCAGATTAGTAACCAGCTCGGCTTGGCTCTACAGCAAGCGGAGTTGGTAGAAGAAAAGACCAAAGTTGTCAAGTACAAGCAAGAACTCCCTGCAATCATCGACAAGATTAGCGGTGCGACATACCTTGAGAGCGCTTGTCAGACGGCTGTACAAGAAGTGCGGCAACTCCTGGATGTGGAGCGAGTGTGCATATACAAGTTCCGTCCAGACTATTTCGGCGACTTTATCTATGAGTCTGAGTCGGGAGGATGGCCCAAACTCGTCGGCAGTGCTTGGGAAGACACCTATATCAAGGAACACAATGGCGGCAGGTTCGCCAACAACGAATCCTTTGTTGCGGATGATGTCTACCTGGCTGGTTTAAGCGAATGCCATGTGGAAATTTTGGAGTACTTTGGCGTCAGATCCTTCCTGATCGTACCCATCAAACAAGGGGAGAAGCTCTGGGGCTTGCTGAGTGCATTTCAACACAGCGGACCTCGGCATTGGTTAGAAAGTGAACTCACGTTGCTGGCTAACATTGGTCGTCAACTTGGGTCAGCTCTACAGCAGACAGATTACCTGGCGCAGTTGCAGGCACAATCCGACCAGATGGCTAAAGCCGCTAAAGTCAGCAATTCGGTAGCCGAAATCATCCCCAAAATTCTTCAGTCTCAAGACATAGACACCATCTTTCGCGTCAGCAACCAAGCAACCCGGCTACTGCTGAAATGCGATCGCGTAGCACTCTATCGCTTCAATGCCGATTGGAGTAGTGAATTGGTCGCTGAGTCGGCGACCAAAGGCTGGAATTCTTCGGAGGGTTCTGATCTCGGAGCCATCTGGCCCAGGATCGATGTGCAAGAAGCTCAGGGGGGGCCGTATCGCAACGGTGAAAGCTTGGTGGTGAATAACATCCACGCGGCTAATCACTCTCCTTATGAAATTGAAGTGTTGGAGGAATTTGAGGTCAAAGCTTATGTGATTGTGCCAATTTTCAAGGATGACAAGCTTTGGGGT
>DATNPI010000310.1:0-6841 GCA_036703325.1 Coleofasciculaceae cyanobacterium
TTCACAGACACTCTTCGTGTTGCCCTAGTCACTCCTTCCTATGTTCTGCCCTTGCAGGTGGCTAGCGCCTTCCTTTTTTCTTTACACAAGTGTAAATCCTCCACGGCAACTTTCTTTAAGTTGACACCAATGGGGTATTATCCCTGCCCTTAGGTCAGAACTTACGCAACACCTGAGTGTCATGCTGAACGAAACCCTTGACTTCGTTCGAGGGCAGGCTCCGTGTAGTGAAGAATCTGGGAGATTCTTCACTTCGCTATCGCTGGGTTCAGAATGACATAATTTCTTTAAAATGCGTAAGTCCTGAGGGTATGGTGTAGGCAACTGAGAACCGCCATCCACGGCTGTAGCTGGCTTAGACCTTACAGCCGTGGATAATTTTTTTCTGGAAGTTCCTAATTGGGATCGACTGGCGTTTGTGAATCAGCTGGTGCTTTGGGAGTGGCGGTTGTACTGCTGGGAGCCACTGGTAAGCTACTGGGAGCGGTTGATGTGCTGTTGGGAGCCGCTGGTGAGTTATTGGGAGTAGTTGATGTGCTGTTGGGAGCCGCAGGCGTACTACTGGGAGTGACTGATGTGCTGTTAGGAGCGGCTGGTATGGTGTTGGGAGCGGCTGACGGAGAACTGGCAGGTGGTGGTGTATCGGATGCTAACTGCTTGACTTGGTCTTTGTATTGAGGAGGTGCTAGGGAAACAGCTGTTGTAAACAGAGGTTTGGCTTCAGCGGTTTTACCTTGTTCTTTTAGAATCAATGCCTTAGCCAGCACGGGTCGAAAATCTTGTTTGTTCCCCTTGATGGACTCGTCATAAATTGCGATCGCTTCAGCAAAGCGCTTCTGGTTGGCGTAAACCTGACCCAACAACAGCTGTACTGAAATAACATCTACAGTCCCCGGCTTAATATCGTTAACCTGCGTTGACGTTTTTAACGTGTCTTGTAGTAGACCAATTGCCGCTTCTGGACGGTTTTGCTGAATAAGCAGACTCACAAGTCCTTGTAAAGCATTTAAGTTCCCAGGCTTCGAGGCTAATATGGTGCGGTAGGTTTGAGCGGCTCCCTCGCGATCGCCAGTTTGCTGCTTTGCCTGAGCCAGTAAGACCGCATAATCAGTCTGATCTGGATTTGTCTTGGCTAACTGTTCCAGGGGAGGGATGGCTCCTTTGATGTCCCCCATCTTCAGCCGTACTTCCAGCAAACCTCGTAAGGCTGCTGTATTCTGTGGCTCTCGCTGCACAACCAGCTCATAACCCTTAGCTTGAGCTTCCAATTCAGCTCGCTGATCCGATGGAATAGATGGCGTTGCGGCTGATGTTGCTTTGGCAGTGGGTTGAGTTTCCTGGAAGACGGTTCCCAGCAAGGGAATCATCGAAATACCCACAAATGCTAGCACTGCTAGCACCAACACCACACTTAACCAAGGATTACGCTTTTGAGACACGAAACTTTTTTGAACTCTAATGACATTATGAACCGACTTGGGGATTTTCCAGTTCCCTAAACATGAACCGTGCCAGAATATTGAGAGCATTGAGCTGGATTTAATCAGGTGCAGGCTTCTCCGAATAAAGATTCCATAAACTTTACGGATATACCAGTCATCTCACTGCATTTTGTACAATGGGCAGACTGATACCAAGCTCACTCACCTTCCTGCTTTTTGCTTGCTTTTCTCCAAGGGCACTGCTCCTGAGAGCTGCACTAAACAGCTAGATGGTGTAAAAAATGACGCTTTTGACGTCAGCCCAACTCCCATACGGAATTTGTCTCCGCCGCTAGGAGGTTATATGAGTTCTTCCGTGAATCGGTCTCCCGACTCACCCCTATCCTCTGGCGAAAAACCGCCAGAGGTTCACAGTGTGCAAAGCCAGCACCCAGAAACGCCAACAGACGATTCTTCAAACGATATCAACTCAGCTGCCACAGCTGACTCGATCGGGATAATGCCACTAGATGTTCAGCGACAGCAACCAATCCCTCCGCCCAGTGAACCCATGCAGTACCGAGCAATCGGACTGATACGGGGACAATATATGCCTTCCGCAGAGCAATTGACGCGGGGGACATTACTTGCTACCGATGGAACATTGATTGATGCGGTTTTACTTGGTCGGGTGATGAGCTTGGTCAAGAATCATTTGAGTTTAGACCAAGCCCACCTCTGGGTTGTTTATCCCCGGTCAAGACAAGAAGATGGTAACTTGCACGTCCAAATTGTTGGCGTCTGGGAACCCGAAAAACTTAGTCAAACAAAGTCTACCGAATCCCCCTCTACTGAGGAAGCACCGGAGAAACCAGAAGAAGAAACGTCTCTAGACGTGTCTGAACCTGACAGTTCATCGGTTCTCCAAGATGGCTATTTTTCCATTCGCGGCGAGGTAATCTACCAGTCGCGGGAGGAGCAACAAGTAGTCGTTAAAATTAAACAGTCTCCCCGTAAAGAGTCTGAGAAAACCAAGTTTTTCAAGTTAAAGCTGCAAGGTTTGCTTGGAGACAGAGTCGTTGGTCACTTCTGGGATTTGCATATACAGCTACAGGCTAATACCTTGCAGATTCAGGAAGCTAATGACATCGGTTTGATGCCCGCTAAGAAGCGGCCAGGGGGAGGAGGAAGGAGGCCACCTTTCAAAGGAAGGCGTCCCGACGCCAGAAAGAGTACCTCAAACCAGCGCCCCGTTCGCAAGGGAGAGCGACCAGCAGCAGCAGCAACGCCACCCAAGCGCCGAGAACCGGTACCCAAACCAGTCAAGCGCAGCGAACAACGAGGCGGAGGTAGCACTTCTGGGAATTCTTCTTGACCCAGACAGAGGCGTGAGAGAAACAGTGGGAGAGGAGGGGTTTTTTTCAGTACATACTCCGCTCTTCAAGGGTGCAAAATCTTTGCCATAAGAAAGTAGAGGCCCTGTGTAAGAGTGAGAGGATTTTCTCCTACTGCTTCACTTACAGGACTTACGTAATATCGGCCGATTAGCCCCTCTAACCTCCCAACGAAAGGGGAGAATAAGATCTAACTTCCCCAGATTTGAGGGGTTGGGGGGTGAGTGCGTAAGTCCTGACTCATCTTCTCTCACCGCCAAAACCCAGAAACCTAATAGCTAATTATTCCAAGGCAATTTGAGAACCCCACCGATCTTGAGGGAGAAAGGAGCGGTTCATCGGAATCGAGGCCACTGGTTCAGTAAGGGTAAATTCGCCCCTCTCTATCCACTGCTTCAATTCCAACGCTACTTGCCGTGACAGGAAAAGACTAGCTAGAGGAGCAACCCGTACTGATTTGCCATCAACCGTGATACGACCAGCTTTCAACTGAGCGTAACTCACTAAACCGAAGGTAGGACGGACGCGCCGGGGAATGGAGAAATCCACAACTGGTGCGACAATGTCCTTATCTTGTATGGCACAACAGTTGACAACTTCTTCGCTTAAGACAGGTAATGGTATGCCAACGCCCAGCATCATAGAAGGGCCATAATTTTTGAAGTAGCAACCCCGCACCCACTTTGGGCTCATCTGCTTGGCATCCCCGATTAAAGCAAGGGTTGCCGCTGGGCCCACTGGTGTCCGATTAGGAAGGCGTTTTTGTAGTGGGAAGTGTTGAGTGCCTTCCCAGGCAATGTAGCCAATGCCCCCACCCAGGAAGATCTGAGTCCCAACACCAACTATCTTGAGGTCTGGGTCATTGAGCAAGGGGGAGATCGAACCTGGGTTGGAGTAGACAGCATTTGAGAGTCGGGGTTGCAAGGGGCCGAGGTAGGTGAACAAGGGGCGATCGCCTCCATTGACGCCGACAATAAAATTCTGATAAACATTGCGAGGATTAAATAAGTAAAACTGATTAATCGTCTCGCGAGTGATAGTGGTATCAAAAGATGCTCTGGGGTAACAATCTGTCGCCTGCCCAATCGCTCGTAGCTGTACCGATTTACCCGCAATCAAGTCTTCAATTACATGACCGCCGCCGCGCTCTCTTGATTCCTCAACGTCTGGGACGTCATTAGCATCGGTATAATCTACGGATTGAGTTGCTCCCAAATACAAATCTACTGCTCCAAAGCCAGCGTAGGCTGGGATACCATCTAACCAGCACTTACGAATCTTGATGGGGGGGTCTGTGTGCCCCAAGTTAATAATTGCTCCCGAAGACTCCATTGGCTCAAAGGTGCCGGTGGTGATAACATCAACTTCCTTTGCCGTCTGAGTAACACCAACTTCTGCTACCCGTGCTTTCAGTTCCTCTACTGTCCACACCACTGCACATTGGCGACGAATTTTGTCATTGATTTCAGCAAGGGTTCGCATAAGGAATTTTGACGGATTAGATGTCGGCTCATCCCTATAGTTTCTAGCATTTGGCTAAGATTCGGTTAGCCAGTCCAAGCGATGAGCTTGACGGTAGGGTGATGCGATCGCGCGTGGGAGTTGCAGAAGCGATCGCCCTTAACAACACCTACCTTAATAACTAGCTGTCCAGTTGCTTGTCTGGCAGGGATTATCATAGAGTCAATTGGTTGTCGTCTCTATGAGCTACTGTCTCAACCCAAATTGCTCTAATCCCTACAACCCTAGTGGAACCAAATTTTGCCAAAGTTGCAACACAAAGCTGTTACTAGCAGATCAATACCGTGCCATCAAGCTCATCGGTCAAGGCGGCTTTGGTAGAACTCTCTTAGCTGAGGATGAGCGCCAGTCTTCCAAACCACGCTGCGTAATTAAGCAGTTTTACCCCCAAGGGCAAAACGACTCCGACCAAGCCGCACAATTGTTTCACCAGGAAGCAGAGCGCTTGAAACAGTTGGGCAAACACCCTCAGATTCCTGAACTAATAGCACATTTTGAGCAAGATGAGCGTCAGTACATCGTGCAGGAATTCATCGACGGGCAAAACTTAGCCCAAGAGTTAGCAGAAATGGGCGCTTTTGGAGAATCTAAGATTCGCCACCTCCTTTTTGAGCTACTACCCGTACTGCAATTTATCCATGATGGACAGGTAATCCATCGGGATATCAAACCAGAGAATATTATTCGGCGTCGTATCCCTCCAGTCTTCCCACCTTCGATACCCTCCTTTACTAACGAGGAGACGGGGGGGGTTAAGGCAAGTGGGAATCTGGTGCTAGTGGATTTTGGTGCAGCTAAATTCGCTACTGGAACAGCTCTAGGCAAAACCGGGACAACTATCGGATCTGCAGGTTATGCCGCTCCAGAACAGAGCTTTGGGAAAGCCGTCTTTGCCAGCGACCTTTACAGTTTGGGCGTCACCTGCATTTATCTATTGACAGAAATAGAGCCATTTGACCTGTACGACGTAATCGAGAGTACGTTTGTATGGCGGCATTACCTAGTCAACAATTCGGTGAGCGACTCACTAGGTCACATTCTCGACAAGATGATTCAAAGTCCCGTCAGGCAACGCTATCAATCTGCTGGGGAAGTGATGCAAGCCTTAAATCCCAAGCCAGGAAGACAACGTATTAGGGGTACAGCAATCCCTCGACCGCCCAGTTCTGGTAAGCTACCCCGGACACCTCTGGGACAGAAAGCCAAACCCAGAATTCCCTATAAAAGTATTTCCCCAATTGCTAGCCTCTATGGTTCCAAAGGCACAGTTTTGTCTGTTGCCATCAGCCCCGATGGAAAGACGCTAGCTAGTGGTAGTGGAGCTTTCTTCAGTCTGTTTGTTGGTAAAGACAATACCGTAAGGATTTGGAATATTGCCAACGGTGAAGTCATCTACACTCTCACAGGGCATTCAGGACATGTGCGCTCCGTAGCTTTTAGCCCGGATGGACAAACCCTTGCCAGTGGAAGTGAGGACAATACCATCAATCTCTGGGATGTGACCACTGGAAAGAAGGTTTACACCCTTAAAGGGCATTTAAACGATGTTAGTTCCGTGGCTTTTAGTCCCGATGGCCACACCCTTGCCAGTGGTAGTAAGGACAGCACCATCAAGCTGTGGGATGTGGACACTGGTCAGGAGTTAGGCACGTTTAGGGGGCATTTATGGGATGTTAATTGCGTTGCTTTTAGCCCAGATGGCAAGCTACTTGCCAGTGGCAGCTATGACAACACCATTAAGCTGTGGAATTTAGCCACTGGTCTAGGAAATCGTACTCTCAAAGGGCATTTAGGCGAGGTTCTTTCGGTGGCGTTTAGCCCAGATGGACGAACCCTTGCTAGTGGCAGTAGCGACGAAACTATTAAGCTGTGGAATCTAAGCACCGCTACGGGGAAGTACACCCTCAAGGGGCATTTAAGCTCAGTTTATTCTGTGGCGTTTAGCCCCAATGGACATGCCCTTGTAAGTGGTAGTGGGGACAATACCATTAAAGTGTGGGATATGAGTACCAGGCGGGAGTTAGGCACCTTGGAAGGACAGTCAGGCTGTGTTAATTCTGTCGTTTTTAGCCCAGATGGACGAACTGTTGTTAGTGGTAGGGATGACAAAACTATCCAGATTTGGCAAGTCAGCCGTTAGGGATTCGTCGAGGGCTGGGAAAATCTTCAGAGACTTGACGAAATGCCTGTCACACCTTGTATTACAGTAATTCTGTTAGTTAATGCTCTAGAAAATCAACCTTCGCTATGAGTAATTACTATCCGCACGTCCGTGGTCAGTTGCAACGGATAGCGAACAGAAAACCCAAGTCTAAATTATGCAAGGTTAGATGCACAGCAGCTTAATACTTCAGCCTTCAGTTGACCTCTTCTCGGTGTACCCAATCCTGACATCCTGAAGGCGATCGCAACTTATCTCCGTTAGCAGACTCAGCCTACGCCTTGTCATCAACATCTTCCGTACTCCGCTTGTCATCAATTACAACCTTTTCTTCAGACACCGTC
>DATNPI010000319.1:0-20604 GCA_036703325.1 Coleofasciculaceae cyanobacterium
GGCTACGGTGAAAGCCGGATTGTCCTAATGCCCCGTGACCCACAATGGACTTACAGCTATTGGGATATTCCTAATGAGCATAAAGAAGACCTGCGGCGTCAGGGAGGACAACAACTAGCTCTGCGGATTTATGATGTCACCGACATCAACCTTGAGTACCAAGCGCCCCATAGTATCCAGGAATATCCTTGCGACGAGCTAGCACGGGAATGGTATTTGCCCATGCCAGTGAGCGATCGCGATTATGTTGTTGATATTGGCTATCGCTGTGCTGATGGTCGCTGGCTGGTTCTCGCTCGTTCCACACCAGTGCATGTTCCTCCCGTCTATCCCTCCGACTGGATTGAAGACCAATTCATTACCGTCAGTTGGGATGAAGACCTGTCTGGCAAAACGGTCTACGCACTGGTGCCCCCCAGCAAGCGGATGGCAACAGGAGGAGTGGGTGCACAGACAGAGGCTGGCAACCCCATTTACGACGAAATCTTTGGCATGGCGAAATCTGCCGAAGTTCAGCGAGTGGCCGGTTCTTTGTATGGTTCCATGCAGCAAGTTCCGGTTCACGAGCAGGCAATCAGCTCCTACGTCTTCCCCTCTGGCGTTGGAATGTGGGCTGTACCAACAATGTCTGGTTTAACCATGTCCGGGGTGGGAATGTCCGGTGTTGGCTTCTCCGCTTCCATGCCTCCGATTCGTCCTCGCCAGTTCTGGTTAGTTGCGGATGCTGAGTTGATTGTCTATGGTGCCACCGAGCCTGATGCCACCGTTACCATTGGTGGTCGTCCCATCAAGCTGAACCCAGATGGTACTTTCCGCTTCCAGATGTCCTTCCAGGATGGCCTGATTGACTACCCAATCATGGCAGTGGCTGCGGATGGTGAGCAGACTCGCTCAATCCATATGAAATTCACCCGCGAGACACCGTCGCGTAACACCAACACCAAGGAAGAAGCCGTTCCAGAATGGCTTACCTAAAAATTGAAGGCTGAAGATTGAAGAAAATTAGGTAGTGAATCAAGCACTTTTTGTTTGGGTTTTATAATTTACACTTCATACTTCTAAATTTCTCCCCTGGCAATCGCCGGGGGGTTCTTTTGTATAGCAGTTCTCATTCAGGTTCAATACAGGTTTTTAAAGGTCAAGGGTATTATCGTTTCCTTACCCTTTGGTGTAAGCAACTGAAACCCACTCTAGAGATATCGCCAATAGCCTACTATCCGACTACAGTATGAAAGCATTAGCAAACCCAGTGCGACAACTGTTTCAGATTTCCCAAAATGAGCGGCTTGCTATCTCCAATTATTTTAATTAAGGACAATGAAACCTGAAGAAATTACCAATAAGCTTACAGAACTATTTGGTGCAGCAACTGTTCAGACGACACAACCCGGTGCGTGGCAGGTAGAGTTGCCTCAGCTACGACTTTTAGTATTACTCTCAGAAGATCAGTCTTGGTTACGCATCCTGATTCCCATCGCGCCGGCCGGGGAAGCTCAACCATTTGTTGAACAGCTACTAGAAGCTAATTTTGATGATACTCAGGAAACCCGTTATGCCCTCAATCAAAATGTTCTTTGGGGCGTCTTCCAACATAACCGTGAGACTCTTGACCCTGAGGACTTCGGTGCAGCAGTCACACGACTGATATCTCTACGTCAGCGAGGTTTATCCGACAGCTTCGACCTGCTCGTTGACAATCGTATTCGTCAAATCATCCAGGCAGCAAAGCAGCAAGGGCAATCCCTTGAAGCAACACTCCAAACTCTAGAGCGGTTTTATCGAGAAGGACTAATGGGCGACCTGGATCAAGGATCAGAGTCTCGTGAACAAGTGATGGCGGCATGGCAGCGTCAGCTAGAAAGACTTTGGCCAGAAGTGGAACCTTAAGCCAAAGGATAACTGCCAATCCGCAATGAGCCGCGCGATGCTCTTAAGACCCTCGGCTTTGGGTTCGCTTTTTAGTTCACTACCCTGGTTCTACCGTAGCTCGCTCCTACTTAGAGTAAGTCAAAAGTGATTAATTATCGTAATCCAAGTGGGTTAAGAAGGAGAACCAATCAGCTATAACCATGAAAGAGCAATATTTTAGCTTGTTTCAATAATCCGGGGTAGGCTTTTTGGGGCATTCAATCGCTTACCATTGGTTGTCACCTGAAGTCTGTAAACATATCGACCCAAGGAGAATAATAGACTCGATGCACTCGAAGAAGGGATTGCTTTGGTGTGAGGTTTTAATTAAGGGTACGCTCGCGTTTATGCCAGCCTGGTCTGTTCGCGTACAGCCCAGGGTTAAAGGTAACGAGCAGGAAAACAGCGCAGCGACTCCATTAGCTTCTTCGCAGCGGAACAAAGTTCAGCCAGACGCGGTAGTGTCCAAGGAGCCAGCGTTCATCGTATTGCAAAGCAGAAGCCGAAAACTAAGGGTAGAAGCAAAGCCTCTTTGTCAGAAACTCGCTCCGTTTTGTGTAGGAATTGCTTGTACGGGTGCTACAGGTGCATTGGCGGTAACTCCAGCTTCTTTACCAGAGGTGGCTGAGGTGCCTACAGACCAAGTCAGTAACATCAAACTTTTTGACGAGATACAATGCCTGCGGCAGTTCGCGTTAGCGTCTACTGTGCCAACAAGCGATCGCATCAAGCCTTCGGCTACGTCTGGCTGCGCTAACGAGCATGAAAACCGTCTAGTGGCTCCGGAGGAACTAGACTTGCTACCGCGAAGCGATCGCTATAGTGCGATAGTAGCTAAACAACCTTCTGCTGATGCGATGCCCTTTACGCAAGGCTCTTCGGCTTCACTCATCGCTTATACGGTAGCTACTCCTGGCTCCTTAGACACTACCGCATCCTACTGGGCAACACCTCGCTTCGCTAACAGCGCTGTGTTGAAGCAGCAAGAGTTAGAACAAGACTCATTACTACACCTTACCCACGAGACATCCCTACAAGCGCAGAACCCACCCGTTACCCAACCCGTCACTCCACCTGTCACCCCTTTAGATCTACAACCCAACCCGAACCAAGAGCGCTTCCTCCAACCACTCCCAATCCCAGCACCAGTACAGCCCGACTCAAAGCCACCAGTCCAACAGCCTCCTACCCCAGCACCAACTCAACAGCCTCCTACCCCAGCACCGACTCAACAGCCTCCTACCCCAGCACGGCCAACGCCTTCGGAATCGCAGACTATTCAAGTCCAGAAAATCGAAGTAATTGGTAGCACAATCTTTGGTTCCGGCGAGCTCAATCCGATTGTGCAACCTGCGGCAGGAAAATCCCTCACTCTCGAACAACTCAGAGAAGTTGCAGATAAAATCACCCAACTCTACCTGGATCAGGGCTACATCACCTCTAGAGCAATTCTTGTAGACCAGGCAATTACCAATGGCATTGTGCAAATTCGCGTTATAGAGGGGAGTCTGGAAGAGATTAAAGTCGAGGGAACGCGTCGATTGAATCCCAATTATGTTCGCAGCCGTGTGCAGCTGGGTGCCGGGACACCTCTAAATACGGCGAAACTGGAAGACCAATTGCGGTTGCTACGAGCTGATCCCTTGTTTGAGAATGTAGAAGCCAGCCTGCGAGCGGGAAGCCGAGTGGGACAGAGCATCCTTATTGTTCGCGTTATCGAAGCTGACCCTTTTGAAGGCAATGTAGGCATTGATAACTACTCGCCACCCAGTGTCGGTTCCGAACGATTGGGACTCAACTTGCTTTATCGCAACATCACCGGTCTAGGAGATGCAATTGCTGGCTCCTATTACCACACAACGCAGGGGGGCGCTGATAACTTTGAATTTACTTATCGGTTGCCGGTCAATGCCATGAACGGCGCTGTACAACTAAGAACCTTTCTCTCTCGTAATCAAATTATTGACCCCACTCTCACGTTTGCTGATATTCAGGGTGACTCCCAGCTATATGAGATTAGTTTTCAACAACCACTGATACGCACTCCCCGTGAAGAATTTGCCCTGTCGTTAGGATTCGCTGTCCAGGAAAGTAAGTCCGTATCCGTCGCATTTCCTGGCTTTTTCATCAGTCCTGGTGCTGACGCTAACGGTATTACTAACACTAGCGTGATCAGGTTTGGGCAAGACTACCTGCGCCGCGATGTTAGGGGCGCTTGGTCTTTGCGATCGCTTTTTAGTATCGGTACCGGCTTGTTCGGTGCCACGATTAATCCCTCCCCTGAACCCGATGGACGCTTTTTCAGCTGGCTAGGTCAAGTGCAGCGCGTACAAATTCTTAATGAGAATAACTTTTTAATTGTAGGAGCCGATATCCAGTTGACGCCCGATAGCTTATTGCCCTCCCAACAATTCGTAATTGGTGGCGGTCAATCCTTACGGGGGTATCGGCAAAACATCCGGGCGGCCGACAATGGCGTGCGCTTCTCCATCGAAGACCGCATTACTCTTGAGCGAAACGAAGCTGGTGCGGCTATCTTTCAGCTAGCTCCTTTTTTCGATGCGGGGATTGTCTGGAACGTCGATGATAATCCAATCAACCCGTTTTTGCCATCACAACGATTTTTAGCTGGTATTGGGCTTGGGGTAATTTGGGAGCCGCAGCCGCGACTGACCCTCCGCTTCGACTATGGCTACCCACTGGTTAACCTTAAGGATCGGGGTGAAAATGCTCAGGATAACGGCATACACTTCAGTGTTCGTTATCAATTTTAGATAGCCAACCTACAACGCAGGTCATTAATAACTACAAAAGTATGAATGATAGTCAAAAGTGATATATGCAAAATCAAAAAAAATATTCGAGACGCTCGATTGTTGGAAGCCCCAGAATTTATTTATGGAGATGAAAGAATAGGTAATTGTTAAACACCTGAACGGTGCTTCCCAATAACGGCGTCATAGGGTGCAATCCCCTAAATTTATTTATGGGGTTTTATTTGTGACTTTAATTTTTGACTTTTGACTTTTTGAAAAAAATTTTGTAAGAGTTATTTGAGTACTCTCAAAAAGATAAGTCACAGCATGACCAAGCGAGCGCTGTTGCTGGTAAATCGTCATTCCCGGCGAGGACAAGAGACTCTTACCCAAGTGATCAGCCAGTTGCAAGCGCTGAACTTCGAGCTGTTTGAAGAGTCAACGGAGAAACCTCAGCAATTACCGGACACTATCCGCAGATATCGCGATCGCGTTGACTTAGTCATCATTGGAGGTGGGGATGGCACCCTGAATGCAGCAATAGAAGGGTTAGTAGATACTCAACTGCCCTTAGGTATTCTCCCTTTAGGAACCGCCAATGACCTCGCCCGTACCCTGAAAATTCCCCAGTCCATACCCCAAGCTTGCCAGGTTATTGCTATGGGTTACAGCCAACGAATTGACCTGGGTCGGGTCAATCATAAGCACTTCTTTAACGTTGCCAGTCTCGGACTCAGCGTACAAATTACTAACCAACTGGACAAAAATGTCAAGCGTCGGTGGGGAGTATTGGCTTATGCGGCTACAGCAATTAAAGTTGTTTGGAAAGCTCGACCCTTTCGGGCAGAGATTCGCATAAAGGGGGATTCCATTATTGTAAGAACTGTACAAATTTCTATTGGGAACGGACGGTACTATGGTGGCGGTTTGGCAGTGGCTGATGACGCCGCAATTGATGACCAACGTTTGGATTTATATAGCCTGGAATACGAGCATTGGTGGCAAATTATCCTGTTGCTACCGTCCATGTGGCGAGGCACACAGTCCAACTGGCAGGGTGTACGTACCCTTCAGGGCAAGGAATTTGAAATTTATACTCGCAAACCTCAGCCAATCAATGCCGATGGTGAAATTGTGACATACACACCAGCTAAATTTCGCCTCATCCCCAAAGCCGTGGCAGTTTTCGTGCCAAAATTGCCCATACTTCCTAATGACGGCTGATAAAGCGTCTGTTGCATTAGCTCCAGGTCTTTGTGTTTCAGAATATGATTGAGGGCGTATCGTGTTTAAGCAAACATCCCCCGTGACTCCATCGACGCGTTCAAATACTTTGCCCAATCTGGAAATTGCATGGCATGCCCAGGATGTTAATAAGGCGCTGTCAGAGCTAGGCAGCGATGCAGAAGCAGGTCTGTCTTCCCAACAGGTTGAAGAGCGGTTGCAGCAATACGGATCTAATGAACTAGAGGAAGCTGCTGGTCGTAGTAAGTGGCAAATCCTCTTCGATCAGTTCACAAACATAATGTTGGTGATGCTGATTGCGGTAGCGATTATCTCTGGAGTTTTAGACCTGATATCGCTGCAACAAGGCAAATCTCAGGGCGAACTTCCATTCAAGGATACGATCGCCATCCTGTTGATTGTTATCCTCAACGGTGTCCTCGGCTATCTCCAGGAAAGCCGCGCCGAAAAAGCCCTTGCTGCCCTGAGGAGTCTGTCTTCTCCCAAGGTGAGAGTCATTCGTAATGGCAAACCGCTTGAGGTGGACGGCAAGCAACTGGTGCCAGGGGACATCATGCTACTAGAAGCAGGTGTCCAAGTATCAGCAGATGGGCGTCTGATTGAGGAATCCAATCTCCAGATACGAGAAGCCGCACTGACTGGGGAAGCCCACGCGGTAAACAAGGATGTAGAGGTACAGCTGGATGAAGAGACTTCGTTGGGCGATCGCATTAACTTAGTCTTTCAGGGAACGGAAGTTGTTCAGGGACGCGCCAAAGTTCTCGTGACAGGCACGGGGATGCGGACAGAACTCGGTAAAATCGCTGCAATGTTGCAATCGGTGGAGAGTGAACCTACCCCTTTGCAACGGCGGATGACCCAGTTGGGAAATGTTTTGGTAACTGGCTCTTTGCTGCTGGTAGCGCTGGTGATCGTGGCTGGGATGGCCCACAGCTACTTAACGCTGAATCGTTTCGATTTAGGCGTCTTCCAAGAACTTGTGGAAGTTTCTCTCTCGATGGCCGTGGCTGTCGTACCGGAAGGCTTGCCTGCGGTGATTACCGTTACCCTGGCTCTGGGAACGCAGCGGATGGTGCGCCGTAAAGCACTAATTCGCAAACTGCCAGCTGTAGAAACACTGGGTTCAGTTAGTACCATTTGCTCGGATAAAACTGGTACGCTCACCCAAAACAAAATGGTTGTGCAGCGGGTGAAGACGGTCAGTGACACATTCCAAGTCACTGGCGAGGGTTATGCTCCTACTGGGGAGTTTCAGCAAGAAGGTCAATCAGTACCACTAGACCAGCATCCAGATTTACAAACCCTGCTGGTGGCTTGTGTCCTGTGTAATGATGCGATTTTGCAGCACGAGAACAACGAATGGATAATACTGGGAGACCCAACTGAGGGGGCACTGATTGCACTGGCTGGGAAAGGAGGCGTCGATCACGAACCTCTGAGCCGTAAAATGGCCAGGAGAGCTGAGTTTCCCTTTTCCTCCGAACGCAAGCGCATGAGCGTGATTTGCGAAAATAATCCGGAGTTGAGTGCTCAGAACTCCCCGTATTTAATGTTTACAAAGGGTTCTCCAGAGTTAATCTTGGAGCGGTGCAATTCCTATCAGGTGGGTGAGGGGCACGAACCTCTCACACAACAGCAACGCGACCAGATTCTGGAACACAATAATCAGATGGCGGCTTCGGGATTGCGGGTGCTGGGTTTTTCCTATAAGCCTCTAGATGTCGTACCAGAGGAAGGGTCAGATGAAGCAACAGAGCATGACTTGGTCTGGTTGGGGCTGGTGGGGATGCTGGATGCTCCACGTCCGGAAGTACGAGAAGCCGTGAGGAAATGTCGTGAGGCTGGCATTCGTCCAATCATGATTACTGGTGACCACCAGTTAACGGCGCGGGCGATAGCTGTGGATTTAGGCATTGCCACAGAAAGCGATCGCGTTCTCAATGGTCAGCAGTTACAACGACTCAGTCAAGAGGAACTAGAGCAACAAGTCGATGAGGTCAGCATCTATGCCCGTGTCTCCCCGGAACACAAACTGCGGATTGTCCAAGCCCTCCAGAGTCGCGGCAAATTTACGGCTATGACAGGCGACGGTGTTAACGACGCACCCGCACTTAAACAGTCAGACATTGGCATCGCGATGGGGATTACTGGCACCGATGTTAGTAAGGAAGCCAGCGACATGGTGCTACTGGACGATAACTTTGCCACAATTGTCGCCGCAACAGAAGAAGGTCGAGTTGTTTACACCAATATCCGCCGCTTTATTAAATACATCCTGGGCAGCAACATTGGTGAAGTCTTGACCATTGCCGCTGCCCCCCTGATGGGACTGGGAGGGGTTCCGCTAACACCCTTGCAAATTCTCTGGATGAACCTCGTCACTGATGGTTTACCAGCCCTTGCCTTAGCCGTAGAACCAGCTGAACCAAACGTTATGCAACGTCCTCCATTCAGCCCTCGTGAGAGTATTTTTGCGCGAGGGTTGGGTTCCTACATGGTTCGGATTGGGATTGTTTTTGCGATTATCACCATTGCCCTGATGGTAGTCGCATATCGATACTTTCCTGATCACTGGAAGACAATGGTGTTCACAAGCCTTTGCCTTGCTCAAATGGGACATGCGATCGCGGTTCGCTCCAACAGCCAACTGACGATTCAGCTCAACCCCTTCACTAACCCTTATTTGCTGTGGGCTGTAACTATCACCACGGCGCTACAGCTGGCCTTGGTATACGTACCATTCCTGCAAGGCTTCTTTGGGACTAAGCCACTAACCCTGCAAGAACTTAGCATCTGTGTTGGCTTTAGTAGCTTACTGTTTGTTTGGGTTGAGTTGGAGAAGTTGTTTATTCGTTGGCACAAAAGTAGGGGCTAAAGTAAGGATGAAGGATAAAGGATGAAGTATGAAGGGGGATTGAGAGCTTAATGATAAGGTGCTTAGAAACCTTTGGGTCTCCCAGCCACTTCATAGTTCATACTTCATCCTTCACACTTCCCAATGACCGATGTACCTGAAAACTCTACACCTCCGACAGTTTCGTAACTACCGGGATTGCCTAGTAGATTTTGACGCTCCCAAAACAATTTTGGTGGGTAATAATGCCCAAGGGAAGTCAAATCTACTAGAGGCGGTGGAGTTGCTCTCGACTCTTAAGAGTCATCGGTCAGTGCGCGATCGCGAACTCGTTTTGGAAGAAGCCACCGTGGGTCAAATTCAGGCTAACCTGGAACGTGCCTATGGCTCAATAGACCTAGCGTTGACCCTACGCACCCAAGGACGACGTACTGTTGCTCTCAATCGCGAATCCTTACGTCGCCAGTTGGACTTTTTAGGCATTCTCAATGCAGTGCAGTTCTCTAGCTTAGATTTAGAACTGGTGCGAGGTGCCCCTGAACGGCGTCGCAACTGGCTAGATTCCATCCTCATTCAGCTGGAACCCATTTATGCCTACATCTTGCAGCAATATAACCAGGTGCTGCGCCAGCGCAATGCCCTCCTCAAAACATTTCGCAAGCAGCAGACCGAAGGCAGAATTGATGAAGTATCATCCAGAGACTTTGATTCAGAACTAGCCTTATGGGATGCCCAACTGGCAACCGCTGGCTCACGAGTTACACGGCGTCGAGCGAGAGTTCTGGAACGACTTGCACCGTTGGCGCAAGCATGGCACGCCAGTATCAGCGGAAAGACAGAGGTGCTGGACGTGACTTACGCTCCAAATGTCAGCATTGAGCAAGACAATCCAGAAGGTGTACAACAAGCTTTTTTAGATAAGATTCAACGGCGTCGAATCCCCGAACACCAGCAAGGTACGTCCCTCGTCGGTCCTCACCGGGATGAAGTGGAGTTCACTATCAACCAGACACCGGCAAGGTCTTATGGCTCCCAAGGTCAGCAGCGGACATTGGTCTTGGCGCTAAAGCTAGCAGAGCTAAAGCTGATCGAAGAAGTCGTTGGTGAACCGCCACTGCTGCTACTTGATGATGTTCTGGCAGAACTCGACCTCAACCGTCAAAATCAACTACTTGATGCTATTCAAGACCGCTTTCAAACTTTGATTACGACAACACACTTGGGGGCTTTTGATTCCCAGTGGCTGAACTCTTCTCAAATTCTCTCGGTTCAGGCAGGGCAGATTAGTCGAAGCGATTTTTGAGAATGAAAAAATAAAGCTACTCGCTTTGCCTAACCAAGTTAGCAATCACCTCAATTAGCTTCGCTGGCTCTACTGGCTTAGAAATATGCCTTTGAAAGCCAGCTGAGAGTGCCTGCTGATAGTTAATTTCCCCGGCATAGGCGGTCAGGGCGATCGCCCGAATCTGCCCTCCTTGTTCTGGCGGCAGGGTTCTCACCTGTTGGATCAACATATATCCATCAACATCTGGCATACCAATGTCACTCAGCAGGACATCTGGCTTGGACTCAGTTAAAGCGGCAAATGCCTCGCCGGCTGAGGCGACTGCTGTCACATTAGCTCCATGCAGCTCTAGCAGGAAGGTAAAATACTCCCGTGCCGATGCGTCATCATCTACCACTAAAAGCTTGATGCCATTGAGATCTAGAGATTGCTCAGATTGTCTACTGTCCTGGTTCATCTTTGGTGAAGTCGGCATGAGCGGCAGCCTGACGGTAAAGGTTGCCCCCTGACCAACGCCTGGGCTTTCTGCACGGACTGTCCCGCCATGCAGTTCGACTAAGTTACGGGCAATTGCTAGCCCTAACCCCAATCCCCCAAACTTTCTAGTTGTGGTGCTATCGGCTTGGCGGAAGTAGTCAAAGACATGGGGAAGGAAGTCAGGGCTAATGCCCTTGCCTGTATCACTCACCTGGATCTGGGCGTATTTGTCAGTAGTTAGTTGTCCGTTGTCCGTTGTCTGTTGCGACTGACCACTCACTACTGACGACTGGCGACTGACCACCGACAGTCGGACTTCCACCCGACCCCTGGCGGGTGTAAACTTGACAGCGTTGGAGAGGAGATTCCAGACCACTTGCTGTAATCGGCTTGGGTCGCCTGAAACTTGCCCCACATCAGGTTCAAGCCTCGTCTGTATCTGAATTGACTTGGCTTGGGCTGCCAGATGCACTGTTTCCATTGCTGCTCGAATCGTGGTTGTCAGATCGACCGGGCAGACATTCAGGCTGAGTTTGCCTTGCAGAATCCGGGAGACATCCAGCAGGTCTTCAATCAGTTGAGTCTGTACCTGGGCACTCCGCTCGATGGTCTCTAGAGCACGGTCAGTTGTCTTTTCATCCAACTTACGGCTTCGCAGTAGCTTCGACCAACCCAAAATGGGGTTAAGAGGCGATCGCAGTTCGTGGGAAAGCACCGCCAAAAACTCATCTTTGAGCCGATTGGCTTGTTGAGATTCTTCGTAGAGACGGGCATTGTCGATTGCCGCCGATGCCATCTGAGCCAGTTGCACCAGGATGGATTCATCTTCTTGGGTGAACTCGCCTTCGTATTTATCGGAAAGCTGGATGAGACCGATGTTTTTGCCGTTAGAACTCGTCAGTGGTGCCGCCAGCCAACCGCGCATCGGTGGATGTGAACTCGCCTCTTTCCCAAAACCTCGCCAAGCTGGATGTGCCTCTAGTTCAGCCTGAGTCATTCGCATTGGGCGCTGCATCCGACTGACGCAGCTATAGATGCCAGAGCCATCAGACTTTTCCTCATAGCCTCGCCATTGCGCGTACTTCTGTGAGAGAGAAACCGCATGAATCGCCTGTGCCCAGTTTTCACCCACTGTTAGGCTGGTGACGGACTGGTGCGCTTCAATGATGTCGCGAGCCTGGTCTGTGATCAACTGTAGCCTCTCATTGAGTGATAGCGTCGAGTTGATGGTGAGGGATGCCTCAGTGAGCTTTTGTAAACGGCGCGTCTGCTGCTGCTCACGGGCGAGTAGCTGAGCACGTTCTGCTTCTGCTCGCTTACGGTCAGTCACGTCTAGCAAGACCGCAATAACGTACTGGGGTTTGCCGGATGTATCGCAAGCGGCTGACACGCTTTTGCTCACCCAAACCTCGGAACCGTCTTTGCGGATGTAACGCTTCTCGATTAAGAAGTCATTTCCTGCTTCCGTTACCAGACGTTGAAAAAGCTCGACGTTGCGGGGCAGATCATCGGGGTGGGTGATGTCCTGCATCCGCTTCTGTAACAGCTCCGCCATTGGATAGCCCACGATGTCGCAATATCGTTGGTTGACCAGCACGAATCGACCCGTCAGATCAACTTGCGCGATGCCTGCCGTCGCCTGGTCTACGATAACGCGGAACCGCTCCTCACTAGCGCGTAGCGCCTCCTCAGCCCGCTTACGTTCGGTGATGTCAATCGCAACTCCTCCGACCAGATGTTGCCCAGATGCATCCGCAATTGGAAACTTGTACACCAGAAAATCGCCGATTGTGTCATCTGTACGAGGGGCAGGCTCGATCGTCTCAAGAGCCTGATTCGTCTGGGCAACCGTTTTGATGTTATCGAGAAATTGCTGGGCGATTTCCGCTGGATATAGCTCGAAGATGCTTTTGCCGATCGCATCATTTGTGGCAAACTTGAAAAGGCGGAAATAAGTTTGACTGAGATAGAGTACATACCCATCTGCATCCGTAATCCATGCGGCGGCGGGGCTATTGTTCATGAAAGCCTGGAAGCGCTCTTCACTCTGCCGCAACCCCTCCTCTGCCTGTTTGCGAGCGGTGATGTCAAAGAGCATTCCCAACATCCGAATGGGTTGTCCTTCTGCGTCATATTGGAAACGACCGAAGGAGGATACCCAATGCAGGCTGCCATCCGACCAAATCATGCGGTACTCGTCGTCATAGTCCTGCTTCTTTACCATCGCGGCTTGTACCGTTGCTTCAACGCGACGTAGATCGTCAGGGTGGACGCGGTCAGCCCAGTCCTGATAAGTGCGCTTTGGTGTTCCAGGTTTGTACCCGAAAATCACTTCGTGATAGCGTGTCCACAAAACCTGATTGGTTTGAATATCCCAATCCCACGAACCCATCCTGGCTGCATCGAGTGCCAGAGTCAGGCGAGTACTGTATTGTTGCAATGCCGCTTCTGCTTGCTTGCGCTCGCTGATGTCTGTCGTGCTACCAACGATGCGCACTGGATGTCCATCAGCATCCCGTGCCGCCACTATCCCTTGATCCAGCACATGGATATACTGATTATCTTTGTTGCGAATTCGATACTCAGCCGTAAAGCGATCGCTGGTTGCCAAAATAATCGCTGCCTCGTCTTTTATGCGCTGCAAATCCTCTGGATGAACACGTTTGCGCCACCACTCACTCGTTGGTTCCACTTCTACAAGCGAGTAGCCCAAAATTCGGGTTAACCCCTCGGTTCTTTCAACAGTATCTTGCTCGATATTCCAGTCGTAGATCAGGCAGTTAACCGCCGCCATTGCTAACTCGAAACGCTCATTGGAGCGCTGAAGCTGTATCTCCATTCGCTTGCGTAGCGTAGCTTGTTGATAGGCATCGCTAATGTCGCTAACCAGCGCCACAAATCCTTCGACGTTTCCCTGGCTATCAAATCGGGGAACGTAAGTCGCGCTGATGTACCGTGTCTCACTGTCTCTAAAAGAAACTTGACTCTCATAGGTGACTTGTTGTCCTGCCAGTACTTGCTCGACATAGGGGCGAACTACTTCATAGGCGGATTCGCCCAAAACTTCCCTGAGATGTTTTCCGTAGGCTTCTGTCGCAGAATACCCAAGCCACTCTTCGTACCTCTGGTTATTGAAGCGATAGCACTGCTGGGCATCCACAAAGGAAATCAGAACTGGCACGGTATTCGTGATTAGCGTCAGTTCAGCTTCTCTTTGCCGTAGCGCCTCTTCAGCTTGCTTGCGATCAGTGATGTCGTAGAAGGTCACCACACCTGCCGTAATGCTGCCTTGGGCATCACGGATTGGAGCGGAGCTAACGCGTATTGTCCCTCGTGTACCATCCCCCCGCAGAAAACCGATCTCTTCGTCCATCACTACTTCACCCGTGGTGATAGATCGAGCCAGGGGCCACTCTTCGGGCTGGTAGGGTCGTTCATCGGGGTGGAAACCCTGATACTCTCGGTATTGCTCAATATCGCTGGCACTCAGGAAGGGATGTCGCCAGATCTGCTCTACCTGCTTATTACAAAGGATGAGTCTACCTGAAGGAGCCTCTGCAATAATCACGCCAGCAGGCATATGCCGGAGTACTGCTTCCAGAAACCCCCGCTCGGTTTGCACTTGCTCTAGGAGTTGCTGTTTTTCTGCCTCAATCCGCTTGTGTAGCGTAGCTTGCCGATAGGCGTCGCTGATGTCCCGAAAATAAACGGCAAGACCATCTGAGGAAGGATAGGCATGAATTTCAAGCCACTTACCGATGGACTGACCAAACTCTTCAAAGACAACAGCAACCTGCTCGGTGATGGCACGGTGAAATTCCTGGTAAGCCAGGGTTCCGACTGTCTCTGGAAACACCTCCTCCCATACCTGCTTGCCGAGCAGCTCTTCGCGGGTTTTGTGCAAGAGCCTTGTAGCTTGCTCATTGACATAGGTGTAGCGCCACTGGCAGTCGAAGGCTACAAAAGCATCGGTGATGCTTTCAAGAATGTTACTGATTTGGTCGCGGGCTGCCTCAGCCTTACGTTGTGCAGCAACGCTTTGGGCGCGTAACTCCTGCTCTCGACGCGCTGCTTCCTGACGCAATCGAGCTATTCTAAGATGTGCTTCAATGCGCGCCAACAGTTCACGGTCAGAAAAGGGCTTGGTCACGTAGTCATCAGCTCCGGCTTCCAGTCCGGCAATACACACTTCCTCCTCAGCCTGTGCAGACAGCAGGATGATGGGTAACTCTCTCGTTTGTGGGTCAGTCCGTAGCGATCGCACTACCTCAAATCCATCTAGTCGTGTCATCATGACATCAGCTAGAACCAAGTCAGGCATCTGCTTTGGCGGATAGACGGCAGCTATCTCATCCGCCACTACCTCCACTTCATAACGTTGGCTTAACAGATGCTTTAGGTACTCACGCGTGTCAGCATCGTCGTCAGCTAAAAGAATTTGGACAGTAGGGATAGCTGCCTTTGCTTCCTGAGTCACGGTTTGTGCTCCTCATTTTCAAAGTATTTGGCTAGCAGATCTTTTCCGCGATCGCCCATTTGGTGTAGTAGTTCTTCAAGCTGTTTCAATGCCAGTGGTAAAGGTTTTGTCCGTCCGTTCTCCCATCGATTGATGCTCTGGAACGAAACGCCTAGCTTCGCCGCCAGCTTAACTTGTGAGAGTTTCAGGCGCACTCGAATCTCACGAACCAACTCTGCAAGCTCTGGCTGTTCTATCGCAGGCATAGGGCGCGGGTATTTTTGATTTCTTTTAGTGGTAGTGGTCGAACTATACCATGTGGTATAGCACTGATTACATCCATCAAAAGACTAACAAATCCTATTAGCTCCAAGGGGAAATCAGGGGTTTAAGGCCCTAGGTCAAATAAAGGCTCTTCTTATGAAGTATGAGGGATGAAATTACCCCACCTATAAATACCCGACGCGGCATTGCTCCTGCCCAGCAAAGATACTGGAACGAGCTTAGATGCCACTCCGTCAGACAGTCGATAAGAAGTCGATGAGTTCTCGAATTTCTCAGTGCCGGGTTTGTCCCCATTCGCTAATTAACTACCAGTAATGACAGGAGACTAGCAATCGACTTCTTGCATAAGTAACAAAGATCATAGAGATAAGTATTACAGCTACGCAGGTAGCAAAAGTTGTCTTTCCAAGAGATTTAATCATGCAGCCCAGGAAAAAGCCTGATTTACCCCTAGATTCTTTGATGAATGACTCTACCAATTCACCACCTGCTTCCCCTGCTCTTGATTCTCCTCCGCCTCAAGAGGAAAGCAAAGATTTGTTGCCTACTAACGGTGAGGTAGTGCCGTTAATCCCCGAAAAAGCACCCGATGAACTTAAGAATAGAGGCAAATTTGGTTGTTTGGCTTGGCTGACTATATTCTTAGTGCTGGGATTTGGTAGTGTTCTTCTATCTTTACCTAGCCTTGTCAGTTGCGGCTCTAAAAGCAAGCAACTGGAAGCAAAACAAAATGTTGGCGCAATGAACCGATCGCAGCAAGCTTACTTCTCAGAAAACAAGGCTTTTTCCAATTCTTTTGAAAGCTTGGGTCTAGGTCTTCAGCCGCAAGCCGTAAACTACCAATATTCAACCCGTGCCACAAAAACCGCTGCTTTCAATTATGGGATATCCCGTAAAGGAACCAAGGACGCCAAAAGCTATGTTGGAGGTGTCTTCGTAGTACCCGCTACTAATCTCGATCCCAAAGCGGAGCAGAAGGAAATGGCAACTCTAGGCATCGTGTGTGAGGCGATTTCCCCCGGTAAAACTCGACCCGCTGATCCAACCCTTCAAAAGGGTGTTCCTACTTGCGGTTCTGATACGAGAGATTTAAGTAAGTAGTACAAATGAAGCCTATTTTTTCAAACGGTATTCTTCGTGATTTGCGTCCTTTACCTGTGATTTTTTGCATTAGCTTTCTTGGTGTTAGTTCAGTTAGTTTAGGAGCGGTGGTTAATCATATGGATATCCCAACCTTTATCGCTAGCCTCAATACCCAAAAAGTAACAGTTGCTGAATTGCAGCAGGGCAAGTTGAAGCCAGTGATTTTAATTGATGTGCGATCGCCTGAAGAATATGCTGAAGATCGCATTGGTCAAAGTTTGCTTGTACCCCTCACTGATATTCAGGCTGAGTTCGGTGTGAAGCGTATTCGTGCCATTGCTCAAGCGAGTGCCAAGCCTAGCCAGACTCGGCCAACAATTGTGCTGTACTGCACGGCTGGTTCCCGCTCAATTAAGGCATACAAACAATTGGAAAAAACTGGGCTGAACTTTGTTGTCCTCTCAGGAGGCATCAAAGCATGGCGGAAGGCTGTGTCTGCACAAAAAGACGCCGAGATATTAGCCCCAATTACCTTATTAGCAAAACAAGCTGTCAGACTCAAGTCTGTGCCTTAGCAAATAAAGCCTGCCTAGACTATTAGGGATTTTGAGATATTGTATGTCAATCCGAGCGCTAATGAAGCGGCGCGGGATGTGCTTCACCACCTCTGTGATGGCATCGGGACACAGAAGTAGTCAGGGAAAGTGCGATCGTCTTTAAACTTCTGTTAAATGCAAGAACCAAACGTTTGGGCTTGCTGTAAGCTTTTTGTTAAGTTGACTACAAATAAAGAGCCGCTACCACTGGTTAGCACTCAGACGCCCAAAGCTTTCTGAGCTAGGTGTAAAACGCTTTAACACTGCTTTAACATTACTAACCACAATTAAATCGCTATCTGGTCAAAGCGGACTCGATCCGCACGCGTGGTACAAGTGTGCGGAAAATTTGACGTTGTCTTAAGTGTGATGTGAGGTTTGTCCAGCTGATTAATATCGCGGCTGAGGTTTGTTCATTGTCTAGAGGGCAATTAGACCTGACGCAGGAACTCTCCAACTCCACGCCGCTCAAAAGTCAAAATTTGGAAACCAAAGATTATGAAAACGCAAGACCTTTTGAATCAATATGCCGCCAGAGAATGGGATTTTCGGGAAGTGAACCTGGCTGAGGCGTCCCTAGGTGGAGTCAACCTGAGTCGTGCAGACCTGAGTCGTGCAGACCTGAGTCGTGCAGACCTGAATCGTGCTGAGTTGAGTGGAACTTGTTTCCATCAAGCCAACCTGACTAACGCCGACTTAAGTGGGGCTGACTTGACTGGGGCAAACTTAACTGAAGCCAATTTCATTGGAGCGGACTTGAGCGGGGCAAACCTAAGTGGTGCTGACCTGAGTGGTGCCGATTTGCGTTGCGCTAACCTTCACCAAGCTAATCTGAGTGGCGCTAACTTGACTGATGCTGAACTCAGTGGTGCTGACTTGAGTGGTGCTTGTCTGAAGGATTCTAGTCTGAATGGGACTTCCCTGACGGGGGTGGATTTGATGGGTGCTGACTTGAGTGGTACGGGTTTGATTGAAGAAAAACTGAATGGGGAAACAACACCGAATGGTGTCTCTCACAACTGGGTAACTTGGAACGGCAGTTGCTCAACCTCAGATAGTTTGACTAATGGCTGATTCTTGAATACAAAAATTCCCCAGCCGCTAGGCTGGGGTTTTCTCCTTCTCATTATCATTATCGAGAGAGGGGAGGCTCTCTCTATTGTCCCAACAGCCAAGTGATATCTTTGAACGCAACTCGGTATCAGGCGTTCCCGGAGATAGGGAGCACAGCTTCAAATCGCTCATTCCTCCGCAGGTTGTCAAAATCCGAGTCAGTTTTGGCTAGCTCTTGATATTGATCGGGATTAAGCTGAATCGCCTCTTGCAAACTAGCAATAGCTTGTTCAGAATTGCCGAGCAAGGCATAACAGCAAGCTTGGTTGTACCAGGCATATTCATCGTCTGGTTCACTTTCCAGCGCTTTTGCGTAACTGGTGATGGCTTCCTGATAGCGACCTAGTAGCCGCAGCACTTCCCCTCGCTTGTACCAACTCCAGAAGTCTTCCGGTTTGGTCTCCAACGCTTCGTCATAGCTGGTAAGGGCTTCTTCAAGGCGTCCCCAGTGACGCAAGGCATCTCCCCGCCGATGCCAAGGCCAATAGTCTGATGGTCGGAGAGCAATCGCTTTGTCGTAGCTGGTAACCGCCTCCTGATAACGTTTCAACTGCCGGAAGGCATCACCCTGCCGGAACCAACTCCAGTAGTCCGATGGTCGCGCATCCAGCGCTTTCTCAAAACAGGCGATCGCTTCTTCATATCGATCCAAATCCTCCAAAACCACACGTCCCCGGTTATACCAAGCCCAGTAGTCCCCTGGTCGTGTTTCCAGGGCTTTGTCATAGCTGGCGATCGCATCCTCGTAGCGCTCAAGGTGTCGCAACACACTGCCCCGCCTGCACCAAGTCCAGTAGTCAGTGGGTTGACTTTCTAAAGCTTTGTCGAAGCTAGCGAGAGCTTCTTCGAATCGTCCTAATGAGTCCAGAACATCGCCCCGCCAGTACCATGCCCAATAATCATGGGGCTTGTACTCCAAAGCGCTGTCATAGCTAGCGAGGGCTTCTTCATAGTCCATCCCATCTCGCAACACATTCCCCTGCTGATACCAATCCTGGTAGCTGTCTGGTCGGCACTCCAGGGTTCGGTAGACGGTATGGGATGAAATCCTTGGTGCAGGTCTCACATTACTCATCTTGAATTACTCTCCTTGATGACATCTGTCTAACGAGAATCCCGCTACTTGATTAAACGGTAGCATTACTTCTATCGCACTAATAACATGACTCTAGGTGCCCAAAGTATTAAGCTAATTTATGTTACCAACTGAGCTGTTAATTAATCGGCAAAATGGCGAAGAGATTATTCCAAAACGATTGCCGATTAACTCCCAGACCTGCGCGATCGCTACTGAGTTGCTCACCTGCTTCCAAAATGCGATCGGTGGCACCCAAGGTGAACTCGACCGACAGTTATTGGAACTCGAAGGCGACAGCCCCGACTACCGCCTCAAACGGGGTTTAGCCCATATCCTCAAAACCAGCTTTTGCACCTTTGAAATCGTCAGTCCCCTAGAACCGCCGCTATTGCGGCAGAGAGTTTTTGCCCTTTCCGCCCAATCAGTTCCCAGTCTTCAAGCATCCAACACAACACTAGAAAAGTTAAGCCTTGCCCTCAGCCAGGAGTTAAATCACGAAGTCCTCCCGCAACAAATTCGCGTTGGTCTTTACGCAGATTTACAAGAAAATCGCATCCTTACCCAGTTTGATGACCCAGCACCTGAGGCCTTGCTGCACCGCTACAACTTGTCCCAAGTGCAGGGAATCTTCTACCGGGCGAGTCACATGACGTTAAATGCTCACCGGAATGTCCCTGGCGAATATAAGCTCTTATTTCGCTATTTGAAGCTGTTTCAGCTAATGACCTATATAGAAGGCGACGCCGACCACGGCTTCACAATTACAATTGATGGCCCTACGAGTTTGTTTAAGCCGAGTACGCGCTATGGTTTAGCGATCGCTAAACTTCTCCCAGCCCTACTGCACGTCACAAAATGGAGTCTCGCGGCAACATTACAAAGCCGCGACCCCTACAGCGGCACCTGGAAAACTGGGCGTTTCAATCTCAACGACAAGTGCGGCTTAGTGACTCACTATCCCCCTGGTAAGCCTTATGACAGTATGTTAGAGGCATCTTTTGCCAACCGTTGGGAGTCCCTAAAAACGGACTGGGTGCTAGAGCGAGAAGTTGACCTCATTCCCATCCCTGGTAGTGTGATGATTCCTGACTTTCGCCTTGTTCATCCCGATGGGCGTACATACTTGCTAGAAATAGTCGGCTACTGGCGTCCAGAATACTTGCAGAGAAAATTTGGTCAGGTGCGTCGGTCTGAATGCGACAACTTAATTCTCGCTATTTCTGAGCGACTCAATTTAGAGAAAGCAGGCGTCAAAGTCGAGAATGTACCAGCAAAGATTGTTTGGTTCAAGGATAAACTTTCGCCCAAAGCTGTGCTGGAAGTGTTGGATTGAATAACCTATAGCAGTTCTCAGTTGTATACACAACACCTTAAGATCACGATAATATCGTGCCCCTACAAATTCTACGAAACATTAGCTATCTCCAAGGAAAAGGGCGATCGCGTATTAAAATTTGCAACTCACGCG
>DATNPI010000178.1:0-4840 GCA_036703325.1 Coleofasciculaceae cyanobacterium
GAAAGTCGCTGACGTGGTTTGGGCTTCAGATGAACGATTAAATATTATAGAAGATGAAGATGTCGCTTCAATCGCCCCTGAGATTTGTGTTGAAATTAAATCTGCAAGCAATACCTTAGAGTAGATGGAGGCTAAGAAAGATTTATATCTTGAGGCGAAAGCAGAAGAGGTTTGGGTGTGCGATAAAAATGGAAAAATTACATTTTATAACAAACAGGGTAAATTAGATAAATCTTCGCTAGTGCCTGATTTTCCCAAGCAAATTAGACGGAGAAACCAGTCAGTTAACTAAAACAGTTCTTAGCCTACCCCACTGCAAAATCCGTAAATTGCCTTTTCAAAGGTGAATGAAATGCCAAAACAATGTCGCTTTTAGGGACACCTAACTCTACCAATTGATTAGCTATACCAATTTCAGTCCAATAACCTTTTCTGCACCTAAATCTATATAGATGTTAATGCCGCCAAAGCGAATGAACAACGGGTCATCAGTAATTATCCACCCTTCTTTTTGAAGGGTGTTTTTTACAGCATTGTGAAAGACATCTTTAGCGGACATTCCCTATAGTCTTAAAACCCTAAATCTGCTTTAGCCACTTCCGCTGCCGCAAACACCTGTTCATCCGGCATTTCGTTCCAGGATGTATCTCCAACCTCGCTATAGAAGGTTTGATCGTAGGGACGAGTACGCACCACCACTGGCATCGGGACGGCGTGACCGAGAATCAAAGCTTGTTGCTTAGAATCCAGCTTTGCCAATACCGATCGCAAACTTTGCCCCCCAGATACCCCAGTAAAGATTGCCTCAATATCCTTGTCATCATTCAGCAATGCCGTAATCCGAGTACCAATCTGGGACATCACCTCGTTATCAATCCCAGAAGGACGCTGATCCACCACCAGTAAGGTGACGAAGTATTTACGCATCTCACGGGCAATAATTCCAAAGATGGTCTGGCGGACTGTGGCGGGATCGAGGAAGCGGTGTGCTTCTTCAATGGTGATTACCAGTGGGCGGGGGCGATCGCTTGGATTTTTCGACTGCAAAAACACTTCTGCCTTACGAACATAGCTGGCATGAATGCGGCGGGTCATCACATTCGTTGCCAACATATAGGAAAGCATATTGGACTGGGAACCAAATTCCACCACCACATGCTTACCTGCTTCTAGCGATTGCAAAATCTGATCCACATAATTATGGGGGCAAGCGCTACGCATATATTTCAACTCATCTAGGCGTAGCAGTTTGCGCTGTAATGCCATGATTGAAGACTTGTTACCCCGCTTCTCGTCGCAGAACATCTGGATTTCTTCATTGGTCATATTGAGCAACTGAGTAATCCAGGATTTGCCAAACTCGTTACGGAGGATGATCGCATTCTCCAAACTCGCTTCGGAAAGGTTTAACTCTTGACGCACCAGCATGATGTCTTCGACTTCAATCTGGTCGTAGCTTAGGTAAAGTTCATGGGCGTCACGGATACCCCGGCGTTTAGTTGATTCGGGATCGAGGGTATAAACCTGCACCTGACTGGGGAATAGCTGCCGCAAGCCTTTAACTGTACTGAATTGTTTGCCCTCCGAAACGGCTTCCCAGCCATATTCCGAGTGCATATCAAAAATCAGGTTAACTGCTGCCTGCTTGCGGATAATCCCTGATAGCAGCAAGCGGGTGAGGAAGGATTTACCCGTGCCGGATTTGCCAAAGACGCCGTTACTACGTTCGATGAATCGGTCTAAGTCGATGCATATAGGGAC
Organism: Coleofasciculaceae cyanobacterium; assembly: GCA_036703325.1. Lineage (GTDB taxonomy): Bacteria > Cyanobacteriota > Cyanobacteriia > Cyanobacteriales > Coleofasciculaceae > DATNPI01. The sequence goes on from DATNPI010000178.1 coordinate 1,762, forward strand.
ATCCATGTCAAGGGGCTGACCGATCGCAAAGTTGCGCCGAGTGGGGTCATCTTCCCAGCCAAAGACAGCACGGAAATCGCGATCGCTGGCGTCATACACCTGAGAGAAGTGGCTGGGGATTGTTTTAACGGGGAGCAACTCCATGCTCTCACTACTTTGCGCTTGAAAGGAGGCTAAGGAACTATTTCCATTGAGGGCAGCACCTCTTAGCTGTGTGCTCAAATCCTGTGGCGTAAACATCAACATCGGTGTCAGGTTAACCGTACCAAAGGTGCCACTACCAGCCAGAACGTCTCGCAAAAAGTCATCATCAGGACTGGGAGGATTGGCAAGAATTCGCTGACTGGATGTCCCTAGAGAGACATCGGTGAGCATACAGAAAAAGCGCGATCGCATCCCCTGTACCACCAAAAACTTGCCCACTCGCATATCTTCCACCAAGACATCGGGATGCAATCGCACTTCCAGTCCTGCGGAGAGAGAGCCTTGAATTACTGAGCCTAAGGGCTGATCCAAATTCATTAGTGTAATTGCTCTAACGAAGCCAAGCCTATCTTACGTTTAACAACAGCCCAAGGGGCTTCCTTAGACTTTAAGTATCTCTTTGCGAGAACGGATGTAGCTTCTGGGTACATCTGTTTAGTCATTCTAATGACTCTAGCGTTGGGAAAGCCGCAGCGCCACCAGCGTTGCTATACTGCCCACCAAGAAACCGATAACAGCAAAAACGAAAGCTATGTAGAAGTCCATGCGGAGATTGATGAACATCCACGTATTAGAGAGATAGGGTTTCAGGGGTGTACAAGCCTGAATCCGCCACTGCTGATGCACCAGAGTGACGGCAAAAAGGAGTGCGGCTGTACTACAGCCATTTCGCACTATGCGATCGCCAATCGATCCAAACAACTTTTCGTAAACCCGACCTCGCCTCGATACCAACTGACAGGCTGACCATCCTAACAAGATAGAGCAGCCGATTCCCCAGAGAAGCCATCCAGCCTTAAGAAACCATTTAATGTATTGCAGTAAATGGCTTTTACCAACATCAAGGGTACGGCGCGTTGTGATTGAGAGCGAATTCGCTGGAATACCCCTAAAGCTTGCTAGTAAAGTGTCGCCCTTACGCTGCATGGGTAGTGAGGTTGCTACATCCCACCCAGCGGGTAACTTCACTTCTACAGAAAGCTGCTCAAACGAACCCCATGAACGAGCTGGCGCTAGTACATAGCCAATTTGGTAGTCGGGAAACATCTCATTACCGTGGTATTCGCTTGGTTTAAAAGCGTAGTTGGCTTGTAACTGAGATTCTCCAGGTAGTGGGTCTACCCGAAAGCGAACCGCATCGTATCCAGAAGGTATTGCCAGACTACCCCAGCGCTCTTGTTCACCCCGCACTCCTCGCTCGAATGACCTAATTTTCGGCAAGGTGGAAGGGGGTTTCCATCTTTTTGGTTGGGTATTGATAACGACAGGTATAGAGGACAGAACCTCGCCATTGAAGCTAACGCGACTATCGGTTTGAAGGCGGTACGATTCGACCCTTAAGCTTCGAGCAAGAAACAATAGCTTCAAAGGTGCCTCTTTGCCGTTGTTACGAATCTTGTAGGTGGCTACAACGCGAGCGGGTTGCAGCTGCGCTAATGGACGCAAATCGAAAGAAAGCGTTTCTGAGACAACGGCAAACTTGCGGAAGATACCAACTGGTTCTCCAACAGGTTCACCTAGTTTCCAAGGACTTGCTATGTTAGTGCTGGCTACCAGTGGCATTAGGATTAGTACTAATCCCGTCAGCAGAACACAAAAGAGAACACGCCGCATCAACTAGCACTCTCTGCTAAAGGCTCCTCATAACGAGGTTTTTTCTGAAGAAAGTTGAACTTAGAATAGCAAAGGTAAAGTGAAATGGTTAGTGGAACCCCAGCTTTACACAATTTAGTAACAGATACCTGGGTTAAGGCACGTTGGAAGAAATTATAGCCTTGGCAGATTCGTACAATGATTGATGACTCTCAGTTGAGTACAAGTTTGAATTAGTCAGGTAGTTGAAAAAAGCGATCGCTCTTTTCTAATCATCTCAGGTAAGGCACGTAATCCTACAGGATGCTTCCTTCGCGATCGCATTTCGTTTAGAGATAGTCAGCTACTAATTCTGGTGTGCGTCGATGTGATTTCTCAGGAGTTGGTGGGAAGACTAAAAGAGGGGAGCGATAAGCCTAACGGCTGCGCTACCCACGAGTAAATCTTGTACAATTCTTCTCCCCCCTTAAAAAGGGGGGCTGGGGGGGATCTAAATGTCTAACACCAACAACTGGAATGATTCAGATTTCCACTTACCCTACAACCGAAAGCTAGTAGAAAAGGCAAAATAATTACGAAAAAAACATGACGCCAGCCGAGAAAAAAATCTGGTATGGCTATCTGAGAACGTTCAAGTTTCGGGTTTTGCGGCAAAGACCCATTGATAATTTTATTGTTGATTTTTTATGCGCCCAGTTGAGGTTAGTAATTGAGGTGGATGGAGAGAGTCATTTTACGGATGAGGGCAGAGATTATGACTGGGAAAGAACGCAGATTTTAAAAGGTTATGGGCTGAAGGTTTTGCGGTTTAGTAATGATGAGGTGTTGCAGGATTGGGAGGGAGTTTGTCGGCGAATTGAAGAGTTGATCCCCCCAACCCCCCTTAAAAAGGGGGGCTAAGATGGAGTGTGCGATCGCTCAGTGTAGCGGAAGTTGAATTATGCGATCGTGTGTCTGCTTGCCTCGCCCAGAAGCGTTGACTTTGCTAGCTTTGAGTTTGATTAACTATCCTGTCAGAGACTATAAAACATTTATCCAGACAATGTGCGCTACTTGGACAAGTATTTCCGATGAAAGACCCGCTATCGATTACTCATCCCCAACTAGCCGGGCAGTGGCATCCTACAAAGAATGGTAGCCTCACTCCAGATCAAGTGGTATCAGGTTCCCATAAGAAGGTTTGGTGGAAATGCTCTAAGGAATCCGACCACGAGTGGGATGCAGCAATTTATAGTAGAGTCGGAGGAAGAGGATGTCCTTATTGTGGTGGCAGGAAGGTTTC
>DATNPI010000379.1:0-3427 GCA_036703325.1 Coleofasciculaceae cyanobacterium
GTCACAATAGATAGATTATTCGGTCAGAAATTTACTGGTCAGCACTTAGCTGTAAAAGAGTTTGTTGCCAATGATCGTTGTTTTCAAGGGTTAAGATAATCCTCTGATAAGGCTCATTTCTCAATTCAAGTGTTAAATAATTTCCATCTTGAGTCACATACCAAAACTCTTTACCCTGGTCTGTGTAGTAAGTTCCAGCTTTAATGACTCCAGGAAAAAAGCTTCCTGGGGCACGCAGTTCTCTCCGATGTTTTTGAGGTTTGGCTGTCGTCACTTGTGTAATATGGGCAAGCGGGATTTGCCAAAGTTTGTTGAAGCGAGCCGCTAGCAGTTGCTCTTTAAATGTCAACTCGATCTGTAAGTTTTTGTCAACTACATTCAGGTTCATAACTTAACATAGCTTCAATTATTTTCTTCTTGCCGTCTTCCTCTCTCCAGGCGGGTTCATGGCTGGCTTTTGCCTTGGAGATTAATTGATAGATTACTTCTAAATTACTTGGGCGCTGAGGAGTGTTACCTCACCTGGTAGGTTCATCCAACTGAGTGATTGTTTGAACTGAGCTGATAATGTGATGACCATGACGATTGATCGCATTGTAGAAGCCATGATTGAATTGCTTTTTAGCGATCGCAAATAGTAGCTTTGATATTTGGGAGATTCAATACCGTTAAGAAAAAAGAGTTTAGAAGGCGGAGGGCGTGTTTTCAAAGCCTTCGATCCCCCCAGCCCCCCTTAAAAAGGGGGGAGAATTCAGTCAAAGTCCCCCTTTTTAACTCTGATTTAGGGGGATCTCAACCGACATCAACGGAGCCAATAAAGTTTGAAAACACGCCCTAGCAGCAGTACGAGTTGGTAACAAGTGGGGCTATTGAAATTGAAGATGAATCACAAGACTCGTCTCACACAGGTACTATAAAACGTGGTGCAAATTCATGTTGCCTTTCGCGCTGCATTGCCAAGCCGGTCAACGCCTTTTCCGAGACAGCCATGAAAGTGGGTGGAACGGATAATGGTGTTCGACTGAGTGCGATCGCATTATCATCCCGACTACTATGGAAAGTTCGTTTTAGAGCCGGACGGTCACAACATTGAAGCCGTGTGCCATACACCGCAATGAGTATCGGCTTTATTATCACCCAAGTAGGTGACCTTGCAGGATGAAGACGGCTCTGGAGTCACTTCTTTATAGTAGAGCTGATTCATTTGGGAGGTGACGCTGTGTTTGAGCAACGGTTTCTACGCTTGGATGGGTTCACCAAAGCAGAACGGATTGGGATGACTGCTCGTGTGAGTGAGGCGATTAGCAAAGCAGGAGCCTGGATTACTGACTTCCACCTGTACTCGAACATCTTAATCTGCATCAACTTTGAAGTGCCAAGCGCCAACTTGGACAGACTTGCTGCATCTGTGCAAGAGACAGGTTTGCATTTGAGCCAAGAGAGCCTGGATCAACTTATGCCTGCTAATGACTCGACGCTGAAAGAGAAAGAGCTAGTAGGGACATTGCAAATTACATTTGTACACAATGAACCAGACTTGCTGCGAGAGATACCTGCTGTTCCGGGGTAAATGTATGGCCAATTCCTTTACATTACGCGCGCGCCTAGAACAAACATATTGAGGAGATACGAGCAAGGAGAAACTAGATGAAAGCCAGAGTAGTTGACATAGGTGACGCACACCTTAGTGTGTATGATGCTGGAATCGGGCGGCCGATCGTCTTTCTGCATGGAAATGCAAGCCGCTGGCAGCATTGGGAGCCTCAACTGCGGGCATTGTCCAGTCAGTTCCGTTGCATTGCCTTTGACCAACGCGGGTATGGAGCGTCGAGTCCGCTAACAAGTCCCAATTCCCTATCATTGATGGCAGATGATGCCGCTACAGTCTGTCAGGCGCTAGGGGTTGAACATGCTTACTTCGTCGGCTTGTCAATGGGGGGTGCGGTTGCTCAGGCTGTTGCCCTGCGTCATCCTAATTTAGCCGATGGGCTGGTGCTGGCTTGCCCACCTCAAATCCCTTTAGAACCAGTAGAGATTCCCGAAATCACAATTGAGCTTATGCGATCGATGGTTATGGCTAACTTTGGCCCTAAGATCAAACAGCAGCCCGATCTTGTTGATCGCCTGCTCAAAGAGCATCTAGAGACAAACATTGAGACGGTGCGGAATTTTTCGACTCACGATTTTCCTCAGATGGACTCAACTCGCATTAGCGCACCGGCACTCGTAATCGCAGGTGAGCTTGACCCTGCGGCTCCTCCCCCTACCCTCAAGCAACTTGCACAGAAACTGCCAAACGCGACATATCTTGAGTTTCCCCGAACAGGTCACTATTTGAATATTGAGGAGCCAGAGAGCTTTACCGCAGCCATTGTCCACTTCATTGAGGAACATCCGCCCCGCAGGTAAAAAAAGGCAAGAAAAGGAAGCACAAAAAGCTAACTGCTACTTAACTTTGTTAAGTATTGCCCAATTAGGTTGAAAAAAAATTCGCGAAAATCATTTGCGAACTGAATCTTTTTGTCTAATGTAATCTGGAGAGGTAAGAATATGTCTTTAACAAGCCATGTGTATTCAAGTGGTTTTAAGCTCCAGTATATTGTTGAGGGTAATGGAGTTCCTACCATCGTGGTTGGAAGTTCACTGTATTACTCAAGAACATTTTCTAAAAATCTTCGTAGCAGTCTAAAGTTGGTCTTCGTCGATCATCGAGGTTTCTCACCTCAAAATGATTGTAAAGACATCTCTCAGTACCAGTTAGACACACTGGTTGATGATATTGAACTCGTTAGGAAAGAGTTAGGATTTGATAAGGTTATTGTCATCGGTCATTCAGGCCATGCATTTATTGCCCTAGAGTATGCCAAGAAATATCCTGCCAATGTGTCTCATGTGGTAATGATGTGTGTAGGACCGAGTTACTCGCATGAAGGGCACGTTGCTTCGGAACGATATCTGAATGACTCTGTTTGCCCTGAGCGGAAAGCAGCTCTTGCTTCCAACCTGACTAGGTTGCCTCAAGAAATAGAAGCCGCACCGGAGAAAGCTTTTATTACGTATTGCCTTCTCATGGGGCCCAAAAGTTGGTTTGACTACAACTATGACGCGACAAAACTTTGGGAAGGTGTAGAGGTAAATATGACTATGTTTGATTATGTCTGGGGCGAGGTTTTTCGGGACATAGATATTACTGAGAACTTAGATAAGTTACAAGCGCCTGTGCTTCTTGCTCTTGGTCGCTATGATTACCTCGTTCCACCACCGTATATGTGGGAACCTATAAGAGACAAGTTCAGTAATCTTACTATCCGCATATTCGAGAGGAGCAGTCATGCGCCTCAGTTTGAAGAGCCAGAGCTATTCGATAAAGAGTTGCTAGAGTGGCTTTTCAATGACTAATCCTTACGTTCCCTAGAATTGAAGATGA
>DATNPI010000383.1:0-7949 GCA_036703325.1 Coleofasciculaceae cyanobacterium
CTTATGGGAACGCCTGAAAATTGTTGTTGAACCCACCGGGGTTTTAGCAGCAACCGCTTTACTAGAAGGTATTGTCAAAATGCCTAATGCTCGAATTGGCGTCATCGTCACCGGCGGTAATGTAGATTTGAAACAAGTTACTCAACTCATAAGTAATATTTCGATAATTTCACATCTCGTCATTACTTGAACTATTTTACTTTTGCCCTCTGCATCGGTATATATAGGAACTGGGAAAGGGAAAAGAAAACAAAATTCCCAATTCCCAGCTATCCTGTAAAGCTTAGACAAGTACCCGCGTGAATTTGATGTTATTTAAACATCCTAGGCGATAACTGTTGAGCCGGTGCTTGTTGTGTTGTGGTTGCTCCCGAAAGAGCGAAGCCTGTTATACACAAATTAGAGCCTTGTTGTTTGTAAAAGGCGAGGATGTTTCCCTTGTTGAGAACTATATCGCTCAAGATTTGGAATTGTGTAGCTGTAATCGGGGTAATGCTTGAACAATTACTTCCACCCCAATATAAATCCCGAAAATTACCGCCTGAGGTGACTCTAACGAAGCCAGCGTAAAGAGCTGAATTGTCGCTCGCAGTGGTAAAGGAGACGAGGTCTGTGGCCCGCCCAAAAAAATTGGAATCAGCAAGAGCCTTTGAAGAAGTGAAGGTGATAGTAGAAAACACCAGAATTGCAGCTAATCGGTTCATAGTTCAATAGAAAAGGTTAGGTTTCCACACAAAAGCGAGATAGTGCTAGCTTCATAGCGCAAGCTTACAGTAACCCTGTTGTGTGACTTCTGAGTGAGTGTATTTACAAAACATTTGGATAAAATACCAAAAACCGATTAGCTTGTATACCATCAGCTTCCAGAGCTGCTCAACAATTCTGTTAGGAACCTGTAAAGTTATGTAAAGAACCGAAAAATACTAATCTGAAAATAGCAGGGTTATCAAACGGAGTTTTTGATGAAACAATTTATAACTCAGCTGCGTGTACGCTACCACGAGATGGACGCTTTAGGTCACGTCAATAATGCTGTGTACCAACATTACCTGGAGCAAGCTGCTGTTGAACACTCAGAACATCTCGGCTTTAACCAACAGCATTGCGAAGACCTTGGCGGCATCTTCGTTATGCGGCGAATCGAGATTGACTACCTGCGCCCAGCTGTTGCTGGTGATACTCTGGAAGTTACTACCTGGCTGCAAACAGTGCGAGGGCCGCGTGCAATCCGGCGTTACGAAATCCGCAAACAAGGGGATGACCAACTGCTGGTAACAGCTGAAGCCTTATGGGTTTGGGTGGACACTAAAGCAATGCGGCCACGCGTAATTCCTCGTCAGATAGTTGAGGCTTTTGAGCAAGCGAACCAGCCAGACACCGCTAATCCGATGTTGAGTAATCATCTGTAACTCTCAATACGGATTAATGTATCTTTCGGTAGAAGGGTCTACTGTCTCCAGACCCGTAGGATTTTTTTGAGCGCTGTAGGTGCTGTTTTGAGCATCGAAACAGCGTTGGCAATCATGTGTCCTTGTAAATTGCACAGTCCTACGAAAAAAAGGAGAGTTATATGCAGCAGATTTTTTCAGCTATTGGGCAAGCTTTTGGTAAGCGGATTGTGATTTTCGGTCTGATGAGTTTGTTGGGGTTGTCAAGTCTATTTGTTTTTGCCAATCAACCAGCTTTAGCAGGTAAGCCTTTGAATAGTCCTTCCCAGGCAGAGGTAACAATTGATCGTGCCTACGCAATGAGTGAAGCGACAGAGCTTCGAGAAGAGGAGCGGCAAGAAGCTTACGAGGAAGCTACTGAGGCTGTTAACGAACCTAAAGGTACAGGTCTGGAGAAAATTTACGAGGAAGATTTGAAAGAGTTTAAACAAGAAAATTCAGATGAGAACGGCTTAGTAGAAGGAGCAAAAGATTTACTTGAGAAGGTCACTGGCAAAGAGTAAGTGAATCCGCCAACTTGTGGAGATAAGGTTTATCACGTCTCTACTATTCGTTTTTGTCAATCACCCAGTTGGGTGAACTAACTGGGTGGGGTGCGATCGCATCTGCCCATCCTATCGTTAGGGTGGGCAGATTTTTAACTTGTGGAAATTTGTTGGCGATCGCCTCAACTCCCTCATAGAAAGGGCGATTGCCGTAAAACACTACAAGGACTTACACACTCGCCCCCTAACCGAAACCAATAGTTGAATGTCCGCGCTCAAAGGACTTTTGACTTTTGAGCGCACTAGCGCTGGAAATTCATTTCCTAGCAAGGAAGCGCGCCCGAAGGGTTTTGACTTTTGACTGAGGAGAAGATTAGCTGCAAGCCCCCGAATTAATTCGTGGAAAAAATTTATTTTTTCCTTAATTTCAAGCCCCAAATTCATCGGTAGGGAAAATCCAAAATCCAAAATCCAAAATCCAAAATCGAAATGACTTTCCTTGGGAGCGGCACTAGCTAGCTGACTTCCGGCTGTAATTGCTTCCTGCTAATGGGTGAACCAGTAAGGTGAGGCGAGAGTGGGATCGCAAACAGTATTTTGGGAATATCCAACACTGTTGCTCTTGCCTCAGAGAACTTAAATGCTTGTTCTTCAGTCTAGAGCAATCATAGTAATTCAATAGCGAAAGGACTTCATGAGTAGTCGCTGGGTTTGAACTCAAGCTATCTTAAAAGAAAGATACAAAGTGCAACCTTCTTTTAAGGAACTATCAAGCTTTTACAAATACAGTTTGGATTGATGAGATCGACTTCTAGTAGGGTTTCTTGACCAGTAGTTGCTTAGATCGAAATCAAAATACCTTAAAATAGGTACATCAAAAGCAAAATTTGTTTACATAAAACCCGCTCGCCTATTGACAGGGGGACAACAGTGGCTAACGAAGTTCCAGACCAAGAACCATCTCAGTTAAATGGCTCTGCGGCTGTCGCTGAGTCTACCCTTGAAGAGCAGGTTTCAGTACCATCGCCAATGCCAGAGAAGGACAAAGCTCCTCGAAACTGGCTATCGGGTGGGCGCGGGCTGGTGATTGGGATCGGGATTGGCGTCGTGCTTGCTGCCGGAGGAATGCGCTTCCTTGGCTCTCAACCAACGAATGCTCCTGCCAAAAAACCTGCCCCTACCGCATCCGCCGCACCAACCTCAGCTCAGAGTGTCACCGTGGCAACGGTGGAGAACTCTCGCGTCAATCGTACATTAGAAGCCACGGGCAGTGTTTCTGCCTTTGAGATGATTCCCGTCTCGTCTCAGGCAACAGGCTTACAAATTCAGGAAGTATTGGTAGACCAGAATGCATTGGTGCAAGCGGGACAGCTCATGGCACGCCTGGATGATTCTGTTCTTCAGGCACAGTTGACCCAAGCTAAGGCATCAGTCGCCCAAGCCGAAGCCCGTGTGGCAGAACTGCGAACAGGAACGCGATCGGAGGAAGTGGCTCAGGCACAAGCCCGTTTAGACCAAGCCAAAGCCCGTCTCAGGCAGGCGCAAGCGAGTATCCCCAGACAAATTGACCAAGCCAAAGCCCAAGTTTCATCGGCGCAAGCACGGTTGAATTTGGCGGAAAATCGCTATAAGAGCTATGAATCCCTGGTAGGGCAAGGAGCCGTCACCCAAGACCGATTTAATGAGGCATCGAGTGAGTATCGCAGTGCCCAGGCCAATCTATCGGAAGCACAACAACGTCTAGAGCAAGCCCAAAACACCAACAACCCAGAAGAGGAGCAGCTAGCAGCAGCCGTGAGAGAAGCTGAACAGCAGCTCCAGCAACTACGTGCGGGTTCTCGTCAAGAGGTGATTACTCAAGCCGAAGCGCAACTGGCTCAAGCCAAAGGACAACAGCAGGCGATAACGGCACAACTAAAGGATACACGGGTCGTTGCTCCCGCTAGCGGACAGGTCGCTGAGAGAAAAGCCCGTGTTGGCGATGTCACTTCAGCGTCACAACCCCTATTTAGGATTATCGACAAGGGGCGTTTGGAACTCTTATTGAAGCTTCCTGAAACTCAACTGCCGCAAATTAGCCTAGGGCAAAGCGTCAAAATCACGTCTAACAACGATAGCAAGCTGAGTCTTGAAGGGAAAGTGCGAGAAATTGACCCTGTCGTTGATGAACAGTCTCGTCAGGCAACAGTCAAAGTTGATATGCCTGCGACGGAATCTTTAAAACCTGGGATGTTTTTACGAGCAGCAATTACCACCTCCTCGGCATCAGGTCTAACCATACCCGCGAAGGCAGTGCTACCCCAAGCGGATGGCAGCGCGATCGCTTATCGACTACAAGGGAATGGCACAGTTAAGGCACAGCCAGTGCAGGTAGGAGAAATTATGCCAGGTGAGCGAGTGGAAATTAAGAGCGGTTTATCCCCAGGCGATCGCATCGTAGTCAAGGGTGCCGCTTACCTCAAAGATGGCGACAAGGTCGAGGTTAGGGGCTAGGGCGTGTTTTCAAACTTCCCCATTAAGTTCAGATCCCCCCCAGCCAGAGTTAAAAAGGGGGGAGAATTCAGTCAAAGTCCCCCTTTTTAACTCTGATTTAGGGGGATCTCCGGGTTTGAAAACACGCCCTAGGGGCTAGTAGAAATAACAACTAGCTACTAGGAAAAATTCATACTTCACACTTCATCCTTCATTTATGTCTTTCAACCTCTCTGCCTGGTCAATCAAAAAGCCGGTTCCGACGCTGGTTTTGTTCTTAGTTTTGACGGTAATAGGCTGGATGTCCTTTACCCAGCTGGGCATTGATTCCAACCCCAATATTGATATCCCTGCGGTTGCAGTCACGGTAAGTCAGCCAGGTGCTGGCCCTACGGAACTTGAAACCCAGGTAACAAAGAGAGTTGAAGATGCGATCGCGGGTTTGGGGAATATCGACAACATGATTTCGACTGTTAACGATGGGGTTTCCAGTACCGTCGTTAACTTCGTCTTAGGTACGGATAGCGATCGCGCCACTAATGACGTGCGTAATGCGATCGCCCAAATCCGCCAAAACCTCCCCCAAGACATTAACGAACCAATTGTCAAGCGTCTGGAATTTGCCGGGGGTCCGATTATGACCTATGCGGTTACTTCCGAACAGCGGTCAGTCGAACAATTGAGTTACCTGGTTGACCAGACAATCAGCCGCGCTTTACTCTCTGTCAAGGGAGTCGCCCAAGTGCAACGGGTTGGTGGCGTTGATCGCGAAATTCGGGTCAACCTCGACCCCAGTCGCTTGCAAGCCCTTGGTATTACTGCCACTCAGGTCAATGACCAGATTCGCGCCTTTAACGTCAACTTACCGGGGGGACGCACTCAGCTAGGAGGGAGCGAACAGAGCATCCGCACGCTGGGTAGTGCCCCAAATGTGGAGGTGTTGAAAAGCTATCAAATTTTGCTTCCGAATGGAAGTTATGTTCCTCTGTCCAGTTTGGGAGAAGTGAACAATGGCTTTGCTGAAGTGCGGCAGGAGGCACTGCTCAATGGTAAACCCGTGGTGGCTTACCAAGTGTTGCGTAGCACTGGCAGTACCCTGGTAACGGTCGAAGAGGGGGTACGAAAAGCGGTAGAGGAACTGAAAAAAACGCTTCCCCCAGATGTTAAGCAGGAACTAATCTTTACACGAGCTGACTACATCCGGGAATCCTACCAAAGCACGATCGATGACTTGATAATCGCGTCGGTGCTGGCAGTGGTGGTGATTCTCCTATTTTTGCGGAACTGGCGAGCTACGTTAATTACGGCTGTGGCGCTGCCGTTATCCATCATTCCTACCTTTGCGGTGCAGAAGATGCTGGGTTATACCCTCAACAGCATGACTTTGCTAGCATTGGCACTGGCGATCGGGAATTTGGTGGATGACGCCGTTGTGGAAATTGAGAACATGGAACGCCATATGGACATGGGCAAAAAGCCCTTGCAAGCGGCGTTGGATTCTTCGGCGGAAGTAGGTTTGGCAGTGTTAGCGAGTGCAGCGACGATTATCGCTGTATTTATGCCCGTTGCGTTTATGGGTGGCGTTCCGGGTCAGTTTTTCCAACCGTTTGGCGTGACGGTTGCCATTTCTACTATCTTCTCGACCTTGGTGGCGCGTACCATAACCCCGATGATGGGGGCTTCTTTGATGAAGGAAAAGAAAGTAAAGCCAAAAAAAACCTCTTCTCGCTACTACGGTTTCCCTAATACCTTCCGTGTGCGCTTTCAACCGTATCGTAGTTTGTTGACATGGGCGCTGCGGCATCGACTGACGACTGTTGGCATAGCCATTGCTTTCTTCATCGGCAGTTTGATGCTAGTCCCGTTGATTCCCAAGGGATTAATCGATAGTGGCGATTTTGGTATTTCTACAGTTTCTGTAGAACTACCTCCCGGTTCGACTCTGGAAGACACAAAATCCGTTGTCCAACAGGTAACAAAGCTAATTCAGCCCAGCCCAGCCATTAATAGTGTGCTGGCAACAGCCGGGTCCGGTAGTGGCAGTGATGGCGGTGGTGTAAATAAAGCCACTGTGTTCGTTCAGCTTAAGCCCAAAGAAGAGCGGGATATCTCCCAGTTAAAGTTTGAGCAGGGCTTGCGTCCGCAATTTGCCAAAATTCCAGGAGCGAGAATTAGTTTCCAGAGTCAAGGTGCAGTAGGAGGTAGTAAGGATTTATCCATCCTCCTTAAGAGTGAAAATCCGGAAGCGTTAACGACTGCTGCCAATGAATTGGAAAAGCAGATGAGAACGGTGCCGGGATTGGTGGAAGTGAGTTCTACTGCTAGTTTGGTGAAGCCAGAGATTTTGGTTGTTCCCGATCCGGCGCGTGCGGGTGATTTGGGGGTGACGGTACAGGCGATCGCACGCACAGCCTCCCTTGCCACGATTGGAGACAACGAAGCGAATTTAGCGAAGTTTAATCTGCCCGATCGCCAAATTCCCATTCGGGTGCAAATCGACCCGAAGGCGCGTGAAGATATTGACACGCTCAAAAATCTCAAAGTACCTGGTCAAAATAACACCCTGGTTCCCTTAACGGCGGTGGCAGATATCCGCTTGGGCAGCGGCCCGGCGCAAATTGACCGCTACGATCGCTCGCGTCAGGTTTCGGTGGAAGCCAACTTGCAAGGCACTTCTCTGGGCGATGGTGTCGCGGCGGTGAAAAAACTACCTGCGATGAATCCGCTTCCTCCGGGAGTAGTGGAGCAATCCGCCGGTGATGCCAAGATTATGGGTGATATTTTCGCTCGTTTTGGTACAGCAGTAGGGCTAGCCGTGATGTGTATCTATGCCATCCTGGTTTTGCTGTACAACAATTTTCTCCACCCTGTGACTATTATGGCGGCGTTGCCCCTATCTTTAGGTGGCGCACTGATCGGTTTGCTGATTGCTCAAAAGGCGTTAGGGCTGTATGCGCTGATTGGGATTGTCTTGCTGATGGGGATTGTGACGAAAAACTCGATTCTGTTGGTGGACTATACCTTAATCAACCAGGAGGAGGGCAAGTCGCAGTATCAGGCGGTGCTGGATGCTGGGTTGTCTCGTCTGCGACCAATTTTGATGACCTCCTTCGCCACGATCGCGGGAACAGCCCCCCTAGCGCTGGGCATTGGCACGGGGGCTGAGGTACGCAGTTCGATGGGAATTGCGGTTATGGGTGGTTTTACAACCTCCACGCTGCTAACGCTGGTGGTGGTGCCAGTGCTGTTTACTTATGTGGATAACTTGCAGTACTGGATTGCCAAGCTATTGAGTGGCGGGAGTAAGCGTCGCCAGGTAGCTGTGGCGGGGGCGAGTGGTGAAGATAGTAATGGGATTGTGACTCGCGAGGACAAGTGAGAATACTCTTGAGTATTAGCTAAAGCGCCTCCTCCTGATTCTGGGGATAGCAGATCAGCCTCATTGTCATTCGCGCAAGCAACCTTGAACGCGCCACTACTTTCTATCAGGTGCTTGGTCTTACAGCGGTTCCCGCTGTTATGAAGTACAGTAACAGCAATTAGC
>DATNPI010000390.1:0-24872 GCA_036703325.1 Coleofasciculaceae cyanobacterium
ATCGTGACCTGACACGAACCCAACTGCAACAGTTGGATGCTTTGTGTTCTTCGTTGGGTTGGGGTTTTACCTACAGTTCTGTGCAATGTCATATTAAACCAGCGTCCCAAGACAAGGCAGTTGGTTTAATGCAGGTGTTACGTGATTATTTCCCCCAGTACACGCCTGAGCAAGTTTTGACTGTTGGTGATAGCCCGAATGATGCCAGCCTCTTCAACCCTCAACTGTTTCCCCTGTCTGTTGGGGTTGCCAATGTCCTGGATTACGCTGAGGAGCTAATTTATCAACCGGCTTATATCACTACAGCGGTTGAAGGGGCAGGATTTTGCGAACTGGTGCGGAGCGTATGCCAGTCTGTTGTAGCAAGCTAGCTCAAGTCAGAATTGCAGCAGCTCTGTGATACATACAGCACACCATAAGGGCACGATAATATTGTGCCCCTACAAAAAGAACTTAGCTTGAGAATTGCCATATAACGATTCTCAAGCTAAGTCGGAAGATTTTGTAAACTACCTCTTATTCTTTTTATGAATAATAATCCACCGAGTCTTTCCAATGAAACTGAGCGCATCCAAGCCCTGCGCCGTTATAACATTCTGGATACTCCCCCAGATGGCTCTTTTGACCGCATTACTTTAATGGCTGCCAGACTTATTAAGGTGCCAATTGCCATTGTCAGTTTAGTAGATAGCGATCGCATTTGGTTCAAGTCACATCGCGGTGTAGATGTTCAGCAGATTGACCGTTGCCCAGGATTGTGTGCTTCGGCTATTCTCTCTCCAGACCTCTATGTCATAACAGACGCTAGCAAAGATGTGCGTTCTTTGGCTAATCCCCTAGTTGCAGGCGAGTTTGGCTTGCGCTTTTATGCAGCAGCCCCGTTGATAACCCACGACGGCTATAACTTGGGTACACTTTGCGTCATTGACAAGCAGCCACGCTCCATTTCACCAGAGGAACTCGATCTCCTCAAAGACTTAGCCGCCGTCGTGATAGATGAAATTGAACTGCGGCTTGCTGCCCGAAATATAGATCGGTTAAATAGTGAACTTGAGCAGGAAATTATTGATCGAAAACGAGCTGAATTAGCAGCAAAATCAGCCAACCAGGCTAAAAGCGAATTCCTCGCCAACATGAGCCATGAACTACGTACCCCCCTCAACGGCATTCTGGGATACGCTCAAATTCTCCAACGGGACAAAAATGCCACCCCTAAGCAAAAAGATGGCATCAGTATTATTCACCAGTGCGGTTCCCACCTCTTAACCCTGATTAACGATATTTTAGACTTGTCGAAAATCGAAGCCGGGAAACTGGAACTTTACCCCAAAGATTTTCATTTGGCTTCCTTCCTTCAGGGCGTGGTAGAAATTTGCCGCATTAAGGCTGAACAAAAAGAAATTGGCTTTTCATACCTGGCTCTAAATCGGCTTCCAACTGCTATTCATGCTGATGAAAAACGACTGCGACAAGTATTGCTCAATCTCTTAGGCAATGCCATCAAATTTACTGATACGGGTAGTGTAACCTTCAAAGTTGGCGTAATTGACTCTTCCCCAAGAGATGAAGAGAGGGGGAGACGGGGAGACGGGGAGAGGGGGAGCAATCAACCTATCTCCATTACCCAACGAACAACGAACAACGAACAACCAATAACTCACAAAATCCGGTTTCAGGTTGAAGATACTGGAGTGGGAATGACGAGTGAGCAATTGACCAAGATATTTCTGCCCTTTGAACAAGTGGGAGAAAGCGATCGCAAAGCAGAAGGCACCGGATTAGGACTTACCATCAGCCTCAAAATCGCGCAAATGATGGGCAGTCAACTCCAAGTCGAAAGTACCCCCGGAGTTGGTAGCAAGTTTTGGCTAGATGTGGACTTGCCCGAATCTGTAAAATGGATTTCATCAGCGACCGATCAACCTTCAGTCAATATCATTGGTTACCAAGGAGAAAAGCGGACAATCCTAGTTGTCGATGACCGCTGGGAAAATCGCTCAGTGATCGTTAATTTACTCAAACCCATTGGCTTTGAAGTGATAGAAGCCAGTAACGGTAAGGAGGGGTTAGAAAAAGCGATTGAACTTCAACCGCATCTGATTATCACCGATCTGGTGATGCCTCTAATGGATGGCTATGAGATGACGCGACAACTGCGTAAGACACCAGAGCTTCAAAAGACAGTTGTGATCGCCTCCAGCGCCAGTGTATTTAAATTTGATCGGCAACAGAGTCAAGAATCTGGCTGCAACAATTTTCTACCGAAACCTGTCCAAGCAGAAGAGTTGCTGGAGAAATTGCAGGATTATTTAGGATTGCAATGGGTGTATGAGCCGGATGAATCAGGAACGATGAACGCTCTTGGCGTACCTTTCGGGAACACGCAATCTTCTCCTGACTTTTATGATTCATCACTCCTCGCCGTCCCTTCTCCCATGATGATGCCGCCAGCAGAAGAACTTGCTACCCTCCATACAGCAGCAGAAATTGGGGACTTTGATAGCGTTGAGGACGAAGCAACCAGAATCCAAAACTTGGACAAAAAATATCTGCCATTTTCTACCAAGCTGCTACAGTTAGCCGCAGAATTTGAAAGAGAAGAAATCTTAAAGTTAGTTAAAAAATCCCTGGTCGAGCAATAGAAATGGAAACGTCACAGCAATACTTAATTTTAATAGTGGATGATAATCCCACAAATATTAAGGTATTATCTGGTTTTTTAAAAGAAAATGGCTTCAAAGTCCTGGTCTTTAGAGATAGTGAAAGCACTCTACAAATGGTGCCAAAAATATCTCCAGATCTTATCTTGTTAGATGTGATGATGCCAGAAATAGACGGGTTTGAACTATGCCGACGCTTAAAAGAGTCACCAGCAACTCAGGACATTCCTGTAATTTTCATGACGGCTCTTTCTGACACAGTGGATAAAGTCAAAGGCTTAACAATTGGAGGGGTAGACTACATCACCAAACCAATTCAGTATGAAGAACTTTTAGCCCGGATTAATGTCCACCTACGTCTGTATTCTTTGACCAAGCAACTCCAGGAATCTAAACAAGCCGCTGAGGCTGCCAACTTTGCCAAAAGTGAATTCCTGGCGAATATGAGCCATGAACTACGCACTCCTCTCAACAGCATTTTGGGCTTTGCCCAAATTCTCCAACGCTCAAAAACGATGACAGATGAGGAACTCGATAATATCCGCATTATTTACCAGTCTGGCTCTCACCTGCTGACCCTAATCGACGATATTCTCGACTTGGCAAAAATTGAAGCTCAGAAAATGGAGCTTGACCCAACAGATTTTCCTTTTCCCTCGTTTCTTCGGGGGGTAGTAGAAATTTGCCGCATCCGTGCCCAACAAAAGGGAATTTCGTTCACTTACCAACCGACTTTTCAACTTCCTGCGACTATCCATGCGGACGAAAAACGATTGCGACAAGTGTTGATTAACTTGCTAGTAAATGCGATCAAGTTTACCAATACTGGTGGGGTGACCTTTAAAGTTGAGGTCATGGGGAATGGGGAATGGGAAACTCGGGGCACCCGGAGGGGATTAGGGGCAATGGGGAATGGCGAAGAACCCAACCAAATTCCAATTCCCAATCTTCACTCTTCAATCTTCAATCCAAAAACCGAAGTCCAAAATTGGAAGATTCGTTTCCAAGTCGAAGACACTGGCGTTGGCATGACCAGTGAGCAATTAGAAAAGATATTTTTGCCTTTCGAGCAGGTGGGAAACACTCACTACAAAGCTGAAGGCGCTGGATTAGGATTAGCGATTAGTCAAAAACTCATCCAAATGATGGGCAGTACTTTGCAGGTGACCAGCCAACCTGGAGTTGGCAGCATTTTTTGGATGGATTTAGACTTACCTGTCGCCACAGCGTTGCCCCAGACAGCTAAATTAGACCAACCCTCTGCTGCAAAGCCAGGGCAATTGGACTTACAGTTAGCCCAACAGCTGCCGTTACGCATTCTACTGGCTGAAGACAATGCTGTGAACCAGAAGGTTGCCCTGCATCTGTTAAAGCTTTTAGGGTATCGTGCCGATGTTGTACAAAACGGGCAAGAGGTGATCTCATCTCTGCGCCGCCAGTCCTATGATGTAGTGCTTATGGATGTGCAGATGCCGGAAATGGACGGACTAGAAGCCACCCGTCGCATTTGTCAGGAGTGGTCAAAAGGCTCACGCCCTCGCATCATCGCCGTGACGGCGAATGCCATGCAGGAGGACAGGGAGGAGTGTTTGGCAGCAGGGATGAATGACTATATCAGCAAGCCGATTCGACTTGAGGCTCTTGTCCAAGCCCTGCGTCAATGCAGAGCGTTGAATGCAGGAGTTTTATAACATACATTCCGCACCCTCAACTGGCACAAGGGGAATGTAGATTGAAGTAAAAATAAAGTTTTATCCTTCATTAAAGGCTATCTTTGCGGTGGAAAGAAAAGAATAGGGTGCCAACTGCGCCGCATCAACTCCCCAGCGAAACTACGCACTGGCCACTCAATAATCTTCCCTAAGTTATCAGAGGCGATCGCGATCGCGCTGATGTCAAAATCTACAGCTGTCTCCAAAACTTCTATAAAAGGATTTCCCAGTCGCACCTCTGTATTAACTTGCAAACCTACCTGTTCCAACTCAGCTTTAACCGCTTGTAACTTCTCTTGCGCTTCTGTTAGTTGGTAATCCTTGGGTATTTCTCTACGTCCCCCCTCATCCACAACCCAGATGAGCATACATTGTTGCAGAGAGTTCTCCGGTCGGTTCTGAGCATACTCTTTGACCCTTTGCACGAGATATTTGGAAGCATTACTCCCGTTGTAGGGAAGTAGCAAATACCGAAACAAATGCTGGCAGCGCAGATCCAGTTCTTCGTAAGTGTAAGCCGAAAGTAGTTGTTGTCGCAGAATCAGCAATGGTGTCACACAGGCTTTTGCCAATGCTGTTGTCGTGCTGCCAAAGAGCTTTTCTTGCAACAAACTCCGCAGTGGTATGCCCGTCAGGATGACATCAACCTTATAGCTCTTTGCCACTTTCGGAATAGTGTCAATCGGACGCCCTGACGGAACTTCGATGTGAACCTCTACGCCCTCTGGTAGGCTTTTCAAACCTTCTTTAAAGCGATCGCTCGCTCTTTCTATTTCTTCATGGTTTACCCGAGGGATTTCTCCCTCTTCCCATAAGGGCACACTGTGCAAGAAGATTATTTTCTTGATACCACCAGCCGCCAAACTGGGCACAAACTCCACAAACCGATGCAAGCCGTCTGAAAAATCGGTGCAGATTAAGCAACTATGAAACATATGCAGGAAGGATGACTTTTTCCTAAAGCTACCATCTCTCCTCCCTTGTTCTTCCCGCCGGAAGGCAGGTTTATTATTACTCAAAAATTCTTTTAGGTGCTGAACTAACTTGATAAGGTTCGCTATCCCAGACAGTCTATCGTCGCAGTCTTTCTTAGTAAAGACAGATTTTTTAACTATTTGGCGCTTCGTCAAGGTGCTTACTCAAGCCACCTGCGCTCTCTACTCAAGATTTCCGAAAATACTCTAATGGGTCTTATAAGCTCAACCAGTGTAATTGCATAGAGTTGACGCCCCAGCATCCCCAGCTCCTTTCCTCGGTGGAACCGAGCAAGAGACGGAGGTCGCCCACTGCAAAACGGGCTACTACGACTCAAATTGAGGGTTTGGTCCTAAGCCCCATTCGTGCTTGAGAAACTCTTTGTACATGGTTTCGCGCATGATCATTTGCTCGTAGAGCTTGACGAGGAAGTCTTGAGCCTGCTCGCGGCTCATCTTTTGCACCTGAGTTTCAAAAGACCGAATATTGAATTGTTGTTCCAGAGATAGTTGGATGGGGTTAGACATAGTTAACTCCTAGGTAACTAAGTAAAGAGAAGGAACTTTCTGGTCACAGACACCCTAACTAGGTGGGAGCTAAGTACGGTGAGCATCTCAGCCGTTATCCTGTGTTATTACAAATAGTAACAACTATTTGACAAAACTCCCCTCTCTCTAGGTGGGTACTTTTATTTAATCCAAAAGACAGAATGTTCATTCCGGAAAGTCTACTGGCTAGCATTGAGGAATTTGTATCAGGATGTTACCTAGTGAAACTGCTCACGATGAACATTTGATTGGGTATATATACTTAAGAAAAGTGAAGAGTCTGAGAAAGGGCAATCGCTCAAGTTGTCGTAGCTGGGAGCGATTAGTGAATCGCGATCTGTACCAGAGGGAACTGGCTAAAATGAGGCTATGTCTCAATCCACACCTGCTTCTAACCCCTCCGTTGCTGCCGACTCCTCACAGTCAGCACAACCTCTATTTATCCTGGTTGACGGTCATTCTTTAGCGTTTCGCTCTTATTTTGCCTTTGCCAAAGGACGGGATGGGGGGTTGCGGACGGAGACAGGGATTCCCACGAGTGTTTGTTTTGGCTTTCTCAAGTCACTAGTGGAGGTGATGGGGTCAGAGAAACCCGACTCGATGGCAGTTGCCTTTGACCTTAGCTTGCCGACGTTTCGCCACGAAGCAGACGACACCTACAAAGCAGACAGACCGGGGACGCCGGAAGATTTCGTCCCAGATTTGAAAAATCTCCAAGAGTTGCTCGAAGCGTTTAATTTGCCTGTGGTGACTTCTCCGGGTTATGAAGCGGATGATGTTTTAGCGACATTAGCGCTTGAAGCGAGCAATAAGGGTTATCGAGTCAAAATCTTAACAGGCGATCGCGATTTATTTCAGCTGGTTGACCCCGAAAAAAAAATTAGTGTTCTGTATCTGAGTACGGACTTTTTGAAGCGCGGAAAATCCCCCGGCCCAGCAGAATTTGGCCCAGAACAAGTCAAAGAGAAACTCGGCATTTCACCCGCACAGGTTGTGGATTACAAAGCCCTCTGCGGTGATAAATCTGACAATATTCCTGGGGTCAAAGGAATTGGAGACAAAACAGCGATCAATTTGCTCAACGAGTACGGCTCCCTTAAGGAAATTTATGCTTCTTTAGACAAGATTAAGGGAGCTGTTAAAACCAAACTAGAAGCTGGGAAAAAAGAGGCTGAACACTCCCTATACCTTGCTCAGTTGAAATTTGATGCCCCTGTGGAGATGGAGTTAGAGGACGGCAAGCTACAGGGATTTGATACAGAAGTTCTGAAACCGCTTCTAGAAAAATTGGAGTTAAAGACATTCTTAGGGAAAATTGACCAACTCCAGCAAACGTTTGGCGGTAGAGTCGCTGAAGACGCCCCAACTACTGAGGAAACTCCTGGAGAAATCGAACAATCTGCGCCACCACCACCGGAAGCAGAAGACCCCGACCTTTGGTTTTTCAGTGCTGCTGACACCGAAGCCGCTCAACAACAGGCATCGACTCAGGGAGAGCTTCAACCCAACATCATCAACACACCAGAAAAACTCTCTCAGTTAGTGAAACAGTTGCAAAACTGCACTGACCCCGCAACTCCCGTCGCTTGGGATACGGAAACGAGCGATTTAGAGCCACGGGACGCCGAGTTGGTGGGAATTGGCTGCTGCTTTGCCCTCCCCAACTTAGGGAGGGAGGAAAGTCTGGTTCCCCCCAAAGTTGGGGGGCAAGTGCCTAAATCTGACGAATTTCAGCGTTCAGATGTAGAGGTTGCCTATATTCCCATTGGTCATAAGGAGGGGGACAACTTAGACAAAGACATTGTTCTGGAAGCTTTGCGCCCAATTCTAGAGAGTGCTAATTATCCCAAAGCATTGCAGAATGCTAAATTTGACCGACTGGTGCTGCGCTGTCAGGGCATTGAGCTAGTAGGAGTCGTGTTTGACACGATGCTGGCAAGTTACGTGATCAATCCAGAGAATAGCCATAACCTCAGCGAGCTGGCTGTGAAGTATTTGGGGATAACAGCTAAAAGTTACAAAGACCTAGTCCCCAAAGGTAAGACAATTGCTGATTTAGATATCCAGTCAGTTGCCGATTACTGTGGGATGGATGTCTACACGACGTTTGGGATAGTTGCAAAACTTCGCCAGGAACTAGAAAAAGTTCCCGCTTTACATAAGCTGTTGCTAGATGTTGAACAGCCTCTGGAGCCAGTTTTAGCTCAGATGGAATATCTAGGAATTCATGTTGATATCGCCTATCTCAAACAACTCTCGCAGCAGCTAGAAAAGGATTTAGAAAGGATTGAGTCGGATGCCTACGCGGCGGCTGGTGAGAAATTCAATTTGGGTTCACCGAAACAGCTGACTGAGTTGCTGTTTGAAAAACTGAATTTAGACCGCAAGAAGTCACGCAAAATCAAGACAGGTTACTCTACAGATGCCGCCACGTTGGAAAAGCTCTCTGGTGACCATCCGGTTGTGGATGCAATCCTGGAACATCGCACCCTTTCTAAGTTGAAGTCAACTTATGTAGATGCGCTACCACTGTTGGTGCGTTCAGATACACATCGAGTGCATACGGATTTTAACCAGACGGCTACATCAACTGGGCGGCTGTCTTCTTCTAATCCGAACTTGCAGAATATTCCAATTCGCACCGCCTTTTCTCGTCAGATTCGTAAGGCGTTTATCCCAGAACCGGGTTGGTTGTTGGTGACAGCTGACTATTCGCAAATTGAGTTGCGGATTTTGGGTCACCTAAGTCAAGAGCCGGTGTTAGTTGAGACTTATCAGAATAATGAGGATATTCACAGGGTAACGGCGCGATTGCTGTTTGAGAAGGAGCAGGTAACGCCAGATGAACGACGTTTGGGTAAGACAATTAACTTTGGCGTAATTTATGGAATGGGTGCTCAGAGATTTGCACGGGAAGCTGGGGTAAGTGCAGGGGAAGGGAAGAAATTTATTGAGCGGTTTAACCAGCGTTATCCTAAGGTTTTTGAGTATCTGCAACAGCTGCAACGGGAAGCGATCGCACAAGGTTACGTGGAAACCATCCTGAAACGTCGCCGCTACTTTAATTTCACCAGTCACGACCTCCTCAGGGCGCGAGGCAATGACCCAAAAGCGATCGACCTCAATAAATTTAAGAATTTAGGGCCAAATGACGCCGCTTTGCTACGTGCAGCGGCTAATGCTCCAATTCAAGGCTCAAGTGCAGACATCATTAAAATTGCAATGGTGAAAATGCACGAAGTCTTAAAGAACTATCAGGCGCGGTTGCTATTGCAAGTTCATGACGAACTAATCTTTGAAGTTCCCCCTTCTGAGTGGGAAGAATTGCAGCCTAAAATTCGGGAGACGATGGAATCAGCCGTTCAGTTGAGTGTTCCCCTAGTGGTTGATGTCCATGCAGGGCAAAATTGGATGGAGACAAAGTGAAGCATTGACAAGAAGGCAATTATGTGTAGGAGCAGGCTGCTCTTTGAGATGCACCTACCAACCTCTCGATAGCTTGCAACTACTGGTAAGCTGACATCTTGCACCATTCTCATTAAACTGTCGGTGAAGGTTTGTAGGGGCGGGTTTTCCTTTCAATGTGGCTACCAATAGACAATTTTTGTAAACCCGCCCCAACCGATGTAGTACTCGATAGGTGAGGGCGGGTTTACACAAGTTGCTGTTGAGTATGTGGGCTTTCGGTGAAACCCGCCCCTACAGCCTTCTTGAAAATGGTGCAAGATCTCAGTAAGCTCATTCCTGCCTAACATGAGGGCTTTTATATCAGTAGTTAGTTATTTTATTTACTGACCACTGACCAGTGACTACTGACGGCGGTCGTTCCTCTCCCTGACTCTAATAAGTCGCTTTCCTAAGCGTCTTTCTTTGTGATTACTTGCACATGGTAAGATTTTATACAATCTAAAATACTGTTTGGGTGCAAGTCATGAAGCCTACGAAAATAGCACTGAATTTAATTGTATGTTCAGTATGTGTAGGGTGTTCACCACAAGCTCAAGTTAATACCCCTTCTAACGAGCCAGAGTTTAATAAGATTAGCGGGTCTTTAGCTATTCAACAGTTGACCAACAGTAATGAATGCCAAAGATGCGACTTCAAAGGAGAGAATTTAGCAGCTGTTAATTTCAGCAATGCTAACTTAGCTGGCGCAAATTTTTCAGGGGTTAATTTATCAAAAGCTAATTTGCAAAATGCCAATATGAGCAATGCTAACTTAACGGGAGCTAATCTTTCTAATGCTCAATTGTGGAATACCAATATGAGCAATGCCAACTTAACGGGAGCCAATCTTTCTAATGCCCACTTTGGGGAAGTCTCGAAGCTTGCACAACTGCAAAAAGGGGAAGCCACCAATTTAAGTGGAGCTGATTTAAGCAAAGCAAATTTGAGAGCTACTAATTTACCTGGAGCTAACTTAATGGGCGCAAATTTGACGGGTGCTGATTTAAGTAATGCTAAATTAGTTAAAATTAAAGCCGCTGGGGCTAACCTGAAAAATGCAAAGCTGTATGCAGCTGACCTGAGTTCGGCTGACCTTAAGAAAGCCGATTTAAGTACGGCTGACCTGGAAAGTTCCAATTTAAACGAGGCAAATTTAGAAGGAGCTAAATTACCTTAAGCCAGGTGGGAAACTGCCCAGACGAAGAATGATAAGTTAAAAGACGCGATAATCAGTAGAGGCATCATGGCTATCGCCTAAGCTTAGTGTCGAACCAGAAAGTCTAGCAGAAGTGTAAGCGATCGCTTTTTGACCAAACCAATGTTAGATTTTTATTAAGCCCGCCGAGAAGACTGCGTACCCTTGTGGTCGCCGATGAAAGGCGGGGCAATCGGAGGCACGGAGATTGCCAAGTCAGCCTCGCTGCTTCTGAGTTTCAATGTAGCGCTTGACCGCTTCTTCTGATATGTGACCAACGCTGAATAGAGCCTTGCTCGGACTCCATAATCCTGACCCCCAAAACTTACGTTTCTTAAGGTCAGGGAATTTGGTGAAGATGTAGACGTTCGGTTGAAAAAGTTTTCTGTATTAATACGACAATTGGCAACGTATCCTATTGCGTAGACACAGAATACTTTTTTAAGGAACTATTTACCAAGTAACAGATGAAAAGAACTGTTAGCATCCCAGTCAATCTTCCAAGTGAACGCTTTTTGCCACTCATGAGCGAGTGTGCAGAGATATTCAACGCTCACGTTAATTGGGCATTGGCTAACAGAACTTACAACAAAAACCAGGCACACAAGGAGCTGTATTACCTATTAAGGTTGCAGCATCCCAGTGTGCCTTCTGCTTTGGTACAGACCATCCGGGATAATGCACTTGAGGCTATCAAGGCTACGAAGTTCAAGCGTATTCCTCAAAAGAAACCAACTTCAGCTTTGAGGTATGACAAGCGAACAATGACACTTAGGGGTCAGCAGCTAACGCTTAGTTGTATCGGCAAGCGAGTCAGCTTGATTCTCAATGTCCCTGATTATTTCAAGGAAATATTTGAGACTTGGGACTTTTGTGCTGCAACGCTCACATACTCCAAGCACTCAAAACAGTTTTGGGTAAGGTTAGTATTTGAAACCGACGACCCACCCAAACAAGAGAAAGGAAAAGTTTTAGGAGTTGACCGAGGCTTGTATCACATCGCCTCAACCTCAGATAGTCAATTCTTCTCTGGCTCAAATGTGAGAGCCAATCAACGACGCTACTTATACAATCGCAAGAAACTCCAGCAAAAAGGCACTCGAAGCGCTAAACGTCGCTCAAAAGCGATGTCGGGCACAGAGAAGCGGTTCATGCGGGATTGCAACCACTGTATAAGTAAAAAACTGGCAACACTTAATGACGTAAAAATCTACGTTCTAGAGGACTTATCAGGTATTCGCAACCAACGCAGAAACAAGAACGTTAACAAGTGGATATCTTCTTGGAGTTTCTATCAGCTTGAGCAATTTTTAACTTACAAGGCTGAAGCTAAAGGCAAGCAAGTTGGTTACGTGGATGCTCGATACACTTCCCAGAAGTGCAGCCGATGCAAACAGCGTCACAGCACGAATCGGCACAAATCTCGATTCCACTGTAAAACCTGTGGTTTCAAGACTCATGCCGATATCAATGCTGCGACGAATATCAAAGATGATTACATTCTCTCTGCTACTCCAAGTGAGTCGGTAGAGCAGGGTTCGGTCAATAACCCGTATGTTTCGACCAGTTCTTCTGGTTAGTTACAAGCTGCGTGGGCTTGTCCCCGCAGCAGTTGACTCTCTACACCTCTGGTTGCTTCAACCCTAAGCTAATCGGCATTTAAGCTGCATTATCGAGGAGGTCAGGCAGCACTTCGACACGCTCAGTGACCAGGCAGCACTTCGACACGCTCAGTAACCGGGCAGCACTTCGACACGCTCAGTGACCGGGCAGAAGGGTTAAGAGTTTTGCTCTCATCGCGAAAGTGTGCAATTTCAATGCACATGAGCTTAGCAGCATATGTTAAGAGTTAGCACTTTTTCACTAACAGATAGGATACCTAGGGACAATACAGGTAGTGTCACAAGACTGATGAAACAGTCCCCAGAGATTTAAATACTGATTACAGTTACGTTGTTTTTGTCGGCTTCTTAGAGGTTGCGTCAAGCCAATAATCCGAACACTTACAACCCTCCAAATAGCAGACTATGCAAACTAATTTACTTGCCTCAATCCCAGTATCCCCAAACAACGGCCCTAACTGGCTGCTGCGAACCCTCTACTTCCTCTTCATTGGTTGGTGGTTCAGCCTCATCTGGACGATGGTTGCTTGGGCTTTCTGCTTGTCGCTTATTGGCATACCAACTGGTCTGTGGATGATTGATCGTTTAGCGCAAGTTACCACATTGGGTCATCACTCTAAAGACTTCCTGGTTAATAGCTCTAGCGAGGTAACTTCTGTCGAGATAAAGAAGAAGACATTTCTAGTGCGAGCTATTTACTTCGTGCTAATTGGCTGGTGGTTAAGTGCCTTCTGGTTTGCCCTTGCGTGGGTGCTGTGTGTAAGCGTGTTAGGACTACCCCTCGGTGGTTGGATGATTGAGCGTGCGCCAGCCATTACAATCTTGTCAATATCCGAGGGTCTTAGCAATGATGAAAACATTCTGAGTTTTGACCAATGAGCTAGGAGCAATCTACCAAAGAATCCCACTATCTAAGGGCGTGATAGTGTCACAAGAATAACGCGATGCATCAGTCACCTGGCTTGCTTGCCAGGTGCAACTAATTGGTTCAACTCGTCTTGAATAATCTTCATCAGCTGTTCAGCCTTAGCCATAGTGGTTGACCCGACTATGCCATCAATCACAAGCTGATACTCACTCTGAGTACTCCTTTACTTCTGGGAGAAACTTCGCCTGATTGATTCACCTGATTGGATGAGAGTACCAACTAAAAATTAAACTTTGCCTCGTAACGCCTCTAATTCTTCCCGTAAAGATAAGGGTTCATATCCTAAAGCAAAAGCCTTTGAACTATCCAAAGAGACATTAGCTGACCTTGGTGCAGCCATTGGAACGTCTTTTTGTTGACAGCCTTTGAGTTTTTCTTGGGGAAGTTCAAGCACATCTGCCATCAACCGACCAAAATCATAACGCGACACTCGCTCTTTACCACCTAGGTGAAGGAGTCCCTCAACGTTTTCTAAAGCTAATAAGAGACCACCCGCAGCAGTTTTGCCGCTAACAGGCGTTCTAAACTCGTCTGTAAATAAACTTAGCTCTTGTCCTTCTCTGAGAGCCTTTATAAACGGCTGAATAAAACTAGTGGCACCCTGTGCTGTGCCAAACATTAAGGGCATCCGGCAAACGGCAACTCTAGGATAACGTTCTAGCATTCCTTGCTCGGCCAGGACTTTTTGCTCACCGTAACGGTTTACTGGACACACCGAATCTGTTTCGCGATAGGGGGGATTAAGACCATCAAAAACTAGATCGGTGGATGTGAAAACGCAAGGGATGCCATAATCAGCACTCAACGCGGCAATATTACAAGAGGCTGTTACGTTGATGAGGTGTGATTCCTCAGAATGGGTTTGACAAAAATTAGGGCTAGATTGAGCAGCAGTATGAATAACTCCTGCTGGCTGAATCTCGCTGAATAGGCGCTTGATTTCCTGAAAATCCCTCAAATCAGCCTTCACAAGGGTTACACCTGGAATTTCAACTGCCTTAGAAAAGTAGGTTCCATAAACGTCCCACTGTTGTTTAGCTAGCTGGCAAAGGTTCCATCCCAAAAAACCGCTAGCGCCTGTGACTAATAGTTTTTTCATATGCGATCGCACTACACTCCCCAAAGTTTTTTCATGTGCTTTTTCCATTTTTACCCTTGGCTCTAATATCGCTAGCCAGGGGTTGCCATTTTTGCTTACTCTTGAAGTACGATTAACTGTGGCGAAAGCACCTCCAGAAAGTTAACTCACCTGACTAGGTAATTTTGACCAAAAAGTATGAAGGATGAAGGATGAAGGATGAAAGGCATTGTATACAATTAGTTTCATGCCCCTAGATTCATGCATTAGGGAGAGAGAGAGAAATATCCAATGTTTGTGGGAGCCGTACAGGCGAGTTAATAAGTGGTGCGCCGTTATCTCAAACCCCTAAATTTATTTATGGGGTTTAATTTCATCCTTCATACTTCACACTTTAGCCTTCAGCATGACAAATCAAATATTTTAATGTTATTCCCTCTGTTACAAAACTCTCTTAAAGGCATTAGTGCTGCCGTCCTCATCCTTGGCTTGGTTGGATGCGATCGCCTTTTTGGGCCGACTACCTACATGGTTAAGCGCGTCAGCGACGGGGATACCCTTGCTCTGACGGATGGAGGAGGAAAAGATATTAGTGTGCGCTTCGCCTGTGTGGATGCTCCTGAGGTTCCTCACTCAACTAAGGAAAAGCAAAGCAAAAAAGCTGTAGATCAAAACCAATTTAAGTGGGGAGTTAAAGCCCAGCAGCGAGTGCAACAACTAGTAAAGCAAGGAGGCGATCGCGTTAAATTAACCATCACTGATACTGATCAATATGGACGCAAAGTGAGTGAGGTTCGTCTACCCGACGGCACGTTCATTCAGCAAGTTTTGGTTCAAGAAGGACTAGTACAAGTCTATAAACCCTACCTGAAAAACTGTCCCAGTGCCGACATCGTCCAGCAAGCAGAAGCAGATGCCAAGAAACGGCGTGTGGGGGTTTGGCGAGATACCAAGTATGTTCCAGCTTGGGAGTGGCGGAGTCTTAAAAAGTAGAATTAGAATCCTTCAATTGGTCATTAGCTTTTCACCGCTGCTAGCGCAACCGCTATCGCCCGCTCTTTTTGTGGATCTGCTCCCTGAGCATATTCCAAGGAGAATGGAACATTGATATCCGGTGTAATGCCCTTTCCCTCCAGCCGTTGTCCTCCGTTAACATATACATCGGCAACGGCTACGTAAAGTAAGCTGCCATCCTGCATTGGAAAAGGACGGCCGGCGACCACCGCGCCAGCTGTTTTAGAACCAACTACTGGCCCGATGCGGTACTGCTGAAAGCCAAACGCCAGAATTTCTTTAGAACTCCTGCTTCCCTCATTCACCAGCATGACCACTGGCTTTTTCCATTGAGAGTTGAACGTACTTCGCCTACCATTACGAGAAACATTCGTCACGCTCAGACTCTCACCCGTGTAGATATTGAGGGCGGTGAGCGGCGCACCTCCCCATCCCTCCCTCAGATCTAAAACTAAAGAGTCTGCATCGTTGAGGCGACCATAAACCAGCTCTTCCTCAAGCTGCTGCTGGTATTGGTCACCGGCATAAGACCAAATGTGTACATAGCCAATTTTCTTGCCGTCCCGTTCAATCACTTGGGTACTCGCTACCATTGCATCCAGGAACATTGTGGTTGCATCTAGCATCTTTGGTGTGACGACGATTTCTTGCTGAGTGTTAGGAGCAGGCGATCGCTCAATCAACAGTGTGACTTTTTGACCCGCTTTACCCACAAAAGATTGAATCGGCTGAAACGGGCGATTGTCAACGCTAATTAATCGATCTCCCAGCTTTAGCCCCGATGAAGCCGCCGGACTTCCATCTAAAATAGCGCTAACAAAGGTCTTGCCGTTGATGTCTTTAGTAAAGATGCCAATGCCACTATATTCAATCTTGCCATTGGGGAATAAATTTTTTAGCGGCTTGAGTAAGTCAGGGTTCCTTGGCTGAAAAATCCCTAAAATCTGGTAGTAGGCTGGCTCATTTGGGGTGTAGAAGTAGGTGTGAGAGGTCTTCAACTCAGAGAGCATTTGATTGACAACAGCAGCAAATTTTTCGCTTGACTGAGCTTGCGTTGCCATTGGCTCATACTTAGACCGAATGCCTTTCCAATCCACCCCATTCAGGTTTGGGTCGTAGAAATTGTCCTTTACCGTTTCCCAAACTTGATCAAAAATTGCAGCCGATGGTTTTTCCGTTGTTGAGAGTACTGGCGAAATGAAGCAGTACAGGAGCATAACTGAGACTAAGAGCAAGGTTGTTATAGCCAAGCGGCTATCCCTTGTAAATCTAAGTCTTTTCATCAGAAATCCTCTTCTTCGTAATACTGCTCCCGTTGTCCTCCAGCTAACTGCCACAAGACAGGCGCGATCGCTGCTGCTATCGCACCGACACCCACACTAAACGCCAGTACAATACCCATCGGCAGCTGAATTGTCTCAAAACCCAGGAACTTCAGTGATATCGGCGTGATGTTTTGAATGGATAGGATGGCGATCGCTCCTATCCAAGCCGCTAGGGTTAGCGAGGTAAGTAATTTAGCAATAGTCTTCATACTTGGAACCACACATACAGACGCATAGGAGCTTGCCGTAAGCTGCACAGATGAACACAAACAGGACTTACGCAGCTACACCATCTATAGCGATCATGGTGCGTTACGCTACGCTAACACACCCTACAGATACAGGCTTTGCGTAAGTCCTAACAAATTATCTTTGATATCAAGTCCGGTAGCATCCTTATGTTATCGTCGATAGCTAATAGCTAATTGCCAGCCCGTTTTGAAGCCATTAGCAAAAAGCCAAGGTCGATCAACGAAGCAAGCAACCAGACTTGATATGATATCTGTTGTCAAACTCCTACAGGTTCCAGCCTCTTAATCAGCAACTCCATAATTTCAGCAATCGGTTCTTGCTTTTCTGGGGCGTTGGTCTCAATGTAGATACGCATCAGGGGTTCAGTTCCCGATGGACGCAGGAGTACCCAGCTACCGTCTTGTAGGTAGAGTTTGATACCGTCTTTGTGACCAATTTCTTTGACTTTGATGCCAGCAATGTCTGAGGGTGGATTTTTGGCGAAATAGTCTAAAATCGCTATCTTGTGGGCCTCGTCCAGGTGTAAGTCGAGACGCTTATTGTAAAGTGGGCCATCAGCTTCGGCGATCACTTCTTCCACCAACTGACTTAAAGGCTTACCTTCATAGGCGATCACTTCGGCAACCAGCATATCTGCCAAAATGCCGTCTTTCTCTGGAATATGCCCAATGATGCTCAATCCGCCAGATTCTTCACCGCCGATGAGCACATCAGTTTCGCGCATTTTCGCGCCGATGTACTTAAATCCCACCGCCGTCTCGTAAATTTCCAAACCGTACTTGAGAGCAAACTTATCCAGCAGATGCGTAGTGGCAACAGTACGGACAATTGCGCCAGTCTTGCCTTTATTTTTAATCAGGTGACGCGCCAGCAATAGCAGCACTGTGTTGGGTGTCAGGACATTTCCTTGCTCATCGACAATCCCGAAGCGATCGCTATCACCATCGGTAGCTAAACCCAAATCAGCACCATCTTGTTTTACAGCCTCTACCAGCTCCGTCAACTGGTCTCCCTTGGGTTCTGGCATCCCACCACCAAACAAGACATCACGGGTGGCGTGGAACGTCTCTGTCTGGCAACCGCAGTGTTCTAGAACCATATCCAGATAGCCGCGAGAGGTTGAGTAGAGGGCATCATACTTCACCTTCAGTTGGGCGCTACGAAGCCGCTCGACATCAATCAGAGTGTAAATGAACTGGAGATAATCAGGTTTGGGGTCAAATGATGAAATCTTATCAGCGCTCTTGCCCGTCGGCAACGAATCATCTGCCCCTTCGATGTTGGCAACAATCGTATCCGTAATCTCTGGTGTCGCCGGTCCTGCATAATCGGGGATGTACTTGATACCGCAGTAGGGTGCAGGGTTGTGACTAGCGGTAAACATCAACGCCCCAGCTGAGTTGAGTAGACGCGCATTGTAAGCAATTACTGGCGTTGGACAATCCCGATCAACAATTTTCACCGTCCAGCCTAAGTCTGCCAGAACTTCAGCCGCCGTCTGGGCAAACTGATCCGCGAGAAAGCGGGTGTCGTAGGCAACTAAAACGGGGCGGTCTTTGGAATAGGCGGTTTCCAGATAACTGGCGATCGCTCGTGTTACCTTACACACATTCGAGAAGGTAAAGTCATCGGCGATAATCCCCCGCCATCCATCGGTGCCAAACTGAATCTTTTTTGCGCTGCTTGCTGCACTCATTTGGGTCACTTTCTCTCAATGCAACTCAATCTTAATCCAACCCCATCTCGATGGGAGGGCAGGGATCGGCTTATTGTATTCCCCCCGGCGGGGAAAAGTCAGCTTACCCCTAATCCAGGTCTCAACACTAAAACTAAGCAAATAATTCGAAATAACAGCCTTTGTTCAGTGTCATTTCCTGGGTACAAATGGTACATTAACTGCAAAAGGAATTTGATGAGCGATAAGCAAGAGCGGTATGCTAGGCTAACGTCTCGCTTTGCTAACGTTAGCGAAGCTGCCCGTCGCGCTCTGCCACTGGGAGTACTATATCTATTATCGGAGCTGTAAGCCATCGTGATCCAGACTGAAACCCCAACCCTACATGCGGTTCAAACTGAAGTTTCTCGTCTGCGAGAAGAGTTGCACCTTAGAGACCAGCTGGTGCAGCAGCTGTCTCAAGAACTATTTCGCCTTGTCAAGGGCAACGCCAACTTCACTCCCCCACCGGAGGTTTCAGAGCGTCACCAGTCGCAGATGCGCGTCTTACGAGAACAGCTGCAAGATGTCGAGCAGCAGGTGACATTTTACCAAGAGCAGATTTCGAGCCGTGATGGTGAAATTTATCAATTACGGCAGTCGGTTCAGGAGTTAACTGACCGTTCGCGAATGCTGGAACAGGTAGTTCAGGAACTCCCGCACATTTATCGCCAGAAGTTTGCCGAGCGCATGGCACCTGTGAGGGAGAAAGTAGCGATGTTACAACGGGAAAATCGGCAACTCCATGCCGAACTGCAAAGTGTCAGCTATCGCCTTGCTGTGAGAAGCCGCAACATTACGCGAGTTGATTTGCCCAGTTTCTCTCGTCCAAGCGGTGGCCCAATTCCAACGTTTGGGAATGTCTACTAAAGTTCTCATCATCGTTGATGGTCAGGTTGAAGAAACGGGAAAATTAGTTGGAGCTTTACCAACTACGGTGCGAATGGTGGATGCGTTGAAAGATGCGATCGCTCTTCATTCACCAGCACATCTATCCCTGGAAGTAACTACAACAACTGATTTGGCAGAAGCCTTATCGACTCCAAATCAGGACAGCAAGTTGACAGCTGAGGACATCATCTGGTGTCCTTTAACTATTGATATACCGAACAACCTGCAATTTCCTGCGGGAGACATCTTCCAAGCTTGCAGCAATGTAACCGCCTTACGTCAACGGGTAAAGCAAAAGTTAGGATATGCGACAGTTGGCAGTAATCAAGAGTTGGGGAATTTATACTTACCCGTAGTTCTAACCGCGAAAGGACCAGTTTACGCAGAAGTCATTAGTGAGGAACCAACCACCAACGTCTATCAGCAACCTGTAGATTTACCTGACAACCAGCGTCAGCCGCTTTACCATTTGGCTTACCAGTTGCTGCAATTGTTATCAGCACCGCCTGCTGTTTACTTATTACAGTTCGGGTACAACGACCAAGATATTGTATTTGATAGGCTCTGGCCATTTCCCGCCGCCCCAGCAATCGCTAGTATAGGTGTCCAGGAACCAGATTTATTCACTTGCCACTGGCACTGCTTGACCAAGCAGCCAATTATTGACTTGACAATAACCCCGTCAACTGAAGTATGAAGTGTAAAGGATGAAGTATGAAACACCCCATGTTTAGGCAACAGGGGCTTGAAACTCTTGAGCTACCAATTGGTTGGGGCTAGACGCCATCACAAATTGGATGAAAAGTTTTCCTTCATAAACCAATTTAGGGGTGTGTATCCGATATGTTTTCAGATGCAAAATCATCCTTTATACTTCATCCCTCTTTTGGTCATACGCCAATTGACATCCTCCCCTCCCAAATCTTCGATTATGGAAGGGGATTCCCATCATTGCTGACGGGGCTTCCTGGTTCTACGAGCAGCCTTACTATAAAAGGGTTTCCCCATCCAAGCAGTGGGCCATCTCATCCCCAGGCGTAACTTTCCGTCTGCCCGACGGTAGTTGAGCTAGACCTTGCAATGCTTTCATCAAAATGTTGATGGCAGCATTCGTATCTCGGTCATCCAAGTAACCGCAATGCGGACATTTATGAGTGCGAGTGGACAAGCTTTTGTTGACCTGTTGCCCACAATTGGAGCAATTCTGGCTGGTGTAATGCGGTGCTACAGCAATTACTGGCACATCGAACACCCTACCGAAATACTCCAACCACTGCCTAAACAATGTCCAGCTAGCGTCAGATATTGACTTGGCTAGATGATGTTTTTTTACCATGTTCCGCACTTTTAGGTCTTCAATGGCTACCAAGTCTGCCGACTGGATAAGCGCCCTTGCCGTCTTAACCGCAAAGTCTTTACGCCGCCTTGATACCTTGAGATGCGCTCTACCTAACTGCTGGATGGCTTTAATGCGATTCTTGGAACCTTTAGTTCTACGAGATACTCGCTTTTGTGCGCGTTTTAAGGCTTTTTCAGCCTTCCTTAAAAACCTAGGATTCTCAAGTTTATTGCCGTCAGAGTCTGTGTAGAAGTGGTTTAAACCAACATCTATGCCTAGCATTTTATTGGTGGGTTCATGCGCGAGATTGCGTTCTTGGTCGATAGAAAACTGAACGTAATATCCATCAGCCCGACGCACAACACGCACTCGCTTAATCTGCTCTTTTTGGTAAAAGTGCAAGTCACGAGTGCCCCACATTCTAAAGGTTCCAGCCTTAAAGCCGTCCCTAAATGTAATGGTTAATCGGTCATCCGATAACACCCAACCATCAACCTTGTACTCTACTGAGCCATGAGTTTGAGCACGCTTGAATTTAGGGAAGCCTTTCTTGCCTGGAACCTTTTTCTTGCAGTTCTCAAAGAATCTTGCAATGGCACTCCAAGCTCTCTCAGCACTAGCTTGACAAGCTTGAGCTGAGAGTTTTTTGCACCATTCAAATTGCTCTCTGAGTACTTTGCAATACTTATTGAGGTCATATTTGTTGACCCCCTTGTTCTCCATCCAATACCGAAGGCAGGAATTTCGCACAAAACGAGCAGTACGAATCATCTCATCTAAGATGGCGTACTGCTCGTCTGTTCCTCGTAATTTAGCCTCGAATACTAGCATGGCGACCTAAAATCTATGCTGGACATACTAGCATAGGGCACACAGATTGTAAAAAGCAGGCATATTGAATACCTGCTTTTTACCTGGGGTGTCCATGTACCTACCCCAAAATTAAAAATTATGGGGGTAGTACTATAGCCCCCCAGACCCCCCATTCAGATAGAAAAATTTTTGGCTCAATATGCTCATTTCGATTCGCAGGCTTACTGAAAGCGAACTAACGAAAGCCGATCGCATTTTCCGACTAGCTTTTGGAACCTTTAAGGGTCATCCAAATCCGGAAACCTATGGTGGCCAGATAACCTACATGAAACGCTGGTACACAGACCCAACGGCGGCTTTTGGGGCTGAAGTCGATGGACAACTAGTGGGGTCAAATTTTGCGATTCACTGGGGAAGCTTCGGACTCTTCGGTCCCTTGACTGTGCATCCAGACTTCTGGGGGAAAGGAGTGGGCCAGCGATTGATTGAACCAGCGATCGCATCTTTCACTCAGTGGGAAATCCGGCACGCGGGATTCTTGACCTTCTCTAACAGTCCCTTGCACCTGGGTTTGTATCAAAAATTTGGGTTTTATCCAGGTTTTCTTATAGCCCTGATGTCTAAACCAGTTAAGCTAACCCAACCAAAATTGCAGGCACTCAGGTACTCCGAGGCATCCCCAGAGAAACGCTCAGAATACTTGGAGTCTAGCTACGAACTCACTGATACCATTTATAGCGGACTAGATGTGAGGAGTGAAATTTGTGCCGTTGAGGCTCACTCTTTAGGCGATACGATTTTGCTTTGGGATGACATTGGTTTAATGGGTTTGGCTGTCTGCCATTATGGTTCAGGAACTGAGGCTGACAGTGATACTTGCTACGTCAAATTTGGGGCGGTGCGATCGGGACTAAAAGCTGAACAATTTTTCGAGCAGTTGTTGCGGGAGTGCGAAATCTTAAGTGCCATTGTCGGAACCTCACGCTTAGTTGCTGGAGTTAATACAGGGCGTCATCAGGCTTACCGACAGATGCTAGGACAGGGCTTCCTGATTGAAAGACTGGGCGTGGCGATGCACAAGCCCAACGAGCTGGCTTATAATCGCCCTGATGTCTATGTGATTGACGACTGGCGCTAGACACGAGTTTTTTGCACTTAATATGAGTTACTGTCTCAACCTTCGTTGCCAGAAACCCCAGAATCCCAGTAATGCGAGGTTTTGCTCAACTTGTGGATCGAGGTTGCTCTTAGGCGATCGCTACCGTGCTCTGCAACCCATTAGTCAGGGGGGTATCGGTCGAACCTTTCTCGCTGTAGACGAACAGGAATCCTCTAAACCCCGCTGCATCATCAAGCAGTTTTCTCTAAAAAATCAGGGCACCAACAATGC
Organism: Coleofasciculaceae cyanobacterium; assembly: GCA_036703325.1. Classification (GTDB taxonomy): domain Bacteria; phylum Cyanobacteriota; class Cyanobacteriia; order Cyanobacteriales; family Coleofasciculaceae; genus DATNPI01. The sequence continues at coordinate 22,904 of DATNPI010000390.1, forward strand.
CGAAAAAGCCGCCGAATCGTTCCGTCAAGAAGCGGTGCGACTGCAAGAACTCGGACAACATCCTCAAATCCCTCAATTACTAGCCTGTTTTGAGCAAGATGACCGGACAAGCATACCCGCCGCCCTAGTGCAAACCTACATTGAGGGAGAAAGTTTAGCTCAGACATTGGAAGCCGAGGGCGTATTTAGCGAAACCCAGATTCGGCAAATCCTCAATGAATTGTTGCCAGTATTACAGTTTGTCCACGACCACGGCGTAATTCACCGGGACATCAATCCCAACAATATCATCCGTCGTTCTCCAACCACTGCCTTCCCTTACCAAGGTCGGAGCTTTAGTGAGGAGGTTGGGGGAAGTCAACTCGTTCTAGTTGATTTTGGCGCAGCAAAATTCACCACAAAAACCGCACTAGCAAGAACCGGAACCGTCATTGGTTCTGCCGCCTACACCGCTCAAGAACAACTGAGGGGCAAAGCGGTTACAAGCAGTGATTTGTATAGTTTAGGTGTCACCTGTATTCATTTACTCACTCATATTCACCCATTTGATTTATTTAATAGCCTCGAAGGTCTCTGGGTTTGGCAAGATTACCTAACTAATCCGGTAAGTAAGGAGCTAAGTCAAATTCTCAACAAAATGCTGGCGGATGCTGTTAAGCACCGTTACCAATCAGCGGAGGAAATCCTTAAAGATCTCAATCCTCAAGCCGATCCAAAAACATTAGTACAATCAACAAAGTTCACTACCTCTTCACCACCAACCGCGCCAAAGACTCTTATCCCTACCTGGAACTGTGTACGCACTCTCACTGGTCATCTCAGTTCGATTAGTTCAATTGCTTTTAGCCCGGATGGGCAGACTATTGCCAGTGGTAGTGCCGATAGAACCATCAAAATCTGGAATCTGAATAGCAGAGTACCGCGTTACACTCTCTCAGGACATTCCAGCTTAATTGATGCTGTTGCCTTTAGTTCAGATGGAAAAATCCTTGCCAGTGGCAGTTGGGACTACACGATTAAAATTTGGAATTTAGAGACAAGAGAATTAATTCAAACCCTCTGTGAACATTCCGGCTGGATTAAGTCTCTTGCGATTACTCCAGATGGACAAAGTCTTGCCAGCAGCAGTGCGGATAGAACAATCAAACTCTGGAACTTGGCTACTGCCTCAGTACAAACAACCTTATCTGGACATTCTAGTGCTGTTCACTGCGTTGTGATTAGTCCAGATGGACAAATGCTTGCTAGTGGTAGCGCTGATAAGACGATTAAAATTTGGAATTTAAGCAGTGGCGAGGTAAAGTTAACGCTTGAAGGGCATTCAGATGCAGTTAATTCACTTACCTTTACCCCTAGTAGTCAAATTCTAATTAGTGGCAGTACTGATAAGACAATTAAACTTTGGAATTTGGTTAGTGGCGAATTGCTACATACGCTCAATGGGCATTCACAGGCTGTCAATTCCGTCGCCATCAACATTCGAGGTAATACACTCATTAGCGGTAGTGCCGATAAGACAATTAAACTCTGGCATCCCGGTAGTGGTGAACTGTTGCACACTCTCTCTGGGCATTCAGTCGGTGTAACTTCCGTAGCCATCAGCCCTGATAGTCAAATAATTGCTAGTGGTTCTCAGGACAAAACTATTAAGATTTGGCAGTTTGAGTAATTTCCCATAGTGTAGCCACATCACCCGTCGTTTTATAGAGTTTTGATTAGGTTCAATATAGGTTTTTTATAGGGGCACGATATTATCGTGCCCTTACGGTATGGTAGGTGCAACTGAAAACCCCTATAGAAAGAATGGCTTTCTTAGAAACCGATTGATAGTTAGCTCTTGTTTTGATCAAAAGAGTTGTCCGCCTCAAGTAGAGAAGCGGACTGGCGACAAACCCCTTCAAGTTGATGAGTAATCCTATCGATTCTCTGCTTGACCTTCAGGGGGTCAATGTTTGACCAAATATTCGAG
>DATNPI010000437.1:0-2787 GCA_036703325.1 Coleofasciculaceae cyanobacterium
GTCAATTTCCAGCAGGCATCGTCCTGGAGTGTTCATCGTCAGCAATCGCCCGTCCGTATCGAGAACTTTCACGCAGTCCGCAATACTTTCAAAAATTTGCCGATTGAACTCCTCGCTTGAGCGCAAAGCTTCTTCAGCAAGCTTGCGCTCGGTAATATCCGTAGCTAAAATAGATACACCATTTTTGCTAGGGTAAATGTGGTTTTCAAACCAGCGCTGTAAAGGGGCATAGTAGTACTCGAATTGGACTGCGGTTTGCTCTGCTACTGCCCGATGCGCTTGGGTGTAAAACTGGCTCCCTATTGTGTCTGGAAACACTTCCCAGATGCTTTTGCCCAACAGTTCTTCTCTGGACAGACCAACAACTTCTACCACGCGCTCGTTGACATAAGTGTAGCGCCACTCCCGGTCTAGGAACAAAAACTGGTCTTTAATGCAAGATAGAATACTGCTTAGGTTTGCTTCTGCCGCTTCTGCCTGAATGTGCAACTCCTGCTCACAATGCGCCGCTGTACGACGCAACCGAGTCATCCTCAGCTTTGTTTTAATACGCGCCAACAACTCACGCTCAGAGAAAGGTTTGATGATATAATCATCGGCTCCTGCTTCCAGCCCTTCAATGCACGCCTCTTCCTCACCAGGAGTAGACAGCAAGATAACGGGTACTTCTTGAGTTTGAGGATCAGCCCGAAGTGCCTGCAACAGAGCCAACGCGTCCAATGGCATCAGGGCATCTGCTAAAATGAGGTCGGGAACCTGCTGTTGAATTGCACTTACGGCAGCCGCTCCATCCACTACCATCACCTGATAATGCTGACCTAGCAGGAGTTTCAATGAATCTCGCATCTGAGGATCATCATCTACAAGGAGAATTCGAGAGGGTGTTGAGCTGTCATGCTCCATAACTGTCTTAACCGAATGGCACTAAGTTTGGGTAAAGGTTAAGGGGGAATGGTTTTATTGTTTGGGTGATTGATTTATGGCTTGAATTTGATTAAACAGCATACTACTCAACTCCATAGCTTGGCTATAAAGTTGTGCATAAGTTTGTTGCTGTAAATAGCCAACTTCTAATGCGACTCTTAAAAGGCTGCGAACTTCTCCCGCAGAACCCTTGGCAATGTTCAGAAAATTCAAATATTCTTTGCGAGAATGCCTTTCAAATCCTTCTGCAATATTCGTAGGAATTGATACTGATGCACGCCTCAATTGGTCTCGTAAACCAAAATCTCTACTCAGTTCTCCTTCTTTAGTTATCAAATATATTTGCTTAACTAACTCAATACCTTTCTGCCAAACTCTTAAATCCTCAAAAGTTTCAATTTTCTTCTTTTCCATCCCTTTCCCCCTTCCCCTTTCCCCTTTCCCCCTTCTCCTTTAACCTTTTCCAGTCTTTTTCACCAAACTTGCAATGACAGTTGCCAATTTATCTGGCTCCACAGGCTTAGACAAGTGCATTTGAAACCCTTGGGAGAGCGATCGCATCCGGTCTTCTTCCCTAGCATAAGCTGTTAATGCCACTGCTGGAATATTTCCTCCTTGCTCTTTGGGCAGCGTCCGTACCTTGCGAATTAAGCTGTAGCCGTCTTCTCCTGGCATACCAACATCGCTGACAAGGACATCGAATCTGTGTTGCGAGATGACTTGAATTGCCTCAAGTGCCGATGAAACTGCAATCACTTGCGCCCCGCACATCTCTACTGCGGCGACGAGAAATTCTCGTGTATCCGCTTCATCGTCAACCAGCAGTATTTGCAAGCCATCAAGTATGGGCAGAGGTGTAGAGGTACACAAAATCACAGGAGCCATATTTTCTTTCCTGGCTTGCTGTTCCCTGGTTCTGCTTTCTTTCACAAGTGGCAACCTAACTTTAAAAGTTGCTCCTTTGCCCTCACCTTGACTTTCTACATGAACTGTGGCCCCATGCAACTCTACCAGGTGACGCACGATCGCCAGCCCCAGTCCTAATCCACTGTACGTGCGAGTCGTGGAACTATCAGCCTGCCGAAAGCGATCGAACACATAAGGGACAAACTCACGGCTGATCCCTTTGCCTGTATCTGCAACCGTAATTTCAACATAAGAGTTAACACGTTCTAGCCGGACTTGAACCAGTCCTCCTTTAGGAGTAAACTTAATCGCATTAGATAATAAGTTCCAGACAACTTGCTGCAAACGCTCAGAGTCACCCGCAACTAGACCTGCGGTTGTGTCAAGCAGTGATTGGATTTGAATTTCCTTGGCATCAGCAGCTGGACGCACCGTTTCCAGCGCTGCCTCAATCACCCCAACCAGTTCAAGGGGAACAAGATTCAACCGCAGCTTACCCTGAATAATGCGGGAGACATCGAGCAAATCTTCAACCAGTTGCGCTTGTGACTTGGCGCTGCGCTCAATCGTCTCCATTGCGCGTGCGGTTGTGGCTTCGTCAAACTTGCGAGTATTGAGTAAGCGAATCCACCCCAGCATCGCATTCAGGGGAGAGCGTAATTCGTGGGAAAGAGTCGCCAAGAATTCATCCTTCATGCGATTGGCTGCTTCTGCTGCACTTCGTGCCTCTTGCTCGCGCTCAAGTAACTGGGCGCGTTCATCTTCGGCTCGCTTTCGCTCAGTGAGATCACGCATAATTTTACAGAAGCCTCGTAGCTGTCCAGCTTCATCTCGTAACGGTGTGACGAAGCCACTTCCCCAAAAACGGCTGCCGTCTTTCCGCACATGCCAGCGTTCATCCTCACCCCGCCCTTCTGTGACTGCCTGTTCCAGTTCTTTCTTGTCTTCCCCCTGCTG
>DATNPI010000188.1:0-11626 GCA_036703325.1 Coleofasciculaceae cyanobacterium
AGGGTAAACTGGCTGACTACTAGCAGTTCGCCGCCAATCTCTTGAACGGATTTCTCCCATCGGTCTGTGCTGGCGTCAGTGCCAGGAAATAGCCGTAAGTCTAGGCACTTTCGCGCCATCCAGTCAAGTTCGGCTTCGGTATCCGTATCGGCAATACCCACAAGCAAATTCAGCCCTCGCCCGATTTTGCCCACGACAGCACCTGCAACCTCAACTTGAGAGGATTTGACTCGCTGGATAATTACGCGCATAAGTAGGGGTTAGGAAGACAAACGAGACGGATAGGATGCTCTGGGGACTTCAAAACGCCCTAAAAGCCATACTCTAGCCCCCAGCCCCTAGGGCGTGTTTTCTCGCCCCGGAGATCCCCCTAAATCTCCTCACTAAAGGTCCGGCTTAAAAAGGGGGACTTTGACTGAATTCTCCCCCCTTTTTAAGGGGGGTTGGGGGGGATCTGAGGCTGAGGGGAAGGCAAGAAAACACACCCTAGCGCCTATTTGCCAAATCCCTTGCCGCGCTTGGGAGAAGGTAGACAGACGCACTTTTGAATTTGCGATCGCAACTTGTCATGATCCAAATTCTGACCAATCAGCACCAATTGAGTTTTCGGTTTACCTTTCCACTCATCATCCTCAATCGTGAAACGCTTACCGCTGAGGTGGAAGATGTGACGATTGGGACTCTCATCAAACCAGATAATTCCCTTAGCACGGAATACATTCTCAGGCAGGTGATGGTCTAGGAAAGACTGAAACTGCCTGATTGCAAAAGGCTTATCGCTCTCGAAGGAAAGCGAAGTAAACCCATCATTTTCCAGGTGATTGGAGTGATGATGGTGGTCATGATGGTCATGGTCATGATGAGCATGATCGTGATCATGGTGGTCATGGTGGTCATGGTCATGATGAGCATGATCGTGGTCATGGTGGTCATGGTGGTCATGGTGGTCATGATGGTCATGGTGGTCATGATGAGCATGATCGTGGTCGTGGTCGTGGTCATCATGACCATGATCGGATGCCTCTGATTCGAAATACTTATCAGACTCAAACAGACCCACACTAAGAACCAAAGGCAGTGGCACCTGAGATTTTGTCGTTCTAAGAATTCTGGCACCCGCTTTGATATCTCTAATTCTGATTTCCAGGGCGTCTACATCGCCTTCATCTACCAGATCTATCTTATTAAGCACAATGATGTCGCCGTAGGCAATCTGGCTATGGGCTGCCTCACTCTTAAATAGATCCAGACTGAAATTTTCACAGTCTACCAGCGTGACGATGGAATCGAGACGAGTTAAGTCTCGCAGTTCCGTCCCCAAAAAGGTGAGGGCTACTGGCAGTGGGTCAGCAAGACCCGTGGTTTCCACCACCAGATAGTCTACCTTGTCTTCGCGTTCTAAGATTTTGTAAACTGCCTCTACTAAATCATTGTTAATCGTGCAGCAGACACAGCCATTATTCAGTTCCACCATGTCCTCGCCAGTGGTCACAATCAGCTCATTGTCGATGCCGATTTCACCAAACTCATTAACCAGAACAGCGGTCTTGAGGCCCTGCTGATTGGTCAAAATATGGTTGAGGAGAGTGGTTTTGCCGCTACCAAGAAAACCCGTAATGATTGTGACTGGCAAGCCATGCTTGGGGGCTTCCATTGCCTCGGAGGGTGCAGACTGACTTTGTGCTGATTGCATAAGGAGCTGTCGAAAAGGTTCAGAATATAGGAGGAGGATAGCGCACAGGTGTGATTAACACCGATATATAGGATGCTAACGAATATCCCCGCCATCCTCATTATTGTGGATCAATCTATTACTCATTTCATCGCTACTGTGTTATGACCTTAACGCTTTACAATACCCTGACCCGTCGCAAGGAACCCTTTGAGCCGTTGGAAACGGGTTCGGTGCGGATGTATTGCTGCGGCATCACGGTGTATGACTATTGCCACTTGGGTCATGCTAGAACTTGCATTGTTTGGGATACAGCTAGACGTTATCTGCAATGGCGTGGATATAACGTTCACTATGTACAGAATTTCACCGATATTGACGACAAGATTCTCAACCGGGCGCGTGTTGAGGGGACATCAATGGAGGATGTTTCGGAACGCTTCATCAAGGCGTATTTTGAGGATATGGCGCGGCTAAATGTCAAAGAAGCCGACGCCTACCCGCGTGCGACTCATACCCTGGACGGGATTAAGCGGCTGATTTATGAGTTGGAACAGAAAGAATATGCTTATCCAGCAGCTGGTGATGTCTACTATGCGGTGCGTCAGTTTCCAGAGTATGGAAGGCTTTCGGGACGCAGGTTAGAAGACTTGCAAGCTGGGGCGAGTGGACGGGTGGATGTGGCAGACCCAGAGGCATCGATAAAGAGAGACCCGTTTGATTTTGCTCTGTGGAAGGCGGCAAAACCTGGGGAACCCGCGTGGGAATCACCTTGGGGTGCTGGTCGTCCAGGTTGGCATATTGAATGCTCGGCAATGATTCGGGAGAAACTGGGTGAAACGATTGATATTCACACGGGTGGGTCTGACCTGGTTTTTCCCCACCACGAGAATGAAATTGCCCAATCTGAGGCTGTAACTGGCAAACCACTAGCTCGCTACTGGCTGCACACCGGCATGGTGAAAGTGGAGGGTGAGAAGATGTCCAAGTCTTTGGGCAACTTTATCACCATTCGCGAACTGCTTGACGGATTCGGCAAGCTCACCGTAAACCGTCCGGTTGACCCGATGGCGGTGCGGCTGTTTGTGTTGATGGCACATTACCACAAGCCGATTGATTTTTCGGATGATGCCTTGGAATCCGCTACCAACGGTTGGCACACCCTCAAAGAAGGGTTGCTGTTTGGTTATCAGTACGGCGAACAACTGGGTTGGATGCCAGATGGGGTAGGGGCAGGATATGTCGTGCCCCTACAAGATGCTGTGGTGGTGCGATTTAATGAGGCAGTGGATGAGGACTTCAATTTTGCTGGGGGTTTAGCTGTCTTGTTTGAACTGGCAAAGGATTTAATCCGCGAGGGTAATATCCTTGTGCATGAGGGAAAAACTAAGACGCCTCCTCAAGAGTTACAGAAGCAATGGCATACTTTGGTGAGTATCGCGCAGGTGCTGGGTTTGGAGGCACAACCGGAGGCAGTTGAGGAGCCTGTTGATGGTTTAAGTGATGCCTCTATTGAGGCGATGATTCAGCAGCGTACTGACGCACGGAACGCGAAGAACTTTGAGATGAGCGATCGCATCCGCAATGAACTCCAAGCCAAAGGCATTACCCTGATTGATAAGCCCGGTGGTATAACCCACTGGCATCGTAACTAGTCTGGTTTCGTAGAGACGCGATTAAGTGCGTCTCTATAGCGGTTCTCAATTTGATTATGATTTTGAGAAGGGGTGGATGTAGCTTGCTCAATAGACCATTAGACCTCTTGCAAAAGTCGATTTTCGCCCCCCTAACCCCCCAATACAAGGGGGAACCTGAATTCAAAGTCCCCCAAACTTGGGGGATTTAGGGGGCATTCCAGGATTTATGTAAGAGGTCTAATAGGTGTAGGGGAGGTACTATAATGGCACTCTCAAACTTTCCTACGACCAGATAAAACATTGACACAAGGTAAAAATCGTCGAGAACAGATTGAGCAAGTAGTCGTGACGGCACAGCAGATGCGCGAAATTGAAGGGCGTATCTTTGAGGCGGGGATGCCAGTTGCGGCGTTGATGGAAAAGGTTGCCCACCTGATTGCCCAGCGAATTCAGGTACTATACCCCCTCTGTGAGAGAAGGCGAGTTGGTGTATTAGTCGGGCCTGGTCATAATGGCGGTGACGCTTTGGTCGTGGCGCGTGAGCTGCACTTGCAGGGCTACGATGTGCTGATTTACCGTCCCATTACCAAGCTCAAGCAATTAACAGAAAACCATGCTCAGTATGCAGCGAGTTTGGGGATTCCCTTTTATGAGCAGATTTCGCCCTTGTATCAGTGTGAGCTGATTATAGATGGTTTGTTTGGGTTTGGGCAAACGCGATCTGCGCTTCGCAGCAGCGCTTCGCTATCGCTCGAAGGTGACATCGCCGTTGCCATTGACCAGTTGAATCAGTGGTCGCAGCCCGTTGTGAGCATTGACCTACCTTCTGGTATTCACACCGATACAGGGGAAGTGTTGGGAACTGCGGTTCGTGCTACTCGCACGTTTTGCTTGGGGTTGTGGAAGTTGGCATTTCTGCAAGACCAGGCATTGGAGTATATCGGTGAGGCGGAGTTAATTGATTTTGGTATCCCCGCAATGGATGTCTGGTCGATACTAGGTCAGCCAGCGGGTATGCAACGCATGACACTAGCAGTGGCGAAAGACTTGCTGCCTTTGTCTCGTCCAGCGGTGACTCATAAGTACAAGCAGGGGCATTTGCTGCTAATTTGCGGTTCTAGTCGGTATTCGGGAGGAGCGATTTTGACAGGATTGGGAGCACGGGCCAGTGGTGTTGGGATGCTCTCCATTGCTGTACCAGAATCTCTCAAAGCCCTACTGGTTAGTCAGTTGCCAGAGGCGCTAATTATTGGTTGCCCGGAGACTATAGACGGTGCGATCGCTCAGTTACCAAAAGCCGTTGACTTGAGTAAGTTTAATGCGATCGCCTGTGGGCCGGGTTTAACGATAGATGCCAAGTCAGTGGTGCAAGCCGTGTTAGATGCCGAATGCCCTGTGATTTTAGATGCAGATGGCTTAAATAGTCTTGCCGAACTGAGAACTATTCCGACCTTGTTGAAGCGTAAGACTCCTACGGTTTTAACGCCTCATGAAGGTGAGTTCAAGCGCTTATTTCCCGACTCAGCAAGTCTGCTTCCCGATCGAGTGAGTGCAGTTCGTAAGGCATCCCAGTTGAGTAAGGCAGTAGTGTTGTTGAAGGGAGCAAGAACTGCGATCGCTCATTCTGGAGGCTCTATATGGCTGATTCCGGAAAGCACACCCGCTCTAGCTCGTGGTGGCAGTGGGGATGTTCTTACAGGACTTTTGGGGGGTTTAGTAGCGCAGGAAGCGTTGCGTGAGCAGCCTTTGGAAGCAACGGTGGCAACAGCGGCTTGGTGGCATGCACAGGCGGGGATTTTGGCAGCAAAAGAACGAACTGAGCTAGGCGTGGATGCGTTTACTTTGTCGCAGTATTTGATATCGGTGGTGCGTTGTATCACTTCCGATTAGGTAGTCATCGTTAAGACTGAGGGGGAGAGGGGGAGAAAATTTAATAATGACAATGTAAACGGAAGTGATATTAGTCCACATCCGGATCGAGATTACCAATAGAAAAAAGCCCTCCATCAGTAGAGGGCTTTCTCCTTTAACTATGAATGGGTCTATCCAGCTAACCAGACAGCAGATTTAATGCGATTTGCAAGTAAAACACCATGAGCTGCGCTCACAATGAAATCATGAAAATCTCTCTGCTGGCTCCTGACCCTTATTGTCAAGTCAGGATACTTAACTCAGCAGTTCCTTTGCTTTCGCTACCACGTTGTCCACTGTGAAGCCAAACTTCTCCATACAGACTGGGCCCGGAGCAGAAGCACCAAATGTATCAATGCTGACTGATCCACCCTCACTGCCGGTGTATTTGCTCCAGCCAAAGCTAGTGCCTGCTTCCACCGAAAGTCGCTTGGTAACAGCCTTGGGCAACACGGATTCCCGATACTCCGCATCCTGCGCGTCAAACAGCTCCCAACAGGGCATCGAAACTACCCGTACTTTTTTGCCCTCACCGCGCAACTGCTCTGCTGCTTTGACACAGAGTTGGGTTTCGCTACCTGTCCCAATCAGAATAAGATCAGGCGTGCCATCGCTATCGGACAGTATATAAGCGCCCTTGGCCACACCCTCAATAGAGGTATTGGGCAGATTGGGCTGTGCTAGCCGAGAGAGAGCTAGGAGTGAAGGCAGTGTCTTATTACCGAATTTCATTCCCCTAGCCGTCTCAATCGCCACCTTGTAGGCACCGGATGTTTCATTGCCATCAGCAGGGCGAATTACCAGCAAGTCGGGAATCGCTCGTAGAGAGGCAATATGTTCAATCGGTTGGTGTGTCGGTCCATCTTCGCCGAGCTGGATTGAGTCGTGAGTCATCACATAGATAACACCAGCTTCAGACAAAGCAGAGAGGCGAATCGCCGCTCGCATATAGTCGGTAAACACCAAGAAGGTAGCGCAGTAAGGAATCAGCCCCGATCCATCCAAGGCAAGACCGTTGCAGATGGCTCCCATACCATGCTCACGCACTCCAAAGCGGAGGTTGCGATTCTCGTATTGACCCTTTTGGTAGTCTCCAGGGAAAGTCTTCAGATAAGTATTGTTGGAAGGAGCGAGGTCAGCAGAACCACCAATGAGTTCTGGGAGAACGCCAGCTAGAGCATTAAGGACTTTACCTGATTGGACGCGGGTAGCTTCTCCCTTGTCCTCTGGTGTGTAGGTGGGTAGAACGGAATCCCAACCCTCTGGGAGTATAGCCTCATGCATCCGGTGTAGTTCGGCGGCTTCTTGGGGATATTTCTCCTTGTAACGATCAAAGAGTTGATTCCACTCTTCTTCTAGTTTTGCCCCACGCTCGATCGCCTTGCGCCAATGAGAGAGAGCATCTTCTGGAATAACAAATGGCTCGTATTCCCAACCCAAGTTCTTGCGTGTCGCCTCCACTTCCGCTGCACCGAGGGCTGCACCGTGGGCATCGTGGCTATCGGCTTTATTGGGTGAACCATAACCGATTGTTGTCCGAACCTTGATTAAAGAAGGCTTGTCGGTGACTGATTTGGCTGTTTCAATTGCCTTATGAATTGCATCCAGGTCGGTGTTGCCGTCTTCTACAACCAGGACGTGCCAACCGTAAGCTTCATAGCGCTTGCCGACATCTTCTGTGAAGGCAAGGTCGGTGGAACCGTCGATGGAAATGTGATTGTCATCGTAGAGGGCAATCAGTTTGCCTAATCCTAAGTGTCCAGCTAGGGAACAGGCTTCGCTGGAAACGCCTTCCATGTTGCAACCATCACCTAGGATGACGTAGGTATAGTGGTCTATAACGGGAAAATCGGGTTTATTAAATTTGGCGGCTAAATGAGCTTCAGCCATTGCAATTCCAACACCATTGGCAATGCCTTGACCTAAAGGCCCGGTCGTAATCTCAACCCCAGGGTTCATGAAGTTTTCTGGGTGACCAGGGGTTTTTGATTCCCATTGGCGGAATTGCTTAAGGTCTTCGAGGGTGAGGTCTTCGTAGCCGGTTAGGTAGAGCAGGGCATACTGCAACATACTGCCGTGACCCGCAGACAGCAAGAAGCGATCGCGATTCAACCAGGCAGGATTTTTGGGATTAAACCGCATAAAGCGATCCCACAGCACGAATGACATCGGCGCAGCGCCCATTGGCAGACCTGGATGACCAGATTTGGCCTTCTCTACCGCGTCAATCGCTAGAAAGCGGATGGAGTTGATGCACAGTTCTTCGAGAGATTTTTGGGTTGCAACGGCCATAATTTCTGTTTAATGACTAAACGTGAACTAAGGTTTAACGCAAGATTTGTGTGAGTTATAACTCTCGGACTTACGCACCCTTTACATTATTTTAGGTATTTTTACCCAGTAGATCGCCCACTTCCCCTAAAATCGTAGAGGCAACCGGGGTCTCTGCGCGTGAGTCCTGAACTTTACAGCTCTCGGTCGCCCCAAGGCTATACCCTCATCATCCCATTAGGGGGATCGATGGGCAAGCGTCGGGTTAGAGATTGGAAGTAGGCAGTGTGAAGGATGAAGTAAAAAGTGTCAAGCTTCATACTTCATCCTTCACACTTGGGTCTTCTACTGCCTGTATTTCTTGAAAACTAGCGTGACATTATGACCGCCAAACCCAAAAGAATTTGATAGCGCCACTTCTACGTTCTGATGACGGCTCTTGTCGGGCACGTAATCGAGGTCACAAGCGGGGTCGGGGTTTTTCAAATTAATCGTCGGTGGAATTTGGTCATTTGCCACCGCCATCGCTGTCGCAACGGCCTCAATACCCCCAGAACCACCCAATAGATGACCGGTCATCGATTTGGTGGAGCTGACGGTCACCTGGTAAGCGTATTCACCTAAAGCTGTTTTAATCGCCGCTGTTTCAGTAGCGTCGTTGGCTTGTGTACTGGTGCCGTGGGCATTGATGTAGCTTACTTGATCGGGAGTAATCCCAGCATCTTTCATTGCCAGTTGAATTGCCCTAGCCGCACCTTCACCACCTGGTACGGGTAAGGTCATGTGATAGGCATCGCAAGTCATGCCATATCCGACTATTTCGGCATAAATCTTTGCCCCACGGCTGAGGGCGTGTTCTAGTTCTTCCAAGAGTAAGATTCCAGACCCTTCGCCCATGACAAAGCCATTGCGATCGCGGTCAAAGGGACAGCAGGCTGTCTCCGGGGTATCGTTACGGGTAGACAGTGCCCGTGCAGCAGCAAAGCCGGCAACAGACAAAGGTGTTACCGCTGCTTCGGTGCCCCCACAAATCATCGCCTGAGCGTAGCCTCGCTGCACCAAGCGAAAGGCATCCCCGACCGCATTAGAACCCGCAGCACAGGCAGTAACAGTGCAGTTATTTGGTCCCTTTGCACCCGTATGAATTGCCGTCAGACCTGCTGCCATATTGGCAATCATCATCGGAATCATAAACGGACTACAGCGATCGGGGCCGCGAGTTAGGTAGACCTCTTGCTGGTCTTCTAACACTTTCAAACCACCGATACCGGTACCAATAATCACACCCACCTGTTCTGCGTTCAGGTCGTTAATAACAAACTGCGCATCGGCAAGAGCTTGCTTGCTTGCAGAAACTCCAAATTGAGCAAAGCGATCCATACGCTTTGCTTCCTTGCGTTCCATGTAAATGTGGGGGTCGTAATTCTTCACCTCACCAGCAATCCGGCAATCGTGCCGGGAGGCGTCAAATAAGGTAATCGGACCAATACCATTGCGACCGCTCAACAACCCTTCCCAGTACTCAGCTAGAGTGTTGCCTATCGGTGTAATCGCGCCGAGACCTGTAACAACGACGCGTTTGTGTTCAAAGTTTGTCATGATGCCAGTACAACAGGGCTTACACACCCAGAACGCAGAACTTCCCGTGAAGAACAGAGCTTTTTAAGTTAAGCCGCTGCTTCTACTTTATTACTGATGTAGTCTACAGCAGCTTGGACGGTGGCAATCTGTTCAGCTGCCTCGTCAGGAATTTCGATGTCGAACTCCTCTTCCAATGCCATGACGAGTTCAACGGTATCCAGGGAATCGGCGTTGAGATCGTTGGCAAAGTTTGCTTGAGGGGTGACGGACTCAGGGTCAACTTCCAGCTGTTCGACAACTATTTTCTTAACTTTCTCGAAAATATCTTGGCTCATCAAATTTTCCTCTTGCGTAGTCGCTTCCACTTTCCCAGCAGTGTTTCCTGGTTCTAAGCGTTTTTTCATCTTATCTGAAAGAGTGACCATCAAAGCTCTCTTATGGTCGCTTCCGAAAGTGGTACCTGTTTAGGATGTCGCTGTTTCTCGTTCGTGACAAGTTCACCAGCTAAAGTTGGCGATCGCTCTGCTTGAGCCGCCACATGGTCAAAAAGCCATTAAGTAGGTAGGCGCAAATAAACTAAGGTATGTAAATAAATGTTAATTGACGAAAATCCTCTTCCCTTCTGCCTGGTCACTGAGCGTGTCGAAGTGCTGCCCTCTGCCTTGCCTCAACGACAAATATTAATGCCCACCTACTTATGACCTCCGCATTCGCATTTAGTGGGGGAGGATGTCACTTACTCCCTTCTCGCCCGAAGATTACCTATTCCCCTCTTCCCCTGCTTACCCTGCTTACCCTGCTTACCCTGCCACCTCAGCCCCTAGTCTCATCTAGGACTCCTTCGAGATTCTTAAAAAGTTTGTGTGAGTGTTGGAGGTGAAACGGCAATAGTCGAGCAGTTGCACCAATCACTGTCATAGGGTATGTAAGCCCAAGCGCTCAGTAGGTAAAATAAAGACTGCTTAACGAAATTTTTACTGAGCTAAAGCCAGGGTTTCGCGATCGACCTAATGTTAAGTATCGCTGCCCAGCGAATGAAACAGTTCTTTATCGGTGAATTCCCCCACTCAGCGAGCATTTGATACTTCTGTTGCCATTCATTCAAGCGCAGCTAAAAAGATTATCTCTATCGATGAGCCCCCGATTCAGTGGGTATTTAAATACTTCTTTTACACAGAAGCACAGCAGAAAAAAATTAAAGTTTCATCCTTAGAGGTATCTTATCCGTAAACTTCAAAATAAGTTGGTATTAATGGTTTTTTAGTACTAAACCGTACTGAATCTCGATACGGGTTGGAATTATCCTGAAGGGAAGGTTGGCAATTAGACTCCATAGTGTATTGCCAGTTGTTGGTTCCTGTTCTTCAACTAACTGCATTTCCAGAACTTCCAGTCTCTTGGCTAAAAAGCCTAATCATGCGAACAATTCTTGGTCGCATTTGTCTGTGCGCAGAACCGTAGGCGAATGTTGCCTACTTAATGAGAGCAACGCTCTTTGTATGACAAAGTATCTCCTAATCGCTTTAACGGTATACGCCAGAGAAAGCGATCGCGCCCACGCTCTATCGGTCGGTTTTGAGGAACACTTATCTAAACTGTTTGACATCGACGAGTTAATCACAACAGTTGCTTGTCTAACTGAACACGTTCAATGGGTGCTTACAGCATGAATACAACTGTCTTTAGTCAACAGGTAGAAGCGATGTCTGATCGTTTAGCAAACCTGTATCAAGGAATCGACACATCCTCTTCACTACCGCTTACCTTACTGCCATCAGCTCTCAAAGAACTCGGCATTGCCTCTGAGCGACTTGAGGTAGCGGCACAGATGCTGCACCAACAGAATCAGAAGTTATCATTGGCTGACCAGACTGTGGAAGCCTCGCGTCAGCGCTACCAAGCTTTGTTGGAGTTTATCCCCGATGCTTGTCTGCTGACAGATGCAGCAGGAATGATTCAGGAAACCAATTCGGCGGCGGCCAAGCTGCTTAACCTCCCACAATCTTTGCTGGTTGGTAGGTTGCTAACAGCTTTCATCACTGATAAAACTCGCCAATCGTTTGAGTTCCAGTTGCAGCAGCTCCAACAAAGACCTTGGAAACAGAAGTTGCAGGTTCGCTTGCAGCCGTATCAAGGTGCGGCGTTTAATATCAGTGTCCTCGTAGAGGTCAGCGACCAGGAAGCCAACCAACCACTTACCCTACGCTGGCTGTTGCACCACCCGATCGATCGCAAGGAGGTCGAAGCACAAGAACACTCTGACAGCAACGCCGATCTGGGCTACCCGTTGCAGCTCTATCACAAGGGGGAAATCATTTCTTTAAATCCTGAGGTGATTTGGCAGGTTCGTTCAGGACTGGTGAAGCTAACAACGTTTTCTCATAGCGGTCAAGAGGTGTTGGTTGGGTTAGCAGGTGCCTCATCCGCCTTTGGTTCGACGCTGACTGCCCTGCCACTCTATGAAGCAACTGCCCTCGCTGATACTCAGCTATGGTGCATTCCACTCACCGAGTTCGCGGCTTCTCCTAAACTCAAGCAGCACCTTTTACCCCAA
>DATNPI010000190.1:0-9921 GCA_036703325.1 Coleofasciculaceae cyanobacterium
GAATATGATGTAGCGATCGTGGGCGTTCCTCACGATTCTGGAACAACCTATCGTTCCGGCACTCGCTTTGGTCCCCAAGGCATTCGCCGCATTTCTGCCTTGTATACGCCCTACAACTTTGAAATGGGAATTGACCTACGCGAGCAAATTACACTCTGCGATGTGGGCGATATTTTCACCATTCCAGCCAACAACGAAAAGTCATTTGACCAGATTTCCAAGGGTATTGCTCACATCTTCAGCTCTGGCGCGTTTCCGATTATATTAGGTGGCGATCACTCTATCGGTTTCCCAACCGTTCGGGGGATTTGTCGGCACTTGGGCGACAAGAAAGTTGGCATTATTCACTTTGATCGTCACGTCGATACCCAAGAAACCGACTTAGATGAGCGGATGCACACCTGCCCCTGGTTCCATGCCACAAACATGAAGAACGCCCCGGCAAAGAACTTGGTGCAATTGGGTATTGGGGGTTGGCAATGTCCCCGACCGGGCGTCAAATTTTACCGGGAACGGGCAAATAATATCCTGACTGTAACCGACATTACAGAAATGGGGTTGGATGCCGCCGTAGAGTTTGCCCTCGAAAGAGCATTAGATGGCACCGACTGCGTCTACATCAGCTTTGATATTGACTGCATTGATGCAGGCTTTGTCCCTGGCACAGGCTGGCCCGAACCGGGTGGACTCCTTCCCCGCGAAGCCCTCTATCTGCTGGGCAAGATTGTGCAAAAAGCTCCGGTTTGCGGTTTGGAAGTAGTGGAAGTCTCCCCGCCTTATGACATCAGCGACATCACTTCTCTCATGGCAACTCGCGTGATCTGCGACACGATGGGGCATCTGGTGCTATCCGGTCAGCTTCCGCGAAAGGAGAAACCTTCCTACATTCACCCAGAGTCACAGCCCGAACTCATAGCGTGGAATTGAACAATGCACGAGACTGACATGACCAAGGCACTAATTGTAACCGTGCGGGATTGGTGGGAAGCACAAGCCACACCCCTCAAAATTTCTCACGTCCATCTCACGGTGGGTCAGTTCACTTGTGTAGAACCGGTGAGCTTGCAATTTGCTTTTGAAGTTCAGACCCGCAACACTTTTTTAGACGGCGCACAACTGGTGATTCAGGAAACTCCATTGATTGCCTTTTGCGATCGCTGCTCTAGGGAATATCGTCCCGAAATCGGCATCCAGTATGCTTGCCCAGACTGTGGTTCGCCAATGGAAGACATCCGTTCTGGCCGAGAACTGAAAATCGATCGCGTCGAATACTTGCAACCCGATGCGATTATTTCGGGCGGAGAAGATGCCCATCCTACCTGAGGCAAACAAGCAAAGAAGTTTCGAGTTTGTAGGGGCAGGTTTAGAGATCGCTTTTCACTTGGTAAAGATAACTTTTGTTCAAAACCCGCCCTTACAGAGTTTTGAGTTAGCTTCCCTAACCCCACAGGCTGTGTTTTCAAACCCTTCGATCCCCCCCAGCCCCCCTTATTAAGGGGGGAGAATTCAGTCAAAGTCCCCCTTATTAAGGGGGATTTAGGGGGATCTCCACCGACATAAACGAAGCCAATAAAGTTTGAAAACATGCCCTAGCCCCTAACCCCTAACCCCTAACCCCTAACCCCTAACTATGCACCAAACATTTGACGCAGCCTTAGAAATTAACTTGCTCCATGCCAACCAGGAAGGAGCCGACCACAACCGCGCCCATTTTGATGAGTGGGGCATCACTTGCTTCAATATAATGAGCAGTCCCGGTGCGGGCAAAACTGTACTGCTCGAACAGACGCTAGCGGCTCTCAGCGATCAGCTCAAGATTGCCGTGATCGAGGGCGATATGACGACTGAACTGGATGCCGATCGCCTCCGCAAATATGGTGTTCCCGTGATTGCCATCAACACCGGACGCTCCTGCCACTTGGATTCCAAGATGGTTGCGGGTGGCATCCATCAGCTAAAGCATCAATACAATCCCTCAGAGTTCGATCTTGTACTGGTGGAAAATGTCGGCAACCTCGTCTGTCCGGCGGAATTTGAAGTGGGCGAACACGCCAAAGTTGCTCTGTTGAGTTTAACCGAAGGAGAAGACAAACCGCTGAAATACCCGGTGATGTTTCAAGAAGCAGATTGTTTGCTGATTACCAAGATGGATTTAGCGCCTCATCTGGATGTTGACGTGAATCGGATTGTAGAGAATGTCCGGCAAATGAATCCTGATGTCGCTGTTATCCCCGTTTCCGCGAAGACGGGTGAGGGATTAGATATTTGGTTTGATTGGGTACGGTCTCAGATTGGTCAATCCTCTGTTCCCGAACAGCACCTATCGGCTATCCATTAACAACCTGAAGGGGTGACAAGCGGCTCAAAAACTTGATGCTGTTAGTTTTCACCCACTTTACCTCTGAAAAAATGGCTGATTTGACAAGCAGGGGGAGATGGGGGATGGGGAGAGGGGGAGCAAAAGATTTTCATCTGTGCTGGTGTACGCCGTTCATGAGCAACTACTTATTGACAGGCGACAGCGTTATTGAGAATGAAATCTCGATGTCAGTGGCAAAGATAATGCTAATCGTGATTGATGGGGAGTCTGTTCGCGATGATCACCCCCGAACAGACTTGACTTTTTTAGGCTTCTATTTAAGCCTGCTCCCAAAGCTCACGTATATGGTCAGGAAGCCAGCCAGCAATTTCCTGAATCCGCTCCTCGGAAAGTTCGTCTTTGGTGGCGGAAAACACTGCTTTAATGGCTTGCTCTCGCTCAATCGTTCCTGGGAGTCCTCCTTCATTGGCAACTCGGGTGAGAAATAGATTGGAATCGATTCCCATCGGAGCCGGACCTCTTAAAGGTTTACGTATACGACTTAAAAATCCCACAATCGGATTGGTGTCTCTCCAAAGATCTGCCACTTCCATCTGGAGTGCTTTTTCCTTCGTGGGCAGAGCCTCTTCATGCAGTTCTGCCTCAACGCGATCGATGGCGTCCGTCGTCATTAAGTCGCGCATGACGCGAAACACAACTTCACTAAAGTCTCTGGCGTCGTACAGATCTCCAAATCCGGCTTTGACCATGACCTTTTCAAGGAACGAGCGATGTTCATCAGCGATGACAACTCTAGAATCTTCAATCTCCGTTGGATCGATTTCTGGAACGTCTTTCCTGTAGGTTTCATCCGGCATTGTTTTTTCCTTATGCTTCTTAATTTTGAGTAATTATGCTTACCTGTATTAAGATCACACAAGTTAAAAACGTTTAGCATCCGCCAGAAGTTCGAGATGCTATCTATCCAAAAGTTAGAAATTCATCGGAAAGCCCACCCGGCTATTCACCAACATCACTAATTACGAAAGATTAAAGCTCAAACACTCAATTTGATGAGCTTCACCTTATTTAACCTATCCCTAAAGACTGTGTAGCAGACGTTACGGATTAGCGATCGCTCTATCCGCTACACCCAGTATGTAAGCACCCTGCAAAAATCATTGCGGCGCAAAGCTGACAGTTCGTCTTCAATCACCTGTACAAAAAATGTGCCATGAAAATCCGTGAAGCTCTCGCTACCCGTAGGCAATCACTCCTCTCCTACATCATTCTTTTCCTGGCCACATTGACGTTTACGGTAAGTTGTGTTAATCCTGCGACCTACATCAAAACAACTAATGAAATTAATTCTGCCTCCTCAGCAGGTGTTGGTGCCGTTCGCTTGGGCTTCAGCGCATGGCCCGGCTGGTTCCCTTGGCAAGTTGCTCAAGACGAGGGGATATTTAAGGCAAACACTGTTCAAGTAGACCTGAAGTGGTTTGATGGATATCTGGAATCTATCAGTACCCTAACAGCAGGACAAATCGATGCCAACAGCCAAACCCTAGGTGATACCGTTAGTTCCGTATCGGGTGGTGCAGACCAAGTGGTTGTGTTGGTCAACGACAACTCCACAGGCAATGATAAGGTGATTGTCCGCGAAGGGATTAATGCGATCGCAGACCTGAAAGGGAAAAAAGTTGCCGCCGAGGAAGGTACGGTGGATCACTTTCTACTGCTGCTAGGACTCAAAAAAGCAGGCTTATCACCAAAAGACATTCAATTTGTACCCCTGGAAACAGGTAAAGCAGCAGCGGCATTTGTAGGGGGTCAAGTTGATGCCGTGGCAGTATTTGCGCCATTCACCACTCAGGCATTGAAGCGTCCGGGTAGTAAGGAACTGTTCACTTCCAAGAACTTTCCAGGAGCGATTTCTGATCACTTGGTGTTCACACGCAAGTTTGTAAACGAACACCCTGATCAGGTGCAGGCACTCGTTGATTCCTGGTTTGCCACGTTGGACTACATGAAGACAAATCAGGACAAATCATACAAGACTATGGCAAAACGGGCAGGTGTCACCGTTAACGAATACAAGGAGTACGCTGACGGCACTCGACTCTTCACAATAGAGGAAAATCTGAAAGCCTTTCAACCTGGCAGTAATATGACTTCCTTACAGTTTGCGGCCCAGGAAATGAGCAAATTCCTTCAAGAAGTCGGTCTAGCTGCAACCAACCCAGACATCAGCAAGTTATTTGATGATCGCTTCATCAAAGCATACGCCGCAAAAGCCAAATAATTCTAGATTTTTGATTTTTGATTGACCTTACCAATGAACCAATTTTGTCTTTTTGATTTAAAAAGCAATCTAAAACCCCAAATTGCTAAGAGTAAGGTTTGCACTTGATAAATCCAAAATCCAAAATCCAAAATCTAAAATTTCAAATCAGTTCCTTTACCGTTCTGGAATTCAGCCATGAGCCAAAGCCCTGGATCGATTCGCTCTTTCATCCAACCTAAAACGCTAAACCCCACTGTTTTCTGGCGACTCGCAGAAGACATCCCCAAACCGCTCAACACGGCATTGATTATTACGTCCATTGGAGTTCCCTTGCTGCTGTGGTGGCTGGTGACTACGTTTGGGAATGTAGACCCTAAGTTTTTGCCCTCACCAGGTCAAGTTATCGAGGCATTTGGACGGTTATGGAGTACCCGCGAACTTCTCAAGGACACTGTAGCGAGTCTATGGCGAGTTGGTGTTGGGTTCCTATTTGCAGCAATCCTTGCCATCCCCATTGGCGTACTAATGGGAAGTTTTGCTAGCATTCGCGCTCTCTTGGAACCAATTTTCGGGTTGATGCGCTATATGCCTGCTCCTGCCTTCATCCCCCTGCTGATTTTATACCAAGGTATTGGAGAAGAACCCAAAATCACTCTTATTTTCATCGGGGTCTTTTTCTTCAACTCCTTGATGGTCATGGATACCGTAAAGTTCGTGCCTAAAGACCTGATTGAATCAACCTATATGTTGGGAGGTAACCGTTTGCAGACTTTGTTTCAGGTGATTTTTCCACACGTCTTGCCTGGAATTATTGATGCTTGTCGAATCAACTTGGCAGCAGCATGGCAATTAGTAATTGTCTCAGAATTGATTGCGGCAACGGAAGGCTTAGGTCGCCGAATCAGTGTGGCAGGTCGATTCCTCAGGACTGATGAAATTTTCGTGGGGCTAATCGTAATCGGGGTGATTGGACTGGCATTCGACCTGATATTCCAGTATATGTTACGGGTTTCTTGCAAGTGGGCAAACCAGAAACGATGATGAGCAATTCAAATTCAAAATTCAAAATAGTTAAGACCAATTACCAATTACCCATTACCAATTACTAATTACCTATCATGTATCTGCAAATCACCAACCTTCACAAGCACTTTGATACGAAAGAGGGAACGTTAGTTGTCCTTAAGGACATTAATATGTCGATTGAGCAAGGCGAATTTATCTGCGCTGTGGGTGCATCGGGTTCGGGCAAGTCTACCCTGCTACGGCAGATTGCCGGACTGGATAGCCCCACAACTGGAGAGGTCAAGATTGATGGCAAGCGCATCACCGGACCTGGGCCTGATCGGGGCATGGTGTTTCAGCACTACACGCTCTACCCCTGGATGAGTGTGCAAGAAAATACCGAGTTTGGACTCAAGCTTCAGGGAGTGCCAAAGAAGGAACGGCGCGAACAAGCCAGCTACTACCTGAATGTGGTGGGATTATCTCAGTTTGCTAAGGGATTGCCGAAGGAGCTATCAGGCGGGATGAAGCAACGGGTAGCGATCGCTCGTGCTCTCGCCTCGGAACCCAAAGTACTGTTGATGGACGAACCCTTCGGCGCACTGGACATCCACACCAAAGAGTCAATGCACGAATTTATGCTAGAGCTCTGGCAGCGCACCAATATCACTGTCTTTATGATTACCCATGACGTGGAGGAAGCTGTATTCCTCTCTAATCGGATCTACGCCCTAGGTGCGCGTCCTGGCACGGTGAGGAAGGAAATGTCGATCCACCTGCCTGAACGCACGTACACCGTTAAGCGCCACTCCAAATTCCACGACTACCGGGATGAACTAATGGATCTGATGCGAAGACATGGACAGGAGGCTGTCGCAGCAGCTTGACATCCTCCCCACCCTGCTTACGCGGAGGGTGGGGATTCCCAATGTCACGATCCCCAGATCCCCCTCTCCCCCCATCTCCCCCTCATTTCCAAGCTAGGTCTATTCCTTTCGCACAGTGGCAGGATTTTCACGACCAGTCACGCCTTCAATCGCCGCCAGCGCTGCACGAGAACCTGCCAGAATATCTTGTTCTTCTCCGCCCAGGTAGAGGCGTCCAAAGCTTCCGACTGCCTGAACCTGTAAGATGTTAATTAAAGCAGCCTTCTCCGCCTCATTTGCTGCCAGGGCTGCATAAGCGGCTGGCTCGACTTCTAACACATAAAGCGTTTGTCCTGCTAGAAGCAGCTGTCCACGCCGTGTGCGATTGATCAGTTGTGTTTGGTGGGCATCGATATTGCGGATAATCTGGCTAGAAATGACGCGTGGTTTTAGACAATCTTGTTCACGGACTCCAAGCGCCTCCAGAATCGCCTTACCCGCAGCCCGCGTCTCGCCCTGTCTACTGGAATGAACTTCTAGAAGACCGTAAAGTCGTTCGACAAACAGCACCCCCGGACGTACAGAGGTAGCTTTCAGGGCAACATCCGTAATCCGGTTAATCTCAATACCTGGTGATATTTCAATCCACAGGGATGCATCCCCCGGCAAGGGCAAGAACCCTAGCGCCACCGTGCCAATGTAGGCCGCGTGCTGAGGTTGCAAGCTGTCTATAAATACGTAACTGCGCAGTTCTATACCCAAGGTTTAAATCTCCGTATATTCGGGCAAAACTATTCTGCCTCGGTTCTGACGATCGCATACCTTAGTTTCTGTTGAGTAACGCTTGAGTGCGTACATAGCCCTGTCCATATTTGGCTATACTTTGAAGATTTGAAACCCTCTACTGATAAGACTTTCAAAATCTAAACTCCAAAATGGTATAAGTCTGTCTGCACAGACTCTCGCTTTCGAGGTAGTTATGCTTTCCGATAAGTTCCGTCGCCAGTTGCGTCAAGAAGCAGAGCAATGGCGAACTGAAGGATTAATTGATGCTTCTGTGTATGAACAATTATCTGATCGCTATCAATTTAGTGACCTAGAAGCCGCTGCCAGTAACCGATTCATCGTGATTTTGTTGAGCCTGGGTAGTGTCCTCTTAGGCTTGGCCATCATCACCTTTGTGGCAGCGAACTGGCAAGCCTGGTCGCGGGAGTTAAGAGTGATATTACTACTAAGTGGGTTCATTGGTATCAATACAGCTGGTTTCTACCTATGGCGACGCCCAACTGAACGATGGCAACGTCGTTTGGGACAAGGATTATTACTCCTAGGGGCGCTGGCACTAGGAGCGAATATGGCTCTGTTGTCTCAACTATTTCACCAGAGTGGGCTGCTCTATCAGTTGTATCTCATCTGGGGATTGGGCATCTTAGCTATGGCTTATAGCCTACGGTTGAAGTTTTTGGGGCTATTGTCAGCCCTCTTAATCGGGTTAGGGTATTTGCAGGGAAAGCCAGAATTTGTCGCCATAGGAGAGTTTTCCTGGCTGCGACTAATGGTGCAACATATGCCGGTGTTGGCAGGTTTGATGTTCATCCCATTAGCTTACTGGTGCCGATCGCGGTGGATTTTTCGCGTCGGCGCGATTTTGGTAGTTTTTTCTCTAGAAGCTAACTTGATACGGTTAAATCTATTGGGTTCTTCGGCTTGGATGGCTGCGATCGCTTGCGCCTTACCCTCTGCACTTTTATGGGGTTATAGTGATTCCCCTTGGAACGTCCCACCGATAGCCGAGTCATTCAACAGAATAGCTCGCACTCTCGCCATCATCTTCCTCAGCCTCCTGTTTTATGTCTTATCGTTCTACGGGTTATGGATTACATCATTCGCGCAATCTCCTAAGGACATCCCACTAGTACCTTTGCCTCTCCTAGTGGATATTTTGATTTTAGGGAGCTTAACTATCTGGGAATGGGTGCGATTGTCGCGTCGAGTTAACCGAACAACCATCCTCGTGGCTAGCATGATTGCGATCAGTGCCTTAATTCCCTTTTGGCATCTAAGCATTGGCAGGATTGCGATCGCGGCTGTGTTAATCTTCAACCTGCTCCTATTCCTTCTTGCCGTTGGTTTAGTTCGAGAGGGACTAGCGCAAGGTGAGCGACGCTTTTTCTGGGGTGGAATGGTGCTATTGACTCTGCAAATTTTCAGTCGGATGCTAGAGTACAACACCGACTTACTGTTCAAATCTTTAGTTTTGTTCCTGTGCGGTCTTGGCGTCATTGCCGCCGGACTATGGTTTGAGCGCTATCTCCGAACTAGGCGCTAGGGAACAGTCGTTCATCACATTACGACAACTGAAGGCTGAAGTGCGAAGTATAGCTGTTGCCATAAAGGTTAGGACAGATTGAATAGCTGAAACGACCACATACCAGTAATGAAGCTTCTGCCCCCTGCCTGGTCACTGAGCCTGTCGAAGTGCTGCCTTCTGCCTTTGGCTATATGAAGTGTCAATCCAAAATCTAAAATCGCATGACCTTGAATTCTGACGCTCCCAATCCTACACCTATTTGGCGATTCTGGGTGCCTATGCTGTTTCAAACTGCGCTGATTCTCGCCGTTCCAGCCCAGGCGATTTACACCCAGCTAACGGGCAAAACCGTTATCCTTCAGACAGTGCCAGTAGACCCTTATGAACTGTTGCGGGGCTACTCCCAGACGTTGAGATATGACATCTCCAGTCAGGATACCTTACGCAAGCTTCCAGGATGGCAGGCATTGCCCAAGCAACAACCCAACGGAAATAAGCTGGCTACCCTTAAGTCTGGCACCCGCTTTTATGTAATTTTGGAAACACCAGAGAAAGCACCAAACCCGCCTGCTTCAAAGGAACTGCCGCCAGCGTGGAAACCGGTCGCTATCAGCGCCGCACTCCCCTCCCAACTCCCAGCTAATCAGATTGCTCTCAAAGGCCTTGCCCAAAATGGCTTAATCCTGTACGGGCTGGAAACCTACTACATTCCTGAAGATCAACGGGAGCAGATTAACACTGACCTTCGTGCCGCAAGAAAAGCCGACCAATCTCAGCCACAAGAGTCACTGCCCCAAGCTAACCTAACTGAGGGGCGACAGAAACCACCAGTTGTCATGGAAATCAAGGTAAATGCTGAGGGCGACGCCATACCGATAAGCCTATGGGCGCAGATTGGCAAAGATTCAAAACAGCAGATTCGCAACTATCGCTTTTGAATTCAACTCAATATGTGAACCTGGAACCTGTACCAGAACAGCCTTGAACCATGCTTTGCTAGTCTTAAAGAGTAAAGACTTTCCCAATTACTCCTCTATATACAGTCTGATGTCTAGCAACTCTTCCCCTCTGATCAAAACGCTGACCCCGGAGCGCTGGGTGGGGTTGAGCATGGACTTCATTGATGCAGGCTATACAGGTTTATTGGTCAAAAATG
>DATNPI010000480.1:0-3322 GCA_036703325.1 Coleofasciculaceae cyanobacterium
ATGAACCGCGAGGACCACACGTAGCAGTTGGACCATTTGCCAAACGTTGGCTGGCAGAAGAGTGGAACAACTATCTGCGGCGAGATTCAAGATTTGGTAATGCCAGGGTTTACTACGGAAAGTAAAAAGTTTATCGAGGCAGGCAAAATACCTGCCCTTGTTGATTATCAGGGAGTGACTAACGTTAACCCGCTAAAACGTCTTTCAATGCACTGATTGAAGGTGCAAAAAAGTAACCCCCTCCAGTTGGAATCACCCAGTCTTGCATGAGCTTAATGGTTTCAGTTGAGTTATCACTACCAGTAAGTTTTAATGAACGTGCGCGGCTGCCTGCATTCTCTTGCTGACCGATAATTGGATCAGGCCCAGCACCGGTATTAACGCCGGTAGGAGGTTGATTATCTTGGTTTGCCCAAACACGCATCAAAAACTCAAACTGTTTGTTAATTGAGGTTTGATAAGACAGGAACATCAACCCTCTTTCTTCTTGTAGTTCTTCTGCTGTGGGGTTGACTGGGTCTTTAATGGGAGAACCAAAAGGTATACCACGACGAAGAATTAATCGCGTTAGGGTATCATTTGAGCCACCTTGCTCTGTAGCTGTGTCACGAGGGTTAATTTTGCGAACGTGGGCAAAGTGTGGACAGACCAAACCAGAAAAATCGTTGGGAGCTTGAGGAAAATTATCACCTGGATAATCAGGGATTGGTATCAGGGGAACTGGCTCAGATGCAGCGACGTAAGAAAAATGATTATTCGCTAAGCTATCTTTTGCCAAGTCTTCATTGTCACTTTTGGGCGATCGCATTAGGGGAGCACCACTAGGCCAACGTCCAACAAGCAGTGTAGCGAAGCGTTCGGGGGATATGTCGCTGAATTTTGGTTTTTGCGAGAGTTCTGCTGCTTTAGTACGAACAAAGTTCCAGAAAGCTGGAACATCCTGACGCAACCGCCGCACAACCAAGTAAGAACCGTTCATCGCCCAAGCAGGGGAGGGTGTCGCTGGATCTTGGGGATCAATTGGCTCGTTGTCCTTTTGCCGCTTGTAGCCCAAGACAAATTGACCTGGCCAAACTAAAGGTTGACCAGGCTTAGCGAAGCGCTGAGATAGTTGGTCTTGGGGATCAAGTAGTCGTGGGGTCAGGAAATCCTCTGCTAAGTTGGAAACTAACCCCCGGATACCAGGGTGAGAAATTCCATCTTTGAATCCAAAATGCTCATGCCCTGGTTTGTCAGGTCGAGTCATGCCCTGCTGTTCGTAGATGATTTCTAGAGCACTTTTATCATCAACTTCGCCTGTAGGTTTCGCTAAAGCTTGAATATCTGCCTTGATGCGATTTAGTTCTGTATTGAGAGTAGTGATATCGTCACTGGCAACTATGAGCAGAATGTCTGGGTATTTCTCTAAATTGTTGCCTCCTACCACCCAGTTGTTAGGATGCCCATCTGAGCTAATATCTGCTGGATCATCAAGGAATCCTGCTCGGCGGGGCATTCCTATCTTAAAGGGAGTATCTTGAAATTTATTTGCCTCCTCTTGTGATGTGAGTTTTTTGATTCCCTCGCTGGTGAAAGCGATGTTGATCCAAGTGGCTATCATCCCTCTTGGATCTTCCCCCCTGCGAGCACGCAAGGCACGAAACATTCTGTTAAATGCAAGCACTTCTGCAACACTAGCAATGGAGGGGATGATGGTGCGTAGCCAAGTTTTGGTGATATCTCGGTCGTGAATCTTAAGAAACAGGAAAGTTTGGAAGTCCTTGTTAAAGCCTGCCAGAATGTTTCCCTGAATATCGTTAACTGCAAGTACCTCTTCCTGCAGTGGTTGTGCCATAAATTATGTTCTCCTTTATCAACCGACAAATGTAAAGATGGTGTGTTAGGTTTGTCGCTAACACACCCATCAACCATCTCAAAGAAGGTATATTCCAGCCATCACGCTTCACTGGCTACTTAAGAGCGATCGCTTCTTCAGGTTCTGGCGTTGCATCAGAAGGAGACAGACGGGTAGCTAATGGGGCGATTGTACCGAGAGCAGAGAATTGAAGGGTTGCCTCCTCGCACCCAAGGGGTTGATTCTGAATCTCACCCTTACGGCAAGCAATACCAGTGAGCTTCACCCTGATATGGTCTGCAATTTGTCCCCCGAACTCGATGGGTTCTCCACCAATCAGAATGTCGCTCACAGTGAATCCCTCTTCTGGCGGAACTTCGTAGACTGCACGCAGAATCCTGCCTGTGGAGCCGCGTAAAATCTGCCAGTAGCCAGGGTCAACAGGAGTGACTCCATCTGGCTTTGTCCAACCACTTGTATCTAAACTATCTATATAAAGTCCAACTGGATTGGCAAGGGTAATCGAGTGTCCATCCCGTGCCAATGAATTGACAATTGCTCCAATGGTGGGATCGCTAGCTCTACCAGGTGCGCCAAAGCGGGCACAACGAATCAGTTCATCAGCGTCTGTCAATAGGCGTCCATTTTTCTGGCGCAAAATCGTAGCAAAGGCGGCAATGTTGATCTCAGCACTCAAGGTGTTATTGCCCTGATTCAGATGCATCGCTCCATGTGTTGTATTCCACTTATTGAGCGAGTTATACTGACCGTTTTCAAACAGGTCATCCAGCTCCACTTCAGGACTAATGTACTTTCTGTAAAGCTCAAGAAGCTTTTGCTTATCTCCTGTTGCACCCGCTGTTTTAGGACCGCCGTAGCCGATGGGGTAACCATGTGCTAGTGCTTCCCAATATTCAGGACCTTCACAGGTAAAGGTGACGCGGACAATCTTACCTTGCTCACGGGTGACGTGCCATTCTAAGTATTCGTCCTGTGGACGCTCACCTCCAGGGAGAAGCGTGTCAGCTTCCTCCCAAGCCGCGCGATCGTCTCCTGGATGCTTTCGCGAAATCAGTTTTGGAAACCCAACCCAGCTAATATCTGCTTGTGCGAAAGGCTCAGTAGTTTCTGTTTGTGTGGGATTGTAAAATTGGCTCTTACCAGTGTTTACAAGTGACTCTATAACCTTAATATTATCATCGAAGGTATTCGTAATGAACTCACTCCAAGCTTCTAGCTGCTTGGGAATTGAGTCAAAGTCATCAATATTGCCAGGGGGGTCAAAGCGCTCTAATTTCATAAGAACTCATCCCTTTTTTAAGTATTTTTACGTAGTTCGTCCGCTTGCTCCACTCTATTCCGGAAATGCCCAAGCCTTTTTTTGGAAGAAAATAGAACTTACGCATTCACAGAATTGTGAGCACGCATATGTACCTTTACCTGTTGACTGAACGAAAGTTAAGCTCTTTAAGCCAACTTTTCTATATT
>DATNPI010000527.1:0-11945 GCA_036703325.1 Coleofasciculaceae cyanobacterium
CAAAAATTGATATTACTAACTCTAGAGCCATTGATGTGCTTATTGAGCTGTTATGTGTTAGTCCATATGAGGAGACCCGCAGAAAAGTTGCATGGAGCTTAGAGATCGGGGAGATTGGTAGCGGTAACTTTCAGGTACTTAAGGCTTTAATTAACTTAATAAATAACAGCTGTGATGAGGAAACCCATCGTCAAGCTGTTTCTAGCTTAGGGAAGATTGGCTCTGGAAACCAGGAAGCAATCTCAGCAATAATTAACTTAATAAATAACAGCTGTGATGAGGCAACCCGTCGTCAAGCTATTTCTAGCTTAGGGAAGATTGGTACTGGCAACCTGCAAGCAATCTCAACATTGATTAGCCTAATAGACAACTGCTTGGATGAGGCAACCCGTTGTCAAGCTGCTTCAAATCTGGCGCAAATCGACTGTGGTAACCCTGTAGCGATCACTGCACTTTTCGATCTGCTAAGCAATAGTCAGAGAAGCTATCGGCAGGCTACTCAGGCTTTGGTCGAAATTCTTCGAGGTAACTTGTGTTCATGTTCAATTGTAGTCTCACGTTTAAGAGATTTGATAAGCATAGACTACAAAAATGATTTTAATCGCTACAAGGCTTGCTACGAAGTCATTTGGCACTGCGCTCAAAACATGGCTTACCCAGACTTCTATCAATCTTGGCACCAGAGGAACATTCATCAGAGAGGGTAGGATTCAGTGATACGTTCTCTCGGAGTAGAGCAAATTTGGTGTATAGCAGAATATGATAAGGAGAACTGGAAAAATGACGACTGGTTTGAAAACTCCTAGTAGCTACTACATTGAGCTAATCAATACCTTTCCCCCACGCCTAATTACCAATGATGCTGAGTTAATCGCCACCCAGAATCAGATTAATTCTATTTTGGATAAAGGCAAGCTAACACAAGACGATCGCGACTACCTAAAAGTACTTGGCACTCTCGTCTATGATTATGAAGACAAAAACGAGCCGATGCCTACTTTAAAAGGTGTTGAACTCCTCAAAGCCTTGCTAGAGGAATCCAACCTCCAGCCAAAAGATTTAGTCCCTATCTGTAAATCTGAATCTATTGTTTTAGATATTTTGGATGGAAGATGTGAACTCACGGCTAGTCAAATAAAAGAATTGGCTATTTTTTTCCACATGTCTCCTACTGCCTTTTTTGAGTAGAGCTTTCTAGGGAGTGCGATCGCGTTTTGAGTTGGAGGGGTAGAGTGCGATCGCGTTTTGAGTTGCAGTGGTAAAGTGCGATCGCCCCTAAGATCAGTGATAAATCTGGGTAGGGAGAACGGCGGTTCGCCCCTGCAAATCTACTCAACGATCGCTCAAATGACTCACACTTCAGCTTTACCTCGCTTTATCCTGGCATTTGTTGCAGGCTTTCTCTCGGTTTTGCTGTTTCACCAAGGTATGCTAGCACTGCTGCATACTTTGGCGATCGCGTCACGCCCTCCCTATCCCACCAATCCAACACAGCCATTTGGGATACCACAAGTTTGGTCATCGGCGTTTTGGGGAGGCGTTTGGGGTATTGTCTTTGCAACTGTTGCGATTCGCTTTCGACAAGAACGCTACTGGTTAGCCGCCTTGCTTTTTGGTGCGATCGCACCAACCCTAGTCGCTTGGTTTATCATCGCACCACTCAAGGGTCAACCAGTTGCAGGTGGTTTTCAGCCTGCGGCGATGGTAACCGGTTTATTGGTCAATGGTGCTTGGGGCGTGGGAACGGCTTTGTTGGTGAGATTGCTATTAAAGCTGAAGCTAGCTACCTAACGTTCTTAACGCTGATAGATTGGTCAATTAAGAGCTAATAAGCGCTGGGAGAACCCGTTCACCGAAGGTTTCGATAAATGCCTGTTGCTCCCGGTTGACATTGTGCAGATAGATTTCGCTAAATCCCAGTTCGATATCTTTTTGCAACCACTCAACGTGTTGCTCTGGTTTGGCTGAGATACGCACGTATTCGTCCATATCCTCCGGTTTAACGAACTCTGCGGCTAGATCAAACTGTTTGGGATGCCGCAAGTCTGCCAACACAGAGCTGTTAAAGATGTTCGTGCGCCATTGATCATAGGCTCCTGCCCTGGCTTTTTCCTCGTCTTGGGCATAGGAAAGCTGCACCTTCAGGTACATGGGTTTGCCCTCTCCCCCACCCCGGTGGAATGCGTCCACCACTTCCCGAAGTTTTTCATAGGGGTGGGAGATAGTGATTAACCCGTCTGCCCATCCTCCTACCCACTCTGCTGTTTTAGGGGTAATTGCTGCGCCGATGATGCGGGGTGGAACCTCAGGACGGGTATAAAGTTTAGCGTCTTCCACGGTCACTAGACCGTAATGAGTAACAGTTTCTCCCGCCCACAGAGCGCGGATAATCTCAACGCATTCTTGCAAGCGTTCGTTCCGTTCAGCTTTATGAGGCCAACCCTCTCCTGTGATTTGCTCGTTGAGTGCCTGACCACTTCCTAATGCTACCCAAAAGCGATCGCGGAACATCTCAGCCAGTGTGGCAGCCGCTTGGGCAATGATGGCGGGATGGTAACGCTGACCGGGAGCGCAGACGACACCGAAGGAAAGGCTGGTGGCTTGCATGGCTGCACCTAGCCATGACCAAGCAAAGCCGCTTTCTCCCTGGCGCTCGCTCCACGGATAGAAGTGGTCGGAGGACAGGGCAGCAGTAAATCCTGCTTGCTGGGCTGCCTGAGCGTAATTCAGTAGGTCGCTTGGCTTGAACTGTTCGTGGGAGGCGTGGTATCCAAACTTTGTCATAACGGTTTCTCTGAGTGTGATGTCCTTGAGTTAGGGCTTGTCATCAGCTGAATTTTCTGTAGGATTTCGAGCAGGGTGATACTCCAAAAAGGAGCGATCGCAGTTCTCTTTACCCTGTAAAAACTCTAGGAGTGAGTAACTATTTGTTACTAAGCTGTTGTTTTTCCTAAATAACTTAACCGTTACTGTTTACGCAGCTTTCTACCGGAAGAACAGATCTAATGTTAAGTAAGGCTGTAACTAGTAATACACAAGGCGCTAGTGCCGCTCCCAAGGAAAGTCAAAAGTCAAAAGTTTTTTGAGCGCGGACATTCAACCGCTTGTAAGTTGGTTATACCAAATCGGGGTTTGATACCCCCTTTTTCAGCAACCCGCTAGGGCCTTACAGAGACGTTCCACCGGTACTGCAAAGCAGAACCCGAAGGGTACGTCTCTACAACTAGAAAGGAAAAGGGAAGTAATCAAAATTATGGGTAGGGGCGAAGCATTTGGACGACAATTTATCGCTAAAACCCTAGTTCTTCTGTCCAAATGCTTCGCCCTTCTAGAGGGAAAAACTATCTCTGTATCGGCGCTCTGGCCCCTTTTCTTCCAGGAGAGCGGGCATTGAGCGGAAATTGTTACTACCCTTGGGTTTCACGTTAAGTTGACACCGATGAATAATATCGTGCCCTTATGGTGTGATGTAGGCAACAGAGAACCGGTATAATAGTCAAAATAAAGCTATAAACCACGAAAAACGAGTTACAACAGCTACCTCCATTCTTAGTAAAACTGCTGTAACTTTGCTATATCTAGGTTTTATCTAATGGGCGATACTGGTTTCGAACCAGTGACCTCTTCCGTGTGAAGGAAGCGCGCTACCACTGTGCCAATCGCCCATGAGACACCAATTTAGCATAGGGTCGCGCCAATCCACAACCAGACAACTAGTGTCAATCCTCCTGTGGATACCTGTCCCATAATATCGGCATCATGATACGCAGACTCTGGTGATTGCCATCGCCTAAAATCAGGTGATCTAGTAGAGGAATGCTCAGTAGTTGTGCCCCTTGTAATAGCTGTTCGGTCAGGGCAATATCTTCTTGGCTGGGTTCAACACTTCCAGTTGGGTGATTGTGAGCAATTATCACCCGTGTTGCTCCCTGGCGAAGCACCTCTCGAAAAATCTCACGGGGATGCGCCAATGTTTCAGTTGCTGTACCAATCGTAATCACTTTAGTACCCAGCAATTGATTCTTCGCATCCAGCAGCAATACCGCTAATCGCTCCTGAGCTTGCCACATCAAGTCATGACTAAGGGCAGCTGCCGCCGCTACAGGACTATCAATCACTGTACGCTCTGTGGGTCGAGATAGAAACGCCCGTTTTCCCAGTTCAACCGCTGCCAGAATCGTTGTTGCCTTCGCTGGCCCTACACCATGAATATTGATCAACTCTTGATGTTTGATGTCCCGTAACACGTCCATCGGGTCGCGCTGGTGTTGGCTTAATTGCTGCAAAATGTATTGTCCCAAACCCACGGCAGAAAGCTTTCCCTTGCCTTGACCTGTGGCTAACAAAATCGCTATAAGTTCTGCTGTCCCTAGATTTTTGGCTCCCAGAGCCATTAATCGCTCACGAGGACGCTCACTTGCAGGGATATCGGCAATTCTGAGGCTGTAAGTCATAGATGCAAGCTTGTAAAGACTCAACAACAAAGGGGTTATCTTTAGTTAGTTATCCCTTTTTGAGTCCCTAAAACTACATCTAAGTCAAAACAACGGCTGGTGCGTCTGCCTGATGGATATTGGCAGCTTTGAGCATATGGTAGGTAATAAGCAGTTGCGTTAGGGCAAGTGGGTGACTCTGGAGCGTTTCACCAGTTGTACCTGTGACCTTACCAACATTTTGATTGCCTTCCAGACTACAGAATTTTCCTAGATAGGGAATTTCGTTACACAGTAGCCGCTCCAGTTCCGTTACCTGTTGATCCGTGGCATGACCATCAATTTCTAGAACATCAACCGGTTTACCCATATCCCGGTCGAGTTCCAATCGGATGGCTGAACTGAGATGGGATGTGCTGGGGTTGAGAATTCTGGTTAAGTCTGGGTGGGGTATGGTGGGTCTGAGTACTAGGCGCACATTCAGCAGTAAATCACTCTGCTCAGATGTATCATCAGGCGGGTAGAAACTGACGACAATGTCTGACCACTTGCGCTGGGGACGGATAAATTCCTCTGAATCCGGTTCACGCTTTTTCAGCTGTTCGAGAACCTGTTCCTCGGTATAGCCTCGCTTACGAGTATCGCGCTTGATTTTCCAGTTCGTGCGTAGAGTTTCCGGTGGTGCCAAATACACTCTAACGTCGTAGCAGTCCCGTGCCCCACGGGTAGAATAACCGAGCAATCCTTCAATAATCACAAACTTGCTTGGCTGAATGTACTCCGGCGGCTCAAACGAGCCGCTGTTGTGGTTGTAAATCGGCTTAAGGATTGGTTGTCCGGTGCGTAGCAGATTCAGGTGCTGCTGAATGATATCGAGGTAGTTACAGTCGGGGTGCAGCGCCGAAATTCCCATTTCAGCCCGCTGTTGGCGATCGTAACGGTGGTAATCATCGGTACAAATGACCGTGACATCGTCTTCTCCCAATACTTGAGCAATTCCCTTCGTCAGCGTTGTTTTTCCAGCGGCGCTATCGCCGACGATGCCAAGGATAATGGGGCGATTAGTCATGGTTCCTCTTAGGGATTGGTCTGCTTGAATAGGTGAGTCCCGATTGGTTTAATTCTAGGGGGGAAGAGCAGGCGAATCAATCCCAGACCCCGTATTTGATCCCTACTCTGACCTTGAGGAAACATAACCCCACATAACAGGACTTATACGTCGAAACCGTAATTCTCAGGTGGAGGTAAGGAGTCAGGAGCCAGTTTTAATCCCACATTGAACACCTTCAACTGGCTTGTGGAAGTTTAAAGAGAATTGGGTTCGAGGCATTGGTAATTAAAAATACATAAACTACGTAGAATACTTTTCCAATTCCCCACGCCCCATTCCCTTGACTATATTTGCATATAAACCAAGCAGAAATTTAAAGACCCCAACCGTTGAAATAATCGCTTAAGATTATTCAACTAGCGCGGCTATAGCGCTTCCTTTTAAGACTCCAATTCTCAGGGTACTAGACCAGAAATTGTGAGAGGATGTTTGGTCAAAAAACACTGAAGCAGCGAGTGGAGAAATATTCAGAGATGGTCTATGGCTCTTAATAGTCTGAAAACAAGGTTAAAGAAATTCTTCAAGTATCTTGGCTTAGGAGGCTTGACCATCCTGTTGACCGTATTGTTGGGATTGAGAGGCAGCCATACGGTAGCAGAGATGACTAAGGTTGATGCGGCTGTCCCAGATTCACCAGCCGTTCAGGTCTCACTTCCTAAGGCGTCACAGTTGGTGCAAGAGGGTCTACAACGTTATCAGTCTGGTCAATTTGCGGCGGCAGCAACACTGTGGCAGCAGGCAGCAGATGCATTTGCCACCCAAGGCGATCGCGTGACGCGCAGCGATAGCGACGAAGGAGCGTCAGCGGGACGCGATAATGTCCTTCGCTTCAATCAAGCAATGGTATTAAGTAATCTTGCCCTCGCGTATCATCAGTTAGGACAGTGGACTGAAGCTAATAAGGCAATTACTACCAGTTTGCAACTCCTTCAAACCGGGGGTGCTGGTAGCGATCGCTTGAGAATCCTCGCTCAGGCACTGAACACTCAGGGGAAACTACAACTTGCTCAAGGACAGCCAGAACAGGCGCTTGCCACCTGGCAAAAAGCTACGGAAACCTATCAGCAAGTTGAGGATAAAACAGGGGTTGTCCGCAGTTTAATTAACCAAGCTCAAGCCTTGAGAGTGTTAGGTTTCTATCAGCGAGTCAATGCCACTTTAGAACAGGCAAGCCAAATCCTGCAAGAACAGCCAAACTCGGCAATCAAAGCGGCTGGGTTGTTGAGCTTCGGCGATGCTCTGCGCTTAGTAGGCGATTTGAAAAAATCTCAGGAGGTGTTACAGCAAAGTTTAGTTATCGCCCAACAGTTACAATCTCCCCCAGCCATCACGGCTGCCTTACTGAGTTTAGGTAATACCGCTTATGCCCAGCAGCAACCGGACGCCACCCTAAACTACTATCAGCAGGCGATCGCTTCTTCTACCTCACCCACCACAACACTCCAAGCACAATTAAATCAACTGCGCCTATTAATAGAGACCAAAAAATCGGCAGAAGCTCAGGCGCTATCGTTGAAAATCCAGCCCCAACTTGCTAACCTACCTGTCAGTCGTACAGCCATCTACGCTCAGATTAACTTCACCCAAAGTCTGATAAAGCTGTGGAATCAAAAGTCAGGAGTCGGGAGTCAAGAATCGCCTACACTCCAAAGTGCTGCCCAAATCCTGGCAACCGCTCAAAAGCAGGCAAAAGAACTAGGAGACCAAAAAGCCCAATCCTACGCCCTCGGCTATCTCGGTCAGATTTACGAACAAACTCAGCAATGGTCTGAGGCTCAGGCACTAACCCAGAAAGCATTACTCTTGGCTCAGTCTAGTAATGCCCGTGATATTGTTTATCTCTGGCAGTGGCAGTTGGGACGGTTGCTCAAAGTCCAGTCAGGAGAGGGAAAGGCAAATAGCTCCACATACACCAGTGTGATGCCATTAGCGAAGCAGGACGTAGTCCAGGCGCTTCGCGAAGCGAGCATCGCCGCTTACAAAGAAGCTATTAACACCCTTAGCTCTCTGCGTAATGACTTGGTTGCCACTAATCTCGATTTACAATTCTCCTTTCGGGAAAGTGTAGAACCCGTTTATCGCCAGCTAGTTGGACTACTACTGCAACCCCGCCTAGGTGAGAATGTCAGCCAGGAAAATCTTCAACTAGCCCGTGATGTAATTGAATCGCTACAGTTGGCAGAATTAGACAACTTCTTTCGAGAGGCATGTTTGACGGCTCGACCTGAACAGATTGACCGAGTTGATCCAAAAGCGGCAGTGATCTATCCGATTATTTTGCCTGACCGATTAGAAGTAATTCTCTCCCTACCCAACCAACCTCTGCGTCACTATGCTACTTCCATAGGTCAAAGGGAGCTGGAAGATACTTTAGGTAAGATGCGACGCTCTCTGAGACGCACCTCCCTTGAACAGGAACGCCTGCCGCTCTCCCAAAAAGTTTACGATTGGTTAGTCCGACCTGTTGAATCTGAGCTAGCAGCAAGTGACATCAAAACCCTAGTATTTGCATTGGATGGTTCCTTGAAGAATCTACCAATGGCAGCACTCTATGACGGTCAGCAGTACCTGGTAGAGAATTACAGCATCGCCGTGACCCCAAGTTTACAGCTACTCGAACCGCGACCCTTGGTTCCCAAACAAATCAAGGTACTGCTTGGTGGACTGAGCGAAGCGAGGCAAGGCTTTTTAGCGCTGCCTGGTGTAGAGTCTGAAGTGAAGCAGATTGAGGACAAGATTCCCACTCAGGTGCTTCTCAATCAGAAGTTTACCAGCACGGCTCTCGAAGACCAGGTCAAGGCAACTCCCTTTCCAGTAGTACATCTGGCTACTCATGGTCAGTTTAGCTCTAATGCTGAAAATACGTTTATTCTTGCCTGGGATGAACGCATTAACGTTAAACAGTTGGGTGGGTTACTCCAGGCGAGAGAACAGAATGAGCGCAAGCCGATTGAATTGCTAGTACTTAGCGCCTGCCAAACGGCTAGTGGCGATAACCGAGCGGCTTTGGGACTGGCTGGTGTAGCGGTGCGATCGGGGGCACGCAGTACCCTAGCAACTCTGTGGCCCGTAGATGACCAGTCTACTTCAGACTTTATGGCGGAATTTTATCGAGTCCTATCCCAGTCACCGGAGACAAAAGCCCAAGCTTTGCACGATGCCCAACTCGCGCTACTGAAGCAACCTAAATACAGACATCCTTTTTACTGGGCACCTTTTGTACTTGTCGGAAATTGGCTTTAAGTCAAATCTTCAACCTGTCGTATAAGTCACAACTGTCAGGACTTATACCAATTTCTTTTAATGATGCTACAGATCAGATCCCCCCTAGCCCCCCTTAAAAAGGGGGGAACATCAATTGCCGCATTTTTGAACTCTGTTGGGGGAGTTCTTGTGCGTAAGTCCTAAACTGTATTCAGACAGCAATCACTTATACATCCCCTTAAGGTCACAATAAAACCATGTGAATGTCACGATGATGAGCTTGGAGATGGTAGACAGTAGTTTCTAAGACTTAGCGACTCTATGAAGAGATTCAATTGTGAGGAACCCAGCTTTTGTATCCAGGACTTACGCATTTTCTGCCTTAATACACCATCTCCGTAGGGGATAGCGTAGCCATTTACGTAAGTTCTGGTATTTTTTTTCTATCATTTTTAGCTGACACTCGCCTGATTCCTACACAAGTAAGACTTGGTTCCACCTATTACATTAAGTAGAAAAGTTCAGTTGACTGATTCTGATCTAACTGCATATTATGCTTGTTTTGTCAACGTACAAGTTTTAGTCAATCCACTCTTGTGAGATAGATAGATATGGTTAGGACAAAACTCCCCCGGTATCTTGTAACACTTTCAGCACCTCTGTTGTTAACAATTGTCAGCATTCCTAGCTTCTTAGCAACAGTACAGGCACAGACTAAAACCCCAACGCAAACGACTGGAGTTCGCAGGTTAAAACAGGTGACGTTTGAACCTCGTAAAGATCAACCTGCACCGACGGTGACGGTAGGCGGGGGAAGGCGCTACGATGGCAAATGCTTGCCGGAGGGACAAGCTTCAGGACAATCTACTACTGAAGCTAAGTCTTTAGACCAACTCCTGACTCCTTTGTTGCCATCGCCTTTCACTGACCTACAGTTAACAGTATCAGCACATCCGACTTTTCTGGTTTACGTGCCTCAAACCTCTGCAAAAGCTGTGGAACTGACTTTGTTCGCTAGGGATAAAGACAAGGGTGAGAAGCCAATTTACCAAACAAGTGTGAACTTGTCAGGGACTCCAGGCATCGTCAGCATAACTCTACCAGCTACTGCGCCTGATTTGGAGATGGGTAAGGACTACAAGTGGATAGTTGCACTCACTTGTCAGGCTGGGGGACCTACGCTTGAAGATCCATTTGTGGAGGCATTAATCCGGCGCATCCAACCGGATTCTGCCTTGACTCAATTAGCTCAGGCGAAACCTCTTGATCGGGTGGCTTTGTATGCCAAGTCTGGAAGCTGGTACGATGCTTTAGCAAATTTGGCTGAACTCCGAAAAGCTCAACCTAATAACACAGAAGTGGCATCTGCCTGGAAAGAATTAATGCAGGGGGCTGGACTGGATGCGATCGCCAATGCACCTTTGATGAAGTAGTGAGAAGGTAATTACAAGCGCTTAATTTTCTTAGCCCCCCTTTTTAAGCTCTGTTGGAGGGATCGAAATGTCAAGCATATTAGAGAAGATCCCCCCTAGCCCCCCTTGAAAAAAGGGGGGGACAAGACTTCACTGTAAGGAAAACTCTCATGAACCAAGCCATCTACTGCCTGGGGATTGCTACTAGCATCGCCCTTAGCTGTGTAGCAACCCTCAGCCCTGCAAGAGCGCAAATTGTTCCAGATAATACCCTCCCGGTGAATTCGAGGGTTACACCAGGATGTACAGTTTGCACGATTGATCGGGGAACAGTTCGGGGTGTCAACTTGTTCCACAGCTTCAGCTCCTTTGGAGTGCCTACCGGAGGCGAGGCGTTTTTCAACAATGGTTTGCAGATTCAGAACATACTCACTCGCGTTACAGGTAACTCGGTTTCTAATATTGATGGACTGCTTCGTACTAACGGCACCGCGAGTTTGTTTTTCCTCAATCCGAATGGGATTATTTTTGGCCCGAATGCGCGGTTAGATATTGGGGGTTCGTTTTTTGCAAGTACGGCAAGCCGTTTCAAGTTTCCCAATGGCAGTGAGTTTAGTGCGACCAATCCGACTGCGCCGCCGCTACTGACGATGAATGTAACTCCAGGGGTGCAGTGGGGAAGTTCTCAACCAGGGGCAACGATTAGCAATAGGGGAAATTTAGCACCAGGGCAAGACCTAACGCTCTTTGCAGATAAGCTCGATTTGCAGGGACAGCTTTCTGCTAGGGGAAATTTAACGCTATTGGCACAGGATACAGTGAAAGTGCGCGAGGAGGTGACGACTCCGTTTGTTGCTGTTTCGGGTGGGAATCTCACAATTGAGGGAAATGGCGGTATTGATATCTTGGCACTTTCTCCCCTTTCTCCAGGGGGGTTCGCCTTTCAAAGCGGGGGTAATCTAAGTTTAATTAGTGATGGGATTATTTCTGGGGATGCTCGCTTCAGTAGTGGTGGCAGTTTTTTGATTAAAAGTGTATCGGGGGGAGTGGCAAATTTTGTCAGTTATTATGACCCGATTATCAGTGCGGTAGGTGATGTGGATGTGGCGGCTAACTATACAGGGACATCACTGTTAGTTGAAGCAACGGGTAACATTCAATTTCAGGGCGATATCAATATTACTGGCCCGGATACTAGCACGTTGCCTCCGGGGCCGGATACAGCAACACTTAGTACAACTTCGGCATTAATTATGCGATCGGGGCAGACTACTCTGGCTTATGGGGGTGTCAATTCAGGTAATGTGCCTGCCTATAGTACTGGAGCTGTACCCGCTGGGATTACGATTGGTGGAAATGTTATTGTACAGCCGTTTAATGGGGTTGGGGGGATAGTGTCCCTGTCTGCGGCATCGGGGAATGTGAGTACCCAATTAATTAGCACTAATGGACAGCAAAGTCGTAACTTTGACAATGACGCCAATGGGGGTGCAATTAGCATCAGTGCCCAAGACGGCAGCATTACCACTGGTGATTTGCTCTCATACTCGTTCTCTAATGAGGGCAATGCAGGTTCAGGGGGCGCGATTAGCTTAAAATCCACCAACGGCAGCATTACCACTGGCGGTTTGAACTCTTCCTCGTCCTCTTTTGATGGCAATGTGGGTTCAGGGGGCGCGATTAGCTTAAAATCCGCCAACAACATCTTTATCACTGGCGGTTTGGACTCTTACTCGTTCTCTTTTGATGGCAATGCGGGTTCAGGGGGCGCGATTAGCTTAAAAT
>DATNPI010000560.1:0-5907 GCA_036703325.1 Coleofasciculaceae cyanobacterium
GTTAAATAGCACAACAATTGGGGTAAGGGCGAGGACAACAAGAAACACAGCCGCAATGAGGAGAAGGCGACTGGTTGGGCGCTTTACCATTAATCATTTTCCTGGAAAACTGGAGGCATATAGCTTACTGCAATTTAGCAACTCACTGAAGCAGCATCATGTCTTCAGCATCACATTACTCGTAGAGACGTTCCACCGGAACGTCTCCGGTGGAACTTGTATATGTAAAACCATCACCCTTGAAATCTCCAAGACTTACGCAATATCCGCCGATTAGCCCCTTCGACCCCCAATTCTGAGGGAGTTAGATCTTGTTCCCCCCAACGTTGGGGGGTTAGGGGGGCAAGTGCGTATGTTCTAATCCCTTTCTTTAGTCAAAAGTCAAGAGCCTAATATTCCCAAAAAAAATCTGGAAATATTAGGCTCAAAGTCTTTACCAGTAATGATTCTGGTTATCTTCTAATTATCGGAGCGGCGGGATTTGAAC
The DNA here is from genome assembly GCA_036703325.1 of Coleofasciculaceae cyanobacterium. Lineage (GTDB taxonomy): Bacteria > Cyanobacteriota > Cyanobacteriia > Cyanobacteriales > Coleofasciculaceae > DATNPI01. Next base: position 488 of record DATNPI010000560.1, read on the forward strand.
CCACGACCCCCACTACCCCAAAGTGGTGCGCTACCAAGCTGCGCTACGCCCCGGACACATTTATTTAGAATATCACAACATTTGGCATCAAAACAACAATCTAAAATACTTTCAGTGTTTGAGCGGCTTGAACCAAACCCGGAACGGCTTGAGTAAGCCAGCCGCCCTCACAGCGGCGTCCAGTGTTCAAGATGAAGCGCAGTGTGTAGGCTGAGGGATAACCTTCCACTTCCATCCAAAGCAAATTGCTTTCCGCTTCACAGGAAATTTTCTCCTCATCCATCAACTCACTTGCCATCTGGCTCATTGTCTGGGCTAACTGCCCTAACAGTCGGCAAAAGTCATCTAACTCCGCCTCGGTTAGCTCAATTGCCCAGTCATCTCCACCGACTAAACCGTGATAGTCAGATGCCTGAGGGTTCCAGCCAAGACGCCAACCTGGGCCATTTTTGATAAGACGTTCCATTTAATTTCATCTGGCAGCTGGAGAAAACTGCCTACACTAATCTCTACAGCCGTACTAAGGCACAAGCAACTGAGCATCTCCAGGCTGAGGTAACGATGGCTTTGCTGGAGAATTGGAGGTTGTTGGTGGAGGTGCCAATGGCAACGGCGATGGCGATGCGCTTGGTGTCTGTGTCGGTGTTTGGGCGCGATTGGTATTGAAGATGCTAACCAAGACATCTACCAAAGCATCCCGTTGTGAACGAGTTAGCTTTTGAATCACTGTGCGATCGCTCTCCATCGGATTTTCCTGTAAAGTATTACCGCTTGGATATTGGGATTCCACCAGGAACTCATGTGCACCTAAATAGTCAGCCATCGTCAGCTTCCAATCAAAACGGTTAGTGGCAGGACGGCTTTTCACATAGAGGTGATAGCGAATTAAGCGACTGACCAGAGTATCATCTGAATTTACCTTCCCAGTCTCCTTACTGACGTACTCGTTCTCTCGCGGAAAATCTGGCAAGCGTTGATAAACTTGCCGCCACGCATCCTGAGGTCTAAAAAATTGTGCAGCAGCAGGTTGTGAGCCAATAAACTTAAAGAGAGCGGAGTCTCTAATCTCTGCTCTCCCAAAAAACACGCAGACGCCCATTAGCGTGGCAATAGTTAAACGCCGCTTCAACCGAATAGCTCTGTCCTTTTGTCTCACGTTGCTCATTTTGGACGCAAGAGCGATTACTTATTAAAGTTTTGCTCTAATCCCCAATAATTTCCGGTTGTGTCAGTTCATCGGACATCTCGATAATTGCCCGTAGCACCGGCTTCATCATTGGATCATCAATATTTTCAAAGTCTTCATAGCGACGGCGCTTGGCACGATTTGCCACTTGCACCGTAATCCGATAGCGATTGGAAGCGGCACTCACTAGCTCCTCTGCGCGGTGCATAATCTGGGTTGAATCGAACTGGTAACGCTTGTGCAGCATAAGTTGTTTTTAGGGGTAGAGAGTGAGTGATTGAGCAATTAGCTTAATCATGCAGCTAATTGCTACAGCACATTCCACGATCTAGTTTAACAGGCGTTATAACTTACAAGAGGAGCAAGCACTCTCTGGAACGGCGCGGGTAGCTACCCGGCTAGCTCTACAGACCTGTCATCCCGCTTTCGGGGTATAAAGCAAAAACTTAGAGCTTGCTTAAAAGTTACACCAGAAAAGAGAAGATTTGATAAAGCGATCGCGCTTCCAAGAACCTCAACTGAGATCTAAGGTCAATAATGAAAAGACTCATGGGCCATTTTGGAGTCAAATATCTCCAGGTATAGGTAATTTAGCGTACTATTGTGTAAATTCTTGGAAATGTATCGAGTTGTTAACAATCATCTGACTAAGCCCTATTGTTTATGCAAACCCTTGCAGCTCCAACCTTTCAGCCGTTCCATCACGCCCAACGACAGCCACTAAAGCTGGTTGTCCTCGGAGATAGCCTCGTTTATGGATTTGGTGACCCGGAAGGCGGCGGATGGGTAGAGCGACTGCGACGCCAGTGGATGCAACCAGATAGTCCAGGTCATGTTCTCTATAATCTGGGTATCCGAGGCGACGGCGTGAAACAAGTGCATGAGCGTGTCGAGCAGGAGTTTCGCCATCGCGGTGAACTTAAAAATCGCGTACCCGATGCGATTATCCTTTCCGTGGGCGTTAATGATTCAGCGCGTCTCGGACGCCCCGACGGTCGAAATTTTACAAGTTTTGAGAGTTTCCAAGGGGAACTGGCAACCCTGCTAGACCAAGCACAGCGACTGTGTCCGGTGCTTTTCGTAGGCATGGTGCCAGTGGATGAAACAAAAATGCCCTTCCTAGAGTGTTTTTACTACAATCACGCTGACCAGTACCGCTACAAAGAAGCAACGCGCATTGCCTGTCTCAGGCGTCAGATTCCCTATTTAGATGTCTTTGATATCTGGAAGGCGCGTGGTACTGATTGGTGTAACAAGCGGCTGTTTCAAGACGGTCTCCATCCCAACATACTTGGTTACCAAACCTTATTACAGGATATCGTCAGCTGGGAAGCCTTAAGTCAGCTGGCTAGCCCAAACTTAGCGACAGCCTAAGCTATCTCGCGTTGCGGTGCCAGTTACTGGATTAACCCCACTAGCACGCTCACACAGGAGTGCTACTTGATAACGGTCGATAATCGCATCCGTAAAATCAGCACCCGTGATGTCGGCGTCGTAGAAGCGAGAACTCGTCAGGGTGGCTTCAGTAAATATGGCGTTGGTCATATTAGCTTTGTCCAACGTCACCCGGTCTACTAAAGCGCCAGTAAGATTCGCTCCTTCCAAATTTGCGCCTAGCAGCACTCCCTTGGTCAGAATCGCATTGGTTAAGTCTGCTCCCTGGAAGTTGGCTCCCCGCATCTCCGCTGCCACGAAAACACCACCCACTAAATCCGCGTTGGAGAAGTTGCGATCGGTTAAATTGGTATTGCTGTAGTTAATGGTGCTGTCTTGAGCAAAGGCAGGAGTAGCACTTAACATTACCCAGAACCAGGCTAAACTGACTACTAAAATTAGTCTCAGTAATCGTAAGCAAAAAACTTTAATTGTTTTCAAATCAACAAGTTCCATTCTTAACTTCAACTCTAAATTCAAATTTGAGTGATGCCCCTGAAGGAATTAAGGGCATTTCGTTATTTGTAGTTGGTTCTTTGTTGTTTGTAAGCTATTACACATTTAACGTGCATATTTACCTAATGGTTTTTTGTCCTCCGTCAGTAGTCAGTTGCTTTCGCCTAACTGACCACTAACAGAGAACCCGAATGTAGACTATGCAGATTAAATGCACAGCAGCTTATCCTTAATAAAGGATATCGCTCTTCATCCTTCCTACGTCTTACTTTTTAACTACTGTAAGTTTTAAAACTGCCTATTTAACCAATCTTCCCCGATTCGAATCGTTAGGTCAGATTCAATGTCACCAGTAGAAGATGCCTCTACTTTACCGATTCCTAAGGCTTTTTTCAGAATAGTCGCTGCCTCCACGTCACCTTGCTGGACAATTATCTGAGTTTGGCGCAGCTTGTCAGGCCAATCTTGAATAAAATAAACATTACGAAAGTCCTTTTCTGCCAAATATTGGGCAACGCGGTTACTGAGTTCCGGATTACCCGTAGCATTTTGAATAGCAATCCGCACACCATTGGGTAAACGGCTGGTATCTAATGCACTCCACCCTTGGTTTTGCTGGAAATATTCACGCATCACCCGGTCTCGTCCTACTGAGTCCATAAGCCAATAGCTGCCAATGTACTCATTCGGAGCACTAAATCGACCGGGCAAAAGCACCATTTTGAAATCATCTTGCTCTAGCTTAAGACCAAAGCCCACGAGTGCCAGCATTTCTTCCAGACTAAGATTTGTGTCAACATACTGCTGTACTACCCGAATTACTTGTGGCAAACGAGGCAGCACAGTTGGGCTGACCAGACGCTGTCGCAGTGCCTTGAGGAGTGCCTGCTGCCGCTGTACCCGCCCGATATCACCATTTTGGTCTTTACGGAACCGGGCAAACTGTTCGGATTGCTCTCCATTTAAGGTTTGCCACCCAGGCTCTAAATCAATTTTCAAATTCTGAGTAACATCTACGTAATACATCGGGTAGGGTACGAAGACCTCAATGCCACCCACGAGGTCTACCAGTTCCCGAAAAGCATCGGTGGTGACGCGCACATACCTATCAATCGGCACATCATTCAAGCTGCGGCTGACAACCCGTGCTGATAAGGCTGGCCCACCCTCAACATTGGCATCGTTGATTTTGGCAATCCCGATACCCGGAATGTCTACTTGAGTATCCCGTGGGATTGAAAGCATCCTGACAGAGTTGTCTGTCGGGTCTAGTCGCAAGAGCAGCATCGTATCACTACGACCAGCAAAGACGGCGGCTGAGTTCTTTGGAGCATCAGGAACTCGGTCTATCCCCATAACCAGGATGTTGACGGGTCGTGCTAGGTCGTACTGAAAGCCTCGACGCCACAAATCTCCTTTGGAGGCTTTGCCTTGAGTCAGAGGTGCGATGAACGGCGACAACGGCGTCAGTAGTGCCAGCGTTGCTCCCAACCCCGCAGAAATCGTTGCTGTCAGGATAAAAGCCGCGCTCAAGAGAAGCCACCGCACGTAAGGGCGATGTGGCGGTTCAGTTTTGCTTGAGTCCGCAGGCGGAACTGTTGCCTCACCGTCTGTGGAAGGTGGTTGCTGTGGCGAACCAGAGGCATCATCAACGACACCATCGGAATTTTCCTGAGAATTGCTACTACCTTGGGACGATTTAAGCCCCAAGCCCGTTGGGGACTGCTCGACGCCTTCTTTCACCCTCACCTCACCGAAAATAACTGTAGTCTGCGCGTAACAGTTCTACATTCTGAAATCTCATGCAGGATTATAACCTCAGCAACTCTATTCATGCCTCATACGTGGGAAATGCAGTGTGATTAATCAAATTAACCTTGTAGGTAGGAAAACCTTAATCACCACAAGCAAAGCTAGGATGTAGCAGAAAATAAAGTTAGCGCTGCAAGCAATGGATAAATCCTTGATACCTGTGATTCTTGCCGGTGGCAAAGGGGAGCGTTTTTGGCCTTTGAGCCGTAGGCAACGACCCAAGCAATTTTTAAGTTTAGATGGCAGCGGTAAGAGCCTTTTGCAAGCAACAGCTGATCGGCTGATTACACTAGCAGGGGACTGGGAGAAGTTGTGGGTTGTTACTGCTGCCCCGATGGCTGAAGGTGTTCGAGAACATTTGCCTCAGTTACCAGAGACGACGTTGCTGTTGGAGCCAGAGGGGCGCGACACGGCACCAGCGGTTGCCTGGGCAACTCTTGAGATTGCACGGAGGTATGGGGAAGATGCGGTGGTGGGCTTTTTTCCAGCTGACCCCTGGATTGAAGACCAGCAGGCTTTTCAACAAACTATC
>DATNPI010000593.1:0-6874 GCA_036703325.1 Coleofasciculaceae cyanobacterium
CGAAGCGAAAAATTAAGGATTTATTGAACTCTAGTTAGAGACTCAAGGAGGGTGCTAGGGCTAAATTTTTCGTCAGATCAGTAAGGAAAACGCGATCGCACAGGTTAAGCAGTTCGACCTCGGTCTGCGTCTGTCGCATCAGCCGCAGGAAATCTCCTTCCGCGTCAACATTTAGGGCAATGTAGTTGAGGAACATTTTGAGATAGCCGACGCGCGAGCGCACTGGCATAGTGGCGGCTGTGGGGGTTTGCCATAAACGATCAATATAGTTGCGTACCTCTACTAAAGGAACGGGCGTGATTGGTTCTCCTCGCCAAGCCTGCCGAATTTGATTAAAAATCCAAGGATTCCCGACCGCCCAACGTCCCACCATCACACCCGCTGCGCCCGTTTGAGAAAGCACATCTAGGGCTGTTGTCGCCGAGTGGATATTGCCATTGGCAAGCACTGGACAATGAACCCGTTTGACCGCTTCAGCAATCAAATCATATTTCACGACCCCGTGGTACATATCTTTCACCGTGCGACCATGCACACTTAGCAAATCAACGCTGTGGCGATTGATTAGATCTAGAATTTCATAAAAAGTATCTGTATTTTCAAAGCCTACGCGCATCTTGACAGTCAAAGGTCGATCATTGACTGCTTGTCGCAGTTCTCCCAAAATCCGATCCACTTTTTCGGGTGAGAGTAGCAATCCACCTCCAACATTTTTGCGATAGATTCTAGGTGCTGGACAGCCCATGTTCAAGTCAACTCCAGCAATATTATAGTTACAGAGTTCCTTTGCTGTTCTTACTAAGTCTGGAATGCTTTCGCCAATCATTTGAGCAAAAATGGGGCGACCCGTGTCGTTAGAGGTGATTGCTGCCAGAATGCTACGATTGAGCCTAGAGGTATCATTCACGCGGAAGTACTCGGTGAAGAAGTAGTCAGGACTGCCGTAATGGGCAATGACCTTCATAAACCAGTGGTTTGTCACATCCTGCATGGGCGCAAGAGCGGTGAGGGGTAGGTCTGAATGTCGCGATGGTGGGAGCGATACCTGGGACATAGAGATTCCAGCGTTCGACAAAGCCTCACTGTATCAAACAAGGGTTACCTCTGTTCCAGCCTTTTTTCCACCACAACCGAGGTGTGTGCAGTTGAAGTGAAACAGGCATGGAAGGGGAAAATTGCTCACTCACTCAACAGAGCCAATTGTTATTTAACGAGGGTCTCTCAGATATGTTTTACCCCTGTCTGTTCTGGATAGATGATTATTACCCTTTTTCGCAGTTTACTCAATCCTCACCCGTTGGTATTAAAACCATGACCGAAGCCGCCACACAAAAACCGGAGCCATAGACACCAATGGCGCTGTGTGCGTAGCATATCTAATAAGCCCTTACGCACCCGATTCATGTCGAGTACAGGACTTGGCTCTACACCCGAATCAGGCATTATTTCACCTGATGCAATAGCGACGGCAATGGAATCCATCAATACTCTGGCGGTTTGGCTGGTTGATGCTGGACTGGATAAGAGTGCCATCGCGCAGTGGAAGTTCAATGCCCTAGCCAAGAAATTCCCCGACCTAGCAGATATTATTGAAGACGCGAAAAAACTCATCGGTTCTAGCGCGACCATTCCAGAAGTCGGGATGACCGTATCTGAGGTAGCAGAACGGTTGACATCTGAATTTGGGCGTAAAATCAAACCGGAACAAGTGAACCAGGCTTTGGTTGAGTTGGGCTTCCAGGTTCGTCCAGATAACGGCAAAAGAATCTGGCAGTTGACAGAGCAGGGGAAAGAATATGGCTTCAGTCGGCTTGCCACATCAAAGACAAATGATTGGTCAGGTCCACAAGTGACCTGGCAAGAGGCGGTTATTCCAGTTCTCATGGATTATTTTGAATCGACTGCCGACCCCTCTTGTTCTTTCCCAGCATCTCATCCCTCTCCTGAGAGTACAGGGGTTACAAAAGATGAAGCCTTAAATAGCTCTCCCCCCCCTGACCCCAAACTAGAGCGAGCGCCGGAATCCCAACCGGAATCCAAAAGTTGGTTGCTCAGCTCACGCATCAAAGCCCTGAAACAGAAGGTGACGGCTTCCCAGCGGTTGCACATTGACATGGAAGCGAACGAGGCGTACAAAGAGCGGCACGGGAAACCCCCAGCTAAGGAACAAATCAAAGGCAAGTACTATGATGTCTACCCGGCTGCCGATGAGGATTTGTTAGATGCGGCAATAGAGCGAGTGTTGAAACGTTATGCCAAAAGCTGAACATAAACTCGTTGGATATTAGTGCTCGCCGTAGGTTTTTTTGTCTTGTGGCACAATCTTGGCGAGCGCTGCTTCTATCTTGGCTCTCTCCGATGCGGAGAGATTATGCCCCTGTAAATTCGCACTTGCCTGCTGCCAGAAAATCTCTCGCTCTGGCTTGGTAGGCTTCTCGGAAATGCTCCCAAAACCTCGCTTTCGCTTTTCAAATGTCCCCGGCAAGAGGCGCTTTCGCTTCAACTGGCACAGTAGCTTATGCAAAAAGGTGGTTGGGGTCTTTATAGTGGCTGACCCCATTTATACTTTTACGACTAAGGTCTTTATAGAAGCTGACCTTTTGTTAACTATTATTAAGTTTCTCAGAATTTCCCCTTGGAAGCGGTCTTTCTTTAGATAGATTTTATATTTCTGGGGACACCCGCTAGTAGGTAGCGCTCTTTGTGGTGACTTCTATGGGTTTTTTGGAATAGAGCCAGCCATTCGTGTAGTTTCGTAAAGTTTCTCAGCTTGTCGCCAACAATCTCATCTGAGCGGATGAATTGACCTGGCTTAGGGGATAGCTAGCATCGAAGTATGTGTTCGATTGGAGTCAGTTATGCAATATCTTGCGCAAGACTTGATGCTCCTCGGAAAGAGCGCTGACACCGGAGAAACGCGAGCGCATTGAGTATGCGCTCTTAGTGGGAAAGCAGTCGCCTACTTACAAACGAGTGAAAGCGATTTTGGATCAACTGATGCCCTGAAAATCATTTGCCTTGTCGGTATCTAACGGTTAGATACGACAAGGCTCACCCCAGCTTTTTTTTGTTTCTACCCGATGAAGTCCATTTCGATTATTTGCTCAAACTTCTGGAAGCAAAGATATCGTCGGGGCGATGAAAGCGATCTCAAAAGCTTCCACTGAGTCTAGCGACTGTTTTGATCTTCTACATAAGCTTCGTTATACCTCTGCGGGAAATAGGTATCCCTTTTTCAGTGCAATAAAATCTATTTCTTTTGCCGCCCTCGCTTATGCAGAGATGAGGGGGAGGTGCGATTGCCACATAGAGTATGGGAGCGAGCGATATCTGGGAGGGCGAGAAAAGTGTTTTTGGCTTGCTCCGCCTCGCAGAGCAAGTCTGTCCACTGCCTGCCTTCAGCAGGTGGTCAGTCCGGTACGGACGTGGACATGGCTTGCTCCCTGTCACGCCGAATCGCTATTGACAAAAGAACTCAACAAGGATTCACCCAGCCTGTCTGCCCGTTTTTGTGTGATAAAAGAAACGTCTTTGTTACAAGTCTACACCCAAAGAGCGCTTGGAGATTTAATATTATCAAGTTTTGCCAAGACGTGAGGAAATACTAGGAAGAAGCGAGGAAAACAGAGGAAAAAAAGAGGATTTATTTGACCCTAACCAATCAACCTCTTGAAAGTTGTTCTCAGGAGATAGCCGAAAAACGACCAAAAAACGTCCTCTTGTTTCCTCCCTTGAAAACAGCTCTCATGAGGGGGTTGTTGGCTCAATTGGTAAGAGGGGGAAGAGAGGGGACAACAATAGGTATCTACCGGGGAAAGTTTGGTTCGGTATTTGACAAGGCAAAAAAACGGCTTTCTCTTGAGTAAATGAGGCTTGTTCTCATTAGTTGACTTGTAACTGAATTAGAAAAGTCAGCAATCATCAAAAATCCCGATTCTCGCCCTGGTTTTCCCCCGTGGTTGACCCCGACCTGAATTTTTGGAATTTTTGGGAGTTTTCACTTTCCCTATCAAGCTTTGTCATTGGCTCGAAGGTTTTGGTGTGATATCAAGTCCGGGTAATCGCTTACGATAAGAGTACAAGGTAATTTCTATCAGCGATGCCAAAACGAATTAGCGTAGCCCAGCACTTAACCATTGAGCAGCTAGAGCAGTATCACCGTCAAGCCAAAGATGGGGTAGAAAGTCGCCAGTATCAGATTATCTGGTTGCTAGCGCAAGGAAGGAGAACAGAGGAAGTGGAGGAAATAACAGGCTATAGCAGAACATGGATATACGCATTGGTCAAAAGATATAACGAATGTGGCGTGGCTGGATTAGGCGATCGCAGAAATCAAAATCAAGGAAGCAAGCCGTTAATTGACGATGTTGAGCAAGCCCAATTATGGCAGGCTTTACAGGAGAAGGCTCCAGACGGAGGACTATGGAATGGTCGCAAAGTCGCCGACTGGCTGACGTGTCGAACTGGGCGACAGGTCAGCCGACAAAGAGGATGGGAAATATTGCGACAAATGACATTCAGATTGCGAGTACCTAGACCATGTCACACCCAAAGTGATTACTTTGAGCAACAAGCCTGGAAAAAAAACTAGCTACAGAAGCTGAAACGCTGAAGGCAAAATATCCAGAAGCTGAAATTCAACTTTGGAGTGAAGATGAACACCGTTTGGGACTCAAGCCAGTTCTCCGACGAGTTTATGTGCCGGAGGGAGAAAATCCAATTGCTAACGTCAATTGGCGATTTAAGTGGTTATGGCTGTATGCATTTGTACGTCCTCAAACTGGAGAAACCTATTGGTGGATTCTGCCTTATGTGAATACGGAATTGTTTAATCAAGTTTTAGAAGATTTTGCGCGTGAGTTTCAATTAGGAGCTAAAAAACGGGTGCTTTTAGCCATTGACCAAGCGGGATGGCATATTAGCAAAAAGTTAAAAGTGCCAGAAGGACTACATTTAATACTGTTACCCTCCCATTCGCCAGAATTACAACCAGCAGAAAGATTATGGACTTTGGTTGATGAACCAATCGCTAATCGTTCATTTGAAACACTTAATGATTTGGAGGAAGTTTTATTTTGTCGTTGCCAATCTTTATTGCAACAGCAAGATTTGATTCGAGGTTTAACAAGCTTTCATTGGTGGACTCAAATCGGGGCTTAATCGTAAGTTATTAACCGGACATGATATGACTTCCAAAAGCCTTGTTGCAAATGGTGAAAGAGGTGAGTTTACACAAAGAATTCGCATTGATTCAGGAATCCATCCATCTTTTGTTCGCCGGAGTTCGCCTCTGTGAGTCAGGACATAAACGTTGAGCGAATAAAGGTGGGTGAACTTCCGCAAAAGTTTACTAGTGCAGCGCAGCAGAAATAACCCACCAGCTTAAGCTACTTCCGGGTAACCCTTGAACTTCCAGACAAATGGTTTTGCCATAGTGCAGTTGAAATAGTTGATGAAAGCCAAAATGCGCTCGCTTAAATCTTGAGTTGAATTGAAACTAGTGCGCTTAAGCAAGCGTCTCATTAGGATGCTAAACCAACACTCAATCTGGTTGAGCCAGGAAGATCTTTTCCACAATGCCACGTTTTACCGCTTCAGTGGCTAACTCTCTTGGACTCCAGTGGCTGACGGGATATCCTGAAGCTTCCGGATTTTCACAGGCTAAGGCAACTATTTGCACCACTTGTTCGGTACTAAAGTAAGAAGCTGTTCCAGGACGCATGTGATCCCTCAAGTGAAAAGTTATTAGTTCTCTTAATTTGCGGTCACTGATTCCTTGAGCTTCAGCCTCACTCAGTTGAGGGGCCGCTGCTAACCATCGTTGTCGCCACTGGCGCACTTGACCCCGTTCCAACTCCAACTGAAGACTTATCTGAGCATTACTTACTCCTGATGCCGCCGCCAAGATGAGTTTGGCACGTCTGACCAAGCGATGCGGATTTGTGGTGCGACGCACAATTTCTAGCAGTAGGTTCTGCTGCCTCTGGGACAGTCTTATTGGCAAGGCTTGGGGACTTGGCATGCACTTTTATTTTCGACTCAGGAGCCTATGATTTTGTTGACTCTTAGTTTACCGTTTGTTTTCACCTTTTTAGCTGGTGGGTTATTTATGCCACGCTGCACTAGTGCTCTCTTGCTAACGCCATATTTGTGCCTAAGAGGCTTCGCTTCGCCTCGCTATGCGGCTATGCTAAAGCCGAACCTAACGAGTTTTGCCTGATGCCAACGCTCTCGCCTTGGCACTAGGCTGCGCAAACGCTCACCTGGCTGAACAAGGCTTAGCCTTGCTGCACGAACGTTTTACTTCGCTTGAAGTATCACGTGATCGCATCGCTTCTGTCACCCTTTGAAGTCAATAGCGATCAATAATTAAAAATGAGTTTCGGAGTGAACAGCTCGGCGCGTATAGTTCTAGAAGACTAACAGAGTCAGGGTTTCACTCAAAGCAATGGCAGGAATCATCCCGATGTACTTTGCTGGGTGCGGAATGTAGGCTATAAGTGAAATGTTTTAAGTTTCAGGGGTAGGCTACTGCTCTTGTGCGTTTACGCGCCAGTTCCCGACATCACTGCTTGGAGCAGTTGAATATGACTAGTTACTCCCTTAGCAACATTTTATTACCAGCTGTATTTATCTCTAGTGCTGTATTTTCTACTTTGACCGTACCGTTTGCTTTAATCAAATCAGAACCAGTGGCTGTTGAAGTCCCTCCCTTTTTTAGTGGCGAAATTCAACCGATTTTTAATGGCGAGCATAAAGATGTCGCGATTCCCTATATTGGATTTGCTATCGTCGTCAGCGTGGGAGCAGGCATTGCCACCGTCGAAGTCAGTAGGAGATGGCAGGCTTACCGCGAATCAGCACTTACCCAAGA
>DATNPI010000610.1:0-4577 GCA_036703325.1 Coleofasciculaceae cyanobacterium
ATGCTCTCAAGCATGATCGCGCTCTTGCAAACCGTCCTAAAGGGCGATCGCACGGAGGACTTGCCAGATGACATTGAATGAGGCGGTATCAGCAGCACACGGTAGGGGCACGATAGTATCGTGCCCTACAAATGACTAGCGATCGCGCCTTACAGTAGCGCAGGAAGTCATAATGCGATCGCAAAATTCTTTACGCAACAGCAAATAAGGTCATTAAACGAATAATTCCATCTTCAATCAGAGTCTGACCGACTTCTTCTTCAAAAACCGTCTTACAGATGTCTTCACTCACTGATAAATATAGCGTGTGGTTAGGGTAGTAACGTATTAATAAGCGAGCGTCAGCGCTGCCGCGTTAGCGCAGATCGCAACTCAGGAGACAACCACCTTGCCCGATTTGATTAGTCACGCTCAACCCCCCCTAGAATTTATCCCACCAGCCCTCAATCCTCTAGTTCTGCGAGCTGCCCAGCAAGCACTGCCCTTCTGGATGCGATCGCAAACCACCATTACCCAAATTGAGGCAGATAACGTTGAAGTTTTGGTCGATCTGTATCGCCAGTTTCAGGACAATAAGATTCGCTTTTTGATCGCATTTCGCCATCCCAGTGTTGATGACCCTTTCTGTATGACCCACTTACTTTGGCGTTTGGTGCCACGGGTAGCAAGAAAACAGGGTATATCGCTACAGCGCCCAATTCATGCACATTTCATCTATGACCGGGGAATTCCCCTATGGGCTGGCTCACAAATAGGCTGGCTCTATTCTCGCTTGGGTTGCACCCCCATCCATCGGGGTAAGGCAGACTGGAAGGGGTTGCGATCGGCTCGTGACTTGTTTGCTAATTCTCAGCTGCCCATAGCAGCTGCCCCAGAAGGAGCTACCAACGGACACAATGAGATTATCAGCTCCCTAGAACCGGGTATCGCCCAATTAGGATTTTGGTGTGTTGAAGATTTGCTCAAGGCTGGACGCTCGGAGCAGGTTTTAATTGTACCAGTGGGAATTAAATACCATTACGTCGAGGCTCCCTGGAAATCTATAGAACAGCTTTTAAGTGAATTGGAAGCCGTTAGTGGTTTGCCGGACGAAAAGTTGTTAACCCAGCAGAACGTAGCCCAAATTGAAGGTTTAAATCAACCTTCTAACCTTCAACCAATCGAAGCCTCTTTGTATCGACGACTCTATCGTTTGAGCGAACATTTACTCTCGTTAATGGAGGAGTTTTATACTCGGTTTTATCATAAAACTCTGCCAACTACAGCTGGTGGTCATCCTCCTCAACAGCAAGGTTTGGCAGCCAGTGCCAATAAAGAGCTGGCGGTTCGCCTCCAGGCTCTGCTGAATGTTGCGCTACAGATAGCAGAGGAACATTTTAATTTGTCTCCAAAGGGGAGTTTGATTGACCGCTGTCGCCGCTTAGAACAAGCTGGCTGGAATTACATTTATAGAGAAGAGTTGAAGAATCTTCAAGCCATCTCTCCCCTAGAACGCGGATTGGCTGATCGAGTTGCCGAGGAAGCGAACCTGCGGATGTGGCATATGCGGTTGGTAGAAACGTTTGTGGCAGTGACAGGTCACTATGTTATTGAAAAACCGACAGTAGAGCGGTTTGCTGAAACGACATTACTTTTATGGGATATGGTGACTCGGATTAAGGGTCGCAACCCCTTCGGGCGTCCTCGGTTAGGCAAGCAACAGGTACAGATGACTGTGGGGCAACCTCTATCAGTTTCAGATTGCTACCCAGCGTATCAGGCGAGTCGTCAGAGTGCCAGACAAGCTGTGGCCGATCTCACTCAAGATCTTCAACACGCTCTGGAGAGCTTAATCTCGTCATAAGCCTGAGCAATAGATTAGGGGTGAGGGTCTAAGTACTGAGGGAGAAATCTGTCACTTGAGAGGCGCTCTGATTATCCTGGAAAAGGTACAAGTAAGACGCAAATAGCGACTATTGCCAGAAGATTGCTATGTACTGTTTCCGGAGCCTAAATTCACAAACCTGACCAAAGTTCACTATGCGTATTCTTGCCATTGGCGACATTCATGGCTGCTCATCTGCATTTGATACGCTCATTGCAGCTGTGAAGCTCCAGCCAAACGACCAAATTATTACCCTTGGTGACTATGTAGACCGTGGCCCCAATTCAAAAGGGATAATCAAAAGGCTGATGGCACTGCATAACACTGGACAACTTGTCGCTTTACGTGGCAATCACGAACTGATGATGCTACAAGCTCGTTTCAGTAGTAGACACGAGTCAGAGTGGCGATATTGCGGTGGCAAGGAGACGCTTGCTTCTTACTCAAAATCTGATAAGGGCGGTAAGCTCAAGGACGTGCCGGCTCACCACTGGGACTTTATTGAGAATGTCTGTGTAGATTGGTATGAGATTGATACGCACTTTTTCGTCCACGCCAACGCGTATCCCGATCTGCCTCTAGCAGACCAACCTTCCTATATGCTGTTTTGGCAAAAGTTCAACAATCCAGCTCCGCACTTTTCCGGAAAAACAATGGTTTGTGGACATACCAGTCAAAAAAGTGGTGTACCTATCAATCTCGGTCACGCCATCTGCATCGATACCAGGGTTTATGGCAAGGGCTGGTTAACCTGTCTGGATGTTACCACTGGTAGAGTCTGGCAGGCTAACCAATCCGGTCAGCAGCGAAAAGCCTGGATTGAGGATTTTGCCTCATACTCAACCCAACGCTAGGGCACCCAAGACAAGCCGCCCAAGAGAAACGTAACTGGTGGAGGTAGTTTGTCGTTACTAGTCAGTGGTTAGTAGGCTCTGCACTAACCACTAACTACTCTCTTCCTAGGAGGTTCACTTACCGTATCCATTTACCAGGGACTGCCAATTATCGTGAACCCTGCCCAGAAATAGGGATGCTCAAGAGCTTTGTCTCCGAGCTTAACTAGTTCTGGTGGCAGAGGAATCGACTCATTGCCAAACACAAGGTTACCCCCTTTGAGATTTACCTGCCCCTTGAGCATCGCTATTTGTGCCTGCCGCAGCGCCTCCGCCTTAATCGGAGCTTGCCTCAGTTGAAGGTACAGCTCACTCATTAGCCCTAAAGTCCCTTCATCATTCACGGACCACAAGGAAGCGATCGCTGATTTTACCCCAGCTTGCAAGGCTAACCCTGCAAAACCTAATTCAGCATCCTCATTCCCCAACGCAGTCTTACAGGCGCTTAGGACTAATAGCTCCACTTGTGGGTTCTTCCAGCCCAAGCCAGACAATTGGTTCAATCGCAGCTTGGTGTCCCAAAGTTCAATGTAGGAGTTGCCGGGTGCCCCCGCTTGGAAAGAGGCATGGGTTGCCAGGTGAATCATTCCAAAAGGTTGCTGCTGTCGCTGTGCTATCAGGTTCTTCAGAGTGAAGGCTTCATTGAGGAAGGACTTGCCCTGCCACAGAGAAGATGTAATTACTGATAACTCTATAGGCACCGCTGGCAAGGGCTTGAGAGTAGGAAATTTCGCCGATCCCATCGCCAAAACCTGTAAGTTTTTAACGTCCTGATAGCGGGTATCGGTGAGGCTGACACTAGGCATCAAGCCGACACTGTATTTCTCTACTAGAAACTGTTGACCATCATAGAGGGCAGCTACGGGGATAGAGCGCAAGCCTTTATCCATGATGAAGCTCAGATTCTGGATACCTTGCCCTTTCAAATCAGCTTCCAGAGGTGCCACCAGCCATTGATAGAGTTTCTGAGCTGGGATCACATAGTTACGCCCACTTCGGACATTAGTCACTTCAGAGCGAAAGTCTTGGGCAACTTTAAGGACTTGCTCACGCGTGGTTTCCGCCAGCCGCTTGCGAATCGGTGAACCCTCAGCTGTTACCAGCACCAATTCCAACTGGTCTTCAGGAGTTTGAATTGGGGCGGTTATATCTTTTGTCTCATCAGATGTAACCCTCGGCGGCACAAACATTACATATATGAGAGCCGGTTTAACCCCACTTGCTTGCTCGACTTTGCGAAGAGTATCACGAGCCTCTTCCAGAGTTACAGCCTGAGTCTTAGTAGACTGCCCAAAATATTGCTCAAATTGGCGCATGAAAGCCTCTTCAAGCCTTGAAAACAAGTCAGGTTTAGCCTCAGCTAGAGGCGAGTCTTTCGCAATTAGTTCTTGTGATGGACTCGTGGTAGGTGAAAAGACTGTACTGCTACTGCCCGGTAGGTTCATTGTTCCACCGGCCGGTAAATTGGTTCTCCCGCTACCGAGAGGCGGGGTGGTTGTACTGTCATCCTTCGGTGAGTTAGTTGTGCCATCTGCCTGTGGCTTATTCACCTCCTCACCTCGTGAGGTTGTGCTGCCGCTTGGTGGAGTTACGCTGTCGCCTGGTGGGGTTGTCCCACCGCCCGGAGGAGGTGTTGAACCTGATGGCGGCTTTGTGCCACTCGGAGGAGGTGTTGTCCCACCACTCGGAGGAGGTGTTGTACCACCACTCGGAGGAGGTGTTGTGCCACCACTCGGAGGAGGTGTTGAACCCGGAGGAGGTGTTGTACCACCGCCTGGTGGAGGTGTTATGCCGCCGCCTGGTGGAGGTGTGGTGCCGCC
>DATNPI010000621.1:0-7954 GCA_036703325.1 Coleofasciculaceae cyanobacterium
GGGGGTGTCCCATTCTTGGTCTGCTGAGGTAGATTCTACCGTTCTGACTGTCCGATGGCCGTCGAAGCCAGAAGATAGCATAGAAGTTCCGACATAGTTTGATCGCGCTTGCGTGCTGCTGGCAAGCCGATCGCCTTTATAACCTAGTACAGGATGGGAGAAAGTTGGTTGCGGATTGACCTTTGTCGTTGGAGCGCAAGTGATAGCGTCAGCGCTGCTGCTTGCAGCAGAGTGCTTGTGTGAGACCCTCCCATAAGTATTCTTCTGTCGGGAAAGAAGTAAATATTGGCTATCCAGCATGCTCGAAAAAGAAGAAGAAGCTCACAGCTTACTAGAAACGAAACCTCTTTCCCTTGAGGAAATCCAAGAGGATATAGCGTCCTTAGAGACGGGACTTCTGACTCACCCGCCTCTAAAACTTTCCAAACTGGAAACTCGCTCAAGTCTTAGGGCACTAACTTTTGAGGGTGCATCCGGTACGCTTTTTTACAGTATTATCGGTGGCGCGTTGCTCAGTAATTTCTTGCTGGATCTGGGAGCCGGTCCGGTAGAAATTGGTATGCTAGCCTCTATTCCTCAGCTAGTGAATCTGCTCCAACCGTTCGGAGCCTATTTAGCAGACCGAATGCACAGCCGCTACTGGTATTCGATGTGCATTTTCAGTCCGTCGCGACTGCTGTGGCTGATCCTCGTGCTAGTCATTTGGTTGGGAGGCTCATTTCATATCGCTGAACACCACCTAGTGGGGTTGACATTGGCGATCATCTGGGTAACTCAGCTGTTGGAATCTTTCGGTCGTGCTTCCTGGCTCAGCTGGATGGCTGCAATAGTACCTCAGCGGTTGCGGGGGCGGTATTTTGGTTTTCGTAATAGTGCTGTCAGCTTGACGAATCTCATCGGTGTACCACTGCTAGCTCTGGTAGTATCGAACTGGTCTGGTGGAAGGCTCCAAGGTTACGGTGTGGTCTTGGTTATAGGAATTGTGCTTGGTGTCACCAGTCTGGTTTGTCAGTTCTTTATGACTGATGTGAACCCAAAGCTTTTACACCTCACGCATTCCAATACAGCCCATACGTCGCTCACCGGGGCAATTTTTAGCTTCCTCAAAAATGCTAATTTTTTGAAGTTTTTGCTTTACTCTGGCTTATGGAGCTTTGCCGTTAACCTCAGCGCTCCCTTCTTTAACCTCTACCTGTTGGATAACCTAGCTATAGATGTCAGCTTAGTAACGATCTATAACAGCTTAGGAGCTGGTGCTAACTTGCTGATGCTGGTTTTTTGGGGCAAGCTGGCTGACCGGGTTGGGAATCGCCCAATCATGGTAGTAGTGGGAATCTTGGTGGCTCTAACGCCTCTACTCTGGCTAGAAACTGGAACTGCTCCTATCTTCCTTTGGGTCTGGTTCCCCCTATTGCACATAATCGCTGGTGGGACGTGGGCCGCGATCGACCTGTGCAACAACAATCTTCTGATGGGAGTGGCACCACCCTTGTATCAGTCAATTTACTTTGCGATCGCGGCTGCGGTTGCTGGTGTCACTGGCGCAATGGCAATCACCATAGGTGGTTTTCTCGCAACTCTGACCGATCTTGGTGGCTTGCCGGGAGTATTTGCCCTCTCAGCCGTCGTACGACTGGCTGCTCTGGTGCCCTTGGTTTTTGTTCATGAGCAGCGTTCTGTATCTCTGGGTAAGTTTTGGCTGCTTCTGTTGCCAGCCTGGTGGAGAAGAGTGCCGATTGAACCTGGAAACATCAATTTTCAACCATTGATAGTTGAACACTTAGAGTGTGCATCTGAAAGCTCATCCGATCAGTCTTCAGATCTTGATTAACCTTAAACGTTTGTCTTCCTCTCCAACAGGTACTTGACAGACCACTAGTGACTCACTGATTAACTGCTGTTTTTACCTAAAATTTGTAACTCATCACTTGAATCACTGACCCGTTCTGGGCTAAATCGGCTGAGTTGATGGTTATTGTGTCGCTATTGGCGCGACGCACCTGCATTCCCTCCATCAACGTTAAGAACTCATCCACCGGCACAATATCGCAAGCTCCTCCATCAGCAGCCTGTGTACGGAAATGAGTAGGAATTACCACTTTGGGATTAAGGACACCAACCACCTGCTTGGCTTCTTTGGGATCGTAGGCTTTGGGGCCGCCTCCCACTGGCACAAGCGCCACATCGGGACGCCCCATCAGAATTCTCTGCTCGATCGCAATTGGTGCTGCGGCTCCTCCCAAATGCAGAATCTTGACACCACCTTGATTCCATTGCCAAGCGATATTGGTTCCAAATCGCCGTCCCTCGACGCGATCGTGAGCAATACTTATTCCTTGTAACCGTAAACCGCCCACCTGATAAGCCCCAGGCTCAAAGAGTATACGGGGATTTCCTGGCAACTCCTCAGCTGCTCCTTCATCAAGCAACTGACTACTGATGAGGACTAAATCTGCCGCCACCTTAGGCGGGCGATAGCCCGCTGTACAGCCCAATGGCCGAAATGGATTCACCAAAATTCGCATACCACTTCCAGTGAACAAAAAGCAGGTATGTCCAAGCCATTGCACTGAAAGTCCGCTACTGGGCGTCTGGGCCTGAGAAGACTTAAAACTAGAAACCAAACCCGTTCCAAGCGTCGTGAGCAAACCGACACCCCCGTAGCGCATCAACTGTCGCCGTTTCATGTTTTCTTGAATTAATTCCCCGTTAATTACACTGGCATTAACTGCTGACGCGATGCTGGAAGTGATTCCAGGAAGTTTCGCAATAGCTGTTTACCAAAAGAAGTCAAAATACTCTCCGGATGAAATTGGACGCCCTCAAGGTGCGGATAGTTCCGGTGTCTGACACCCATAATGGTTCCATCGTCAACCCAAGCGGTAATTTCCAGGACATCTGGGCAGGTTTGTCTGTCAATCACCAAACTATGATACCTAGTAGCGGTGAATGGATTAGGTAATCCCCGGAAAATGCCAACGCTAGTGTGATAAATCTCAGAAGTTTTGCCGTGCATTAACACCGGAGCCGAGATAATTCTCCCACCAAATACCTGACCCATGCTTTGATGACCCAGACAAACACCCAGAATCGGAAGAGTAGAACCAAGCTTGCTAATCAACGCCTCGGAGACACCAGCATCTTCAGGACGCCCCGGACCTGGAGAAATCACCACTCCATCGGGCTGGAGGTTTTCGATTTGCTCGCAGTCAATTTTGTCATTGCGGTAGACCTGAATTTTGGAGGCTACAGGTAATTCAGCTCCCAGCTCTCCCAGATACTGCACCAGGTTATAGGTAAAACTGTCGTAGTTGTCAATAACAATGATCAAAAAGCATACTCCCTTGGGTCTTAACTATGAGAACCGATCGCTCAAGCCTTGCTCTGACCCTTTTCTCTTGAGATTGCTATTGTAAAGCCGACTGAACCAAAGTCAATAGTGGGGGTAGTAGCAGCGACCCAGCAATAAACACGGAAGTTAGCGCCGCGATGAGAACTGCACCAGCCGCACAGTCTTTAGCAATTTTGGCGAGTTCATGGTAAGACTGTTTAACTGTTAAGTCAACCACCGACTCAATTGCCGTATTCAATAACTCCAGCGCCAGCACCAGCCCAATTGTCAGGCAAATCACAGCGAGTTCTACTGGTTGTAGCTGTAAAAGGACACCTAAGCTAATTGCCAGGGTGCCAATCACAGTGTGGATGCGAAAGTTGCGTTGGGTGATAAAGGCATAGGAAACTCCAGCCCAAGCATATTTAAAACTAAGCAGTAACGTAGGGGCAATCTTCCAAGCCAAGTCCCGGCTTCGTTTTACAATCGGATCAGATTGGTTATGGTTCGGCATCGATAGGTCTTGAGACATAGACAGGGAACTCGAAGTAAGGAACTGGGACCTAGAAGACTGAGTCATTTGATCACACCATTAATTTTTAATTGCAACTGAGAGGTTATGCGGTCAGAATGCCGAATCGACTATAGGTTGATAGTCAGTTCCACACTCTGAAGTAAAGTTTCCTGCTGATTAAGCATTTCTAGCAAACTTTCTTCATCCGGATGATCCCACCCCAGGAGATGAAGTAAACCGTGAGTGGCTAACCAGGCTAGTTCTGTTTGTAAGGAATGCCCTTGTTGTTGAGCCTGCTGATGAGCTGTATCAACCGAAATAACAACATCACCGAGATACAAAGGCACAGACAACTGCATTTCAGGCGGTAACTGAGGAGAGTCTACCTCTAAAGCCGCAAAAGCTAGTACATCTGTCGGTTGATTTTTGTGACGATACTGAGCATTAAGAGTCTGAATTTCTGAATCGTCAGTCAGACGAAGCGTGAGTTCGTAGGCGTTAGCAGGTGGAAGCTCTGGTTTCATGGTTTCTAGCCATTTGTCAAACCAGTTTTCCCAGGTTGAGGTCGAAATCGGATGGAGAAATTTATCATCACCGATCGCTGCTGACCGGGACGTGGTAAAGAAACAATCCTGCACACTCACTTCGACTTCCACAATTAACGTCTCCTGAAGCGTTATCGCCAAGGGTCTAACGGGTTAGGTAAGCAAGACCAACAAGTACGGTCAACAGACCAGCTGTTGTTAGGAAAAAGTGTTTCAGTGATGTCCCCCGCTTGCGCACCATGTTACGCATTGCTAGTTTTACATAACTTGGCTTAGGCTCAGTTGCGGCTGATACGGATGGGGTTGTAGTTTCACCTAGACTCTGCTCTGGGGCTTCGGGTGGTGAAGATGGGTTACTCATAAAAACGGTGTATCTAGCTCAAACGTTATTTTATGACTCTAATGTAACAGCTAGCTTAACAATTACTGCTAAATCGTGTAGCAGGTCAACAGCACTATTGCAAGAGTCAAGACTTATGTCCAATTCTGGGGGAACCAAAATTTCCTCCCCCCAACTTTGGGGGGTAGGGGGGCTAAAGCGTATGTCCTGAAAGACAGAAGGCTCAGAGTAGGGCAGACTTGATTTTTCCCTCAAGGCGAGGAAACTCCAGCGGTGAAGTGGGAATCCCCCATAAAAGTCCGTAGGACTCTAACGGAAGAGATATCAAGTCAGTTGATTTTCCTGGCGGAGGTAGGCTTCAATGAACGGGTCAAGTTCACCGTCAAGAACGTCGCCAACCGCCGTTGTTTCAACGTTAGTGCGTAAGTCTTTCACCATTTGGTAGGGATGGAAGACATAGTTGCGGATTTGGTTACCCCAAGCCGCTTCTACCATGTCGCCTCGGATTTCGGCAATTTCTTGAGCGCGTTGCTCTTGGGCAATGATTAGAAGCTTGGCTTTAAGAATGACTAGGGCTTTTTCTTTGTTTTGCAGTTGCGATCGCTCCTGGGTACAGCGCACGGCAACACCCGTCGGAATATGCACAATCCGCACCGCTGTTTCCACCTTATTGACGTTTTGCCCACCCTTGCCACCAGCACGGGTGGTTGTAATCTCTAAATCTTTATCAGGAATGTTAAGCTCAACGGAGCTATCGATCGCTGGCATCACTTCCACTCCCGCAAAGCTCGTTTGCCGCTTGCCATTGGCATTAAAGGGAGAAATCCGCACGAGTCTATGCGTTCCCTTCTCAGCTTTTAGGTAGCCATAGGCATGACGCCCGTCAATTTCCAAGGTGACAGACTTAATCCCCGCTTCGTCCCCTTCAGAAATCTCCGCAAGTTGTACTTTGTAACCGCGCTTCTCTGCCCAACGGGTGTACATTCGTAGTAGAATTTCCACCCAATCTTGGGCATCAGTACCACCAGCACCCGCATTGATTGTAAGGACGGCACCTTTGGCGTCGTAGGGGCCAGATAGCAGCTGTTCCAACTCCCAGCGATCAAGTTCGTGGTTCAGCTGAGTTAGGTTAGTTTCAGCTTCTTTCAGCAGTGCCGTATCCGATTCTAGTTCTAGCAGCTCCAAAACAGCCCTAGCGTCTTCCAACTTCGTTTGCCACTGGTCGTACTGCTGAAGGTTTGACTTAAGGTCGTTGAGTTCCTGAAGCGTTTGTTGAGCCGAACTCTGGTCGTCCCAAAAATCGGGTTGAGCTGCCAACTGCTCCAAGTCTTGGATTTTTGCGGTTAGAGCGGCGACGTCAAAGATAGTCCTGGGTTTTACCCAGGCGCTCTGACAACACTTCAACTTCGCGTTTTATGTCTAATACTTCCATGATGATCTCACTACTACATGAGGGTTGCATTGTCGATTCTAACCAGAGTCTGGCAAACGCAACAAAATAGGGGCACAGCCAGCTGTGCCCCTACTCAGCTAAGTTCCTTGAACTTGGTTAGTCGCGACCGTTGAGGGCGATAAGCAGCCGCAAAATAAAGATGAACAAGTTGATGTAGGTCAGATACATCGACAACGCAGCAGGCAGATACTGATCGTTGCGGTAGGCCCGAGGCAGAATGTAGAAATCTACCACAGCAGCACCGGCAAATAGAAAGACACCGATGCCGGAGATAGCAATTTCTAGCCAAGTGGGAGTATAGACCCCAAAGAAGGAAAAGAGCAGTTGACCTACCAGGACAACAACCAGGGCAATTATCCCAAGTTGTATTGTTTTGGTTAAGGCCATGCCATCTTCCTCAGAAAGATTGGAGCCAATCTGCCGTGCAGCAATAAAGGTAACGCCACAACCAAGGGCAGCAATGCCAATTCCTTGTGGACCAACACCTTGGCTGCTCAAGGCAACGAATATTAGACCGCTGAGAGTGTATCCCGACAGTAGGCTGTAGATAGCCAGGAGGGGCAGCGCAACGCTGTTATTTCCTTTTTCTGCAACGCCACGGGCTACAAAGAAAAGAGCGAACTCTGCAATCAGGGCAACCCAGAAGGTTGGCATGAATAGCCCTAGGTTTGAACCGATGACTCCAAGACCACCATAGGTGCCGAGTGCGGTTAAGACAAGTCCGCCACCCAAAAAGGGAAGAGCGTTGGCAATGACGTTAGGGCCAAGTAGTGCCTGACCTTTAGCTTCACGAATTGCCTGACGAAAGTTACTGGTGTTGCTCATGAGACTTCCTCTGAACTTTACCGTGATTTACAAACATAGCTTACTAATTATTTTTATTGTGACTGAGATCTGAAGTCATTCGCTAGGAGGGAGAACCGACAAGCTCTTGAGTTTCTGTCTAAAGACGGACTTGGGCGACAGTCGGTGGGAGTTGCCCGTGGAATTTACGTATTTATGCGGAAACCTAAATTGCTGAGTTCAGTTATTTCCGTAAAACAACGATGGTTTATTAGTGCTGCTGTACAGAGAATGAGTTCAAGATTGCTTGATTCGGCCAAGCGTCTTTAGGACTAGATTTCCACTGCTGGGATTTTTTTATGATGGCGACTCAGTCTGTGCGTTTTCAGGGAATGGAACTTTTGATTGCTTACTACCGGAATCCTTCTGTAGAACTTCGCAATCGCCTAGTTCGGTTAAATACTGGGTTGGTGAGGAAAATCGCCTATCGAGTCAGCCAGCAGTGTGCTGAACCTTATGAAGATTTGGAGCAAATGGGCTTCCTTGGTTTGATTCGCGCGATTGAGCGGTTTAACCCAAATCAAGGCTGTGCTTTCAGTTCATTCGCTGTGCCTTACATTCGCGGTGAGATGCTACATTATTTGCGCGACAATGGCTCTCTTGTAAAGATTCCTCGCCGATGGCAGGAACTTCAGCAAGAAGGGAAAAGAGTGGGTAAAAAGCTAACGGAAACCCTTGGACGCCTCCCTAAAGATGCTGAGATTGCCCAAGCTCTGAAGGTATCACTCAATGATTGGCAGCAAAGTAAGTTGGCCGCTCAAAATCGCTTACCCTTGAGTTTAGAGGCGACTGTAGGTCAGACGGTGGATTGCTCGCTGACTTTGGGAGATACGCTGCCAGATGGCCGTGAAGAGGCTTTGCGGCATCGGGAAGAAGACCGACAACAACTGCAAGGAGCGATGAGTCAGCTAGAAGAAAAAACTCAGAC
>DATNPI010000628.1:0-7415 GCA_036703325.1 Coleofasciculaceae cyanobacterium
TGGCAATTCCCCATTCCACCCTCCCTCTCAGCCCTGCTTTTTATGAATGGATTGGAGCACACTTTGTTCTGACCAGTCGGCGATTGACTGGGTTAGACTTGGTACCGCTGATGATGGGATTTCAGCATCCAAAGCCAAAGGATTTGTCTGCTTACGATCGCCTGTTTCGTGCTCCGCTCCGATTCGATCAACCCATTAATGAAATGGGACTAGACGCAGCCTGCCTGCAATATCCCCTAATGCAGGCAGATCTAGGACTCGGCATAGTTCTGGATCACTATGCCGAGGAACTCCTCGCCAAATTGCCGCAAGCCGAAAGCTTTCTCGATAGTGTCCGCCGAATTATCAGTCGGGGATTGCGAGGAGGTGATCCAAGTTTGGCGGTGATCGCCAAGCAACTGGGGTACGCACCCCGCACTTTGCAACGCAAACTGCAAGAATCAGGAACGTCTTACTATACCTTGTTGGATGAAATGCGCCGAGAACTGTCCATCTACTATTTGCAAGAAGAACACATTGCTATTAGTGAAGTTGCTTTCTTGCTGGGCTTTTCAGAGACGAGTGCCTTTCATCGAGCGTTTCGCCGTTGGGTGGGGGTTTCTCCCGGTGAGTTTCGCCGCAGTGCATGATATTCTGTCTCAGAATCGCAGGTTTTCCTCGCAGGTTTTTTGTATTTGCAGACATCGCTGTTACTTCGGCAGTTCAAGCGATCGGTAGCGAAAGGGTATTTACAATGTGGCGGCATGATTGGCGTTGTTGGGTTTTGCCGATTCACTCTAATTTATGGGCTTGTGATCGCTAAAAGATCTCAAATGGGTTCTATAAAAGGTATAAGGGTGATCTGATGCGATCGCTCTTTTTTTGCTGTGGTTGTAGGGGTCAGGTTTTACATTGTACTGACAGGATAGTGACTAAGAAAGGAATATCTGTAAAATAGCCGACGACTAGCTGCTAGCTTAATTACACTGCCAAATCTTGATGGACTTGTCACCACTGCCACTGGCAAGAATCTGCCCATCTGGGCTAAAAGCAACAGAAGTGACCCAAGCAGCGTGACCATTGAGAGTACCAATTTCCTGTTTTGTAGTCATCTGCCACAGCTTGATAGTACCGTCACCACTACCACTGGCTAGCGTCTTTCCATCCGGGCTGAAGGCAACAGAATAAACTGTGTCTGAATGCCCCCTAAGGGTAAAAATTTCCTTGCCTGTACTCAGTTGCCACAGCTTGATTTCAGTCAAACTGCTACTGGCTAGCGTCTTTCCATCGGGGCTAAAGGCGACCGATGTAACCGAGTTTGAATGCCCTTTAAGGAGGCGTAGAAATTGTCCCATACCCAGATGCCAAATCTTGACAGTCTTATCAAAACTCCCACTAGCTAATATCTGACCATCCGGGCTGATGTCGATGGAATTAACTAAGTCTGAATGTCCCATATGAGTAGGCAGTACTTGCCCTGTAGCCAGATGCCAAGCCTTGATACTCTTGTCTCTACTTCCGCTGACTAGCGTTTGCCCATCTGGACTGAAGGCAACAGTTCCAATCTCGTCTGAGTGTCTTGAAAACTGATTGCCAAGATTGCGGAGGCATTCCCCGTTCTCTATGTGCCAAAACTTGATAGTTTGATCGGAGCTGCTACTAGCTATCATCTGCCCATCCGGGCTGAAGGCAACCGACTGAACCCGATCTGAATGCCCGATAAGGGTGTGGATTACCTTCCCGGTATCCACCTGCCAAAGCTTGATCGTTTGATCGAAGCTGCCACTAGCTAGCCTCTGTCCATCTGGGCTGATGGCAACGGAAGCAACTAAATCTAAATGCCCTGTGAAGGTGCGTAGACATTTCCAGGGCGACTTTGACGATGGGGATTGCGATGTTGAAGGCGGGGATGCAGGTTTTGGCTCTGTTTTTCTTTGGTTTAGAGAAAGCTTCCTAGCTGCCTGGAAATCAGAGTCTGCCCTATTGTTGTATCCAAGTTTAGAGCAAGCAATCCCTCGGTTTTCATAAGCTTCGGTATAGTTAGGATTGATACGAATTGCTTTGGTAAAGTCCTCAATGGCTTCCTTATATCTTTCTGTTTTGAGATTCTCCACTCCCTGGCGGTAGCAGGTTTCGGCATTGGATGAGTTAGTTGAGTAAATCCCTGTATGAGAAGTTTGATTGGGAGAATTAGCATGATAATACTTTAGCTTTTGGTAAGCTTCGTTAATTGTTTTGATTTGCTCCTCTGCCTTCTGCTTTAGCTGAGGATTATCAGTAAAACGATCTGGATGCCAAGTCTTAGCCATATGTCGGTAAGCTTGCTTGACCTCTGCCTCTAATGCACCGGGTTTAAGCCCGAGAATTTCGTAGTACTGTTTAATATTATTCATTTACAACCTGGGTTACTGACAAACCTCAAGAGATTTAGTTATAGGATTCCCTGAAATATGGCACAGTAGGACAAGTTTGAGGTAAAAAACTGAAATCGCTAGCTATCAAACGATCAGCAGCGCCTTCCAAATGCTTACGCCATAACCGCACATTAGTTCAACTCAGTTGCAACGTGACATAGATCTGGGTGTTATTTATCCCCTCGGCTGCTGTGGGATGAGAGTGGGCAAATGTTGCCGTGGGGAGTAGAGTCAGTGGAACAGGAACGACAACGAGCTGAAGCGTTAGCAGCGCAGTTACGAGCTGCTGGAATTGAGCCGGAGGTGTGAGAAGTGTGAAGTCTTGGCTCGCGTATGCTGGGCTAGCAGGATAGCGATCGCGAATTACCCCTGTAATACTAAATCCGCTCTTATCGTCCCTTTTTCCTTTCTTGTTGTATCTAGTCGTAGAGACGTTCCCTCGGAACGTCTCTACTCTTGTTATGCGGGTTGCTGAAAAAGGAAGTATAAAACCCGAATTTGGTATAACAAGAAACCTTATGCTTATCATTAATAAGCACTCACCCAAACCAAAGTTTTAGGTTTCAACTGTTAATCTATTCTGAATAAAAAAGGGGTCTATGTGACCCCTTAATATTTCTGGATAAAAAGCTATTTTTTAGAGAGTTAAAGCAGCCCGGTGTTTGTACCCTGCTTGCCGGTGGCCAGCTCAACCTTAACAATTTTGCCACCCATTTTCATAATTCGCTGCTGCTCACGAAACCAGTTGTCATAGGGAACCAGCTTTGTAAAATAGGTATTTTGTAACTCCCGTTGTGTCCTGATGCGAGTTTGGCTGGGAACGCAGGCAGTCACTTTAAACATACGCATGGGTTTACTTCTCCTACTTGTGTTAAGAAATTTTGAATTTGAATTCGGTTTTCGAAGCAAGCAACTAAAACAATAATCAAAATTATCTGTGAGATCAATGTGTATTTAGCCTACACGATACGAGCTTGCTACTACTGTGGAAACTAAATCTGGCTGAGGCTAGACCACAACCGCGAAACTTAAAGGGGGTGTCTGTACATAGAACAAGGGCCGGGAGTCAATAGTCAATACTAGACTGCCAAAACTCATCTGCTTTACAACAAGGTATAGAGACTTGCCTCTAACAAGCTAGCACTCACAGTTGACTTCCCGGACCTTAATTCATACCACCGACTACAAGTTCAGAATTTATCTAGGAGAACTCAGCCTAGCTCAAACCAGAGCTGATGTAGTCGAAATAGACGCCCATTTCCTTACCAGCATCAGCACCGACGAGACTAGCGGTGACTTCTTTCATGGCTTGGATTGCTTGGACGGTTGCGCCAACGGGAACACCCAGAGAGTTGTAGGTTTCTTTCAATCCGTTGAGCACACGCTCATCAAGGATGGAAGGATCGCCAGCTAACATCGCATAGGTGGCGTAGCGCAAGTAGTAGTCTAAGTCACGAATACAAGCTGCATAGCGGCGAGTCGTGTACATATTGCCGCCCGGACGAGTGATATCCGAGTACAGCAAAGACTTCGCAACGGCTTCCTTAACAATGGTAGAAGCGTTAGAGCTGATGGCGGTTGCCGCACGCACCCGCAGTTCGCCAGTCTGGAAATAGCCCTTGAGCTTTTCCAGGGCACTGCTGTCTAGGTACTTACCTTGGACGTCGGAAGAGTTAATAACAGAGGTAATTGCGTCTTGCATGATTTTGTTTCCTTAATCTCACCTAATCTTGAAATCTTTTGTACCTTTTGTACAGACGCTCTCTTGCGTTGCGGTGCGTACAGCATAGCGGCACGCAGGGCAGCACTTGTTTGCGTCTCTACAGCAGGGAAAGGGAAACACCCTACTGCATGGCACCAATCACGTAGTCGAAGTAAGAGCCAGCTTCGGCAGCATCTTCCCCAGATAGCAGTGAGGAGGCAACACTCTTCATGGCGCGGACGCCTTCAGCAACCGCCGGGATGGGGGTGCCCAGAGAATTGTACATTTCACGGACGCCAACCAGACCGATTTCTTCAATCGGGGTGACATCACCAGATACAACTCCGTAGGTGATTAGACGTAGGTAGTAGTCCAGATCCCGCAGACAAGTTGCAGTCATTTCTTCACCGTAGGCATTGCCACCAGGAGAAACAACGTCAGGACGCTTCTGGAACAGCTGATCGCCTGCTTGCTTGACGATGCGCTCGCGGGAGTCGGTCAGGGTTTGAGCGATGCGGAGGCGACGCTCACCAGAGCTAACAAAACTTTTAATCCGGTCTAGTTCGCCAGGGCTCAGATAGCGTGCCTCGGCATCTGCATTCACGATAGATTTCGTGACGATACTCATCGATGGATTCCTCCAGAAATATGTAACCAGGTGTGTTTAAACTGGCATTCGTCGTCTTGATTGCTGATCCGCTTTCCCTGATTTGCTCTCGCACCACTTCTGACAACTCTCTCCTAAGTATTCCTCGGATTCGTTGGAGTAGTAAGAGATACATCAGGTCAGGGATACAGCTACCTTCCGCAAATATTCTGCGACAGATTGTTCACATTCTTGCTGCCTTCGTAATAGTTTGTAACATTTGTCCTCAGATTTTGGGAGACCAAAAACTTGGGGCGGTGACATAGAATGCCCGCCATGAGTAAAGCTCCTCCGATCCGCCATAAACAAATCAGAGGAGACAACTATTAACAGCTAGCAACGAAGATTCATTTGACTAGTGACGAACTAATCAAAACTCTCCAGAGGAAGGTGAGATATTAGGCCAGGACTGCTTCACCAAGTCAGAGACCGCTTTTACACTACCCAGGTAGTTACCAGTAGGCAGTGAGGGATAGCGATTGTAAGGCACAACATCCTCGCCAAAGAAACGAGCATATTCTGCACTATCTATCATCGCTTCAACAGCAGCTTTTAAACCTTGGTCGGCAAGGAGTTGGTTGTACTGCCGGAGTTCTGCTTGGGTTTCTGGTGCCCGTCCCAGCAGATGCCGGAACAAGAACTCGATCACCTTGGTGTTGGGATAGGGCGTGTAGAAGCGCTGACGGTAGAGATCGGAACTCGCCAAGGCTTTAACAAACTGGCGCACCGAGATTTCACTGTTGAGGAATTTGCTCTCCAGGTCAGAAT
The DNA here is from genome assembly GCA_036703325.1 of Coleofasciculaceae cyanobacterium. GTDB lineage: Bacteria > Cyanobacteriota > Cyanobacteriia > Cyanobacteriales > Coleofasciculaceae > DATNPI01. The sequence goes on from DATNPI010000628.1 coordinate 5,510, forward strand.
ATCGGTATCCCTCTGGCACCTGACCATTGAAGACATCCATCACCTGGCAGTAGATGGCAGTGATCACCTGTGCAGTTTCTGCCTGACTTGCTCCTTGAGTCATGCGGAAAATCCGTGCAGGCTTGCGGCGCGTTGTGCTGGCGCTGACTTCAACGGGCTGCCCATTGTCATTCTTGAAAGAGCGACCTAGTTGGATCAGCTCTGGCTTGCTGATGTCAATCCGCTCTTTTGCCTTCATGTCAGCGATCGCCTTACCCGTCATCGGCATCTTCGCCGCATCCATGCGGGGTTGTACCGGCTCAAAGCTGGGTACCACCAAGTCCTTATTCTGCTTAGTCAGCTGGTTATACAGCTTCTCGGTGTTGGGGAAGTTTGCCGCGGGTAAGGTCGGGAAGCGCCGATAAGGCACTGTGTCTTCACCAAACACCTGAGCATACTCCATGCTGTTAACCATCGCACCGATAAAGCCACGGATGCCCTCAGCAGCGAGAATCTTGTTGTACTTTTGGATTTCCTTCTGGTTTTCGGGAGCACGACCTAGGAAATGCTTGGTTCCCAGCTCGATTACCTTGGTATTGGGGTAGGGAGCGTAGAACTCTTTAATGTAGAGGTCTGAACAGCCTAGCCCTTCAATGAACTCCTTGACGTTAATTTCGTTGTTACTCAGCCTGCTCTCCAGGGCAGAGAATTTATTGCTGATGATATACGGCTCGATATCGCGCTCAAATACCTGCCGATAAGCCGCCCGGATGAGGGTTTTAACCGCTGGCTTATTGTAGAGGTCTGTCAGTTTGAAGACCTTAGTTTGCTCGCGCTTCACACTGACGCCCTGGTTAATCCGGAATTGAACGTCGGGTGCTGTCCGTGTTTCCTTAACTGCACCCAGCTCAACATAGCTAGGTACTTCTTCTTTCGTAGGCGTGGTGCCAACATCCTCAGCAATGCTGCCAACTCGTAGCGATCGCAATTGCACACCAGCTGGAGTCAGATAGCGCTCATAGGGAACTGTATCTTCCCCAAACGTCTGAGAATACTCTGGGCTGTCGATAATTGCGTCAACTAAAGCATAAAAGCCCTTCTTGGCGCAGATATCAAAGTATTTGTTAATTTCGGAGCGCCCATAAGTGGGACGACCCAACAGACGGCGGTGGATATACTCAACTGCCTTGCACACATATAGCGACGTCCAGTACATCTGGCGGAACACATCGGACTTCGCCAGCGTCCGGACGAACTCGCGCAGCGGAATTTCGCCGTTTTCCAGCTTAATTTCCGCAACTTTCTGGCGCTGACCTTCGTAGACCTCGCGTCCAAACACTTGCAGGTAGCAGGCACGAATTACTGCTTGGGTAGAGCTTTCGGAGAATTTGACACTGGCTGCGTTATTGTTTTTGCGGCTAATGCCCGACAAGGGGAGTTGATCCAGCCGGAACACCTTTGGTCCTAGGGAGCCGGGAAACTCGCCTCGTGCCTTAGGATTGCTATTTTGGTTATTGGTTGCAGGTCCCTGGTGAATCAGAATACGCTTGGTATCTTTACCAAATGGAGCCGGTCGGGTATTGGGATTGCGGGTTTCTTTAGGGAAGATTGCCCCAAACTGAATTTCTAAGGGGTCATTGCCTGAGCCATATGGATGTTGGTCGGGCAACGGCTGCTCGTAGCGTGCAAAGGTCGTGATGAACTGCGGCACCTTGCGGAACGGCGCACTGTACCTCAACAAATCTTGCTGCGGTCCCCAGTTGCGGCATTCCTGGGCTTCTTGACCCAGGCCCCGCAGGTAGGGAACGGTTTCTTCGCCAAAATAGTCGGAGTATTCCTGGGAATCTACCAAAGCATCCACTAGAGCCGGCAGACCGCCCTTGGAAACAATGGAGAAGTAATCTTGGACTTCTTCACGGGAACTCGG
>DATNPI010000652.1:0-9162 GCA_036703325.1 Coleofasciculaceae cyanobacterium
TATAGTGAGGCGATCACTGCTTGGTTAGCCTCTACCCGTCAAGATGAATCACGCTTGTTGCGGGGAAAGGCATTACAGAATGCACAGGCATGGGCAGAAAATAAAAGCTTGAGTGATGATGATTATGCTTTCTTAACTACTAGCCAAAAACAAGTCAATTTAGTTTTAACCGAGGCGAAACAGAGAGCAGAACAGTTACTTACAGAAGCTGAGCAAAAGAAACAGGAAGCTGAACAATTAATTGAAGAAGCTAAGGAAGCTGCGAAAATAGAATGGATGGGTGTTAAAGCCTTGCGGCTGTTTGAGGTCGGACGCGGTGAAATAGAAGCATTACTATTAGCAATGCAAGCAGGGCAAACTTTGCACAAGATGGTGCGAGATGGTCGCCCATTGCACAATTATCCTGCCACCAGCCCCTTGCTAGCTTTACAGGTAATTCTTGACCACATTCGAGAACGGAATCAATTCACAGTCCCTGAAAGTATGGCATGGAGTATTCATTTTAGCCCTAAGGAGGAATACATAGCTACTGGCTCAAATGATGGCGCGGCAAGACTGTGGAACCTATTTGGAAATCTGGTCGCCGAATTCCAGGGGCATCAAGACGCGGTATTTAGTATCAGTTTTAGCCCCGATGGTGAGTATCTCGCTACTGCCTCATCAGACCGCACGGCAAGGCTATGGGACTTGCATGGAAATCAGATTGCGGAATTCATAGGGCATCAAGACCGTGTCTGGAGTGTCAGTTTCAGCCCTGATGGTGAGTACCTCGCTACTACCTCATCAGACCGCACGGCAAGGCTATGGGACTTACGTGGAAATCAGATTGCGGAATTCATAGGGCATCAAGACCATGTCTGGAGTGTCAGTTTCAGCCCTGATGGTGAGTACCTGGCTACTGCCTCATCAGATGGCACGGCAAGGCTGTGGAACTTATCTGGAAATCAGATTGCGGAATTTCAAGAGCATCAGAGTGATGTATACAGTGTCAGTTTTAGTCCAAATGGAGACTACTTAGCTACTGCTGGAGAGAATACCGCACGGCTATGGAATTTATCTGGAAATCAAATTGCTGAATTTCGGGGGCATCAAGACACAGTCACGAGTATCAGTTTTAGCCCCAAGGGCAACTATCTTGCAACCGTCTCATTAGACGAGACTGTAAGGCTGTGGAACTTATTTGGAAATCAGATAGCTAAATTTAAGGTTCATCACAGTGCTGTATACAGCGTTAGTTTTAGCTCCAACGGAAACTACTTAGCTACTGTTGCCCAATTTTATCAGAGTGCACAACTGTGGGACTTATCTGAGAATCAGCTAGCAGAATTCACAGGGCATCAGGAGAACGTGACCAGTGTTAGTTTTAGCCCTAACGGAGACTACTTAGCCACTGCTTGCAGATTTGGTAATACTGCAAGACTGTGGGACTTGTCTGGAAATCAGATAGCTGAATTTACAGGATATCAAGATGCGGTATTGAATGTTATTTTTTGTTCTCATGGGGAGTACCTAGCTACTGGCTCAGAAGACGGCACCGCAGGGTTATGGGATTTATCTGGAAATCAGATAGTTGAATTTATAGGACATCAAGACGCAGTATTGAGTGTCAGTTATAGCCCTACGGGGGAATACATAGCCACTGCATCAGAAGACGGTACCGCAAGGCTATGGGACTTATCTGGCAATCAGATAGTCAAATTTACAGGACATCAAGGCAGGGTGTGGGATGTCAGTTTTAGCCCTGATGGAGAGTATATAGCCACCGCATCATCTGATGGCACTGCAAGAGTATGGGACTTATCTGGCAATCAGATAACCGAATTCACGGAACATCAGGGTAGGGTATGGAATATCAGTTTTAGCTCTGATGGAGAGTACATAGCTACCGCATCAGATGATGGCACTGCAAGGTTATGGAGCTTATCTGGGAATCAGATAGCCGAATTCACTGGACATCAAGACAGAGTAAATAGTGTCAGCTTTAGTCCTGATGGAGAGTACATAGCCACTGCATCAGATGATGGCACGGCAAGGCTATGGAACTTATCTGGGAATCAGATAGCTGAATTCAATGGACATCAAGACAAGGTAAATAGTGCAAGTTTTAGCCCTGATGGGAAGTACCTCGCTACTGCCTCAGACGACGGAACTGCAAGGCTATGGCGAGTGGAAACATTAGATGAACTGCTGGCAAGGGGCTGCGACTGGCTCAAATATTACCTAGCCAGCCATCCCGAAGTACGAGAAAAACTGAAGGTGTGCCAAAACTGTTCCTAGCTGAAGACAGCAGTTCCAGCTCAAAGTTAGCCAGCTCTTGTTTCGCTGAGTATCAAAACTCAAAAGCTGAGTTACGCACGAATTCAGCCGATTGTGTCGCAGCTTGACTCTAATTCTCTTTTGAAAGTTTTCAAGGTTTGAAAGGTATTTTGCGATCGCACCAGAAACTCTATCACAGTGCGATCGCGACGAATAAAAGCCCTCAAAGACTTCGCGTGGAGTTCAACCTCTGTCGCCAGACAATCACTAAATCTCTCTCATGGCTTTTAATAGATCTGATCCAGGTACATCGCCATTAACTCCTTTAAGTCTCGCCTCTAAAATTTACTCTCAGGGTAATGTTTGGGAACTGCCGACGAAATTGCTCAATTGAGGCACAGAGTCCACCAATCTACAACTTATGGAAAGAAAGTGCGATCGCCTCTCCTCCCATTGATAAAATGCACAATAGTGGTGTTCGGATGAGCGGCTAGACCCCCTATTGATTCGCCAACAATTTCATAGAATTCGCAAAAGCTATGCAAGAATGCGTTAGCGAACCACTCCTGGTGGAGGATTGCATCTTTGAAGGTAGTCTCTCCAGCATAGTCAGCTGGGTGTTGTTAGGATAGTGGCGCGATACGCAACCAGGGGAAGACAAGGAAGCGATAAAGTCCAAAGCTATGTGCCACGCGTACCGCACATAAGAGCTATCAGAATAAAAATTGGCAACACGATGGAATATCAGCATCAGCAGCTTCAGGAATCCGAGGCAGCAAAAAGTCTCCTTCAACAGCTGCCTCGTCTAAGTGATAACCAGCTTAAGCAGCAGTATTTGAATTACCTGCAATGGACAGAACCCCTAGTCCAGCTATTGCTCTTAGTAGATGAAAAAGCTCCGGCGCTACGAGTCGTAAAATTAGCCTTGGAGATAGATTGGCAGCTCGGCGCAAACCTAGCAGGAGCCGTAAAATCAGAGTTTCACGACGCAACCGTGGACTTGTTGGCCGAACTAGATATTCCTCAACTGCTAAAAATTCGACTTCTAGGCATCACTGGTTCTGATAGTGCAATCCCTTCTTTGCTCCAAGCTTTAAATAATCAGGACTCTGGAGTTCGTAGGAGTGCTGCCTATGAGTTAGGGCAAATCAGCTCTGAGGCAGCAGTAGCAGCGCTGGGGCAAGCTTTGAACCATGAAGACTCGGAAGTTCGTTCCCAAGCTGCCTATGAGTTAGGGCAAATCGGCTCTGAGGCAGCAGTAGCAGCGCTGCATGACGCTCTAGACGATCAAGAGTATCAGGTTCGTGAGAGTGCGGCTTCGGCGCTAGGTTCTATCGGCACAGATGCAGCGGTAGCAGCGCTGCGTATCGCTTTGAACGATGAAAACTTTGAAGTTCGTGGCAGAATTGCCTCAGTATTAGGTCAAATCCGCACAGAGGCGGCAGTAACGGTATTGCAGCAAGCTCTCAACGATCAAGTCTACCAGGTTCGCGAGAGTGCCGCTCTAGGGTTAGGTTCTATCAGCACAGATGCAGCAGTAGCAGCATTGTGCAGTACTTTGAACCATGAAAAATTTGATTTTCGTGGGAAAGCTACCCTGGCCTTAGGTTCCATCGGTTCTGAGGCGGCAGTAGCAGCACTGGGGCAAGTTTTAAACCATAAAGACTATCGGGTGCGTGGAAGAGCCGCTTTAGCCTTAGGTTCCACCAGTACTAAAGCAGTGGATCAGGCAGTGGTGGTATTGCAACACGCTTTAAATGATGAAGACCATCGAGTGCGTGAAAAAGCCGCCTCGGCATTAGGTTCTACTGGCAGTAAGGCGGCTGTTCCACCACTGCTCATGGCATTGAGAGATCAAGACTCCTTCGTTCGTAGAACGGCAGCTGAAGCGTTAGGTTATATCGGCAGTGAGGCGGCAGTCGAGGCGCTACTCATCACTCTGAAAGATGAAGACTCTTATGTTCGTAGAACTGCTGCTTGGGCGTTAGGGAGAATCCGCACAGCAGTTGCGCTGGCAGCACTGGAAGAAGCATTGAACGATGAAGACTCGTGGGTAGGTTTGAGTGCAGCTTATGGACTAGCGAAAATCGGCATCGAGGTAGGCGAGGCCGCATTGCGAAAAGCCTTGAGCCATGAAAACTTTGATATTCGTGAGAGAGCTGCCGAGGCGTTAGGACAAATCGGTTCTGAAGCCGGTGTGCCTGTGCTGCGTATTGCATTGAGCGATGAAGACTTTGGGGTTCGTAGAAGAGCTGCCGAGGCGTTAGGGAAAATTGGCTCTGAAGCAGCAGTAGCATCCCTAGAGTACGCGTTGAGAGACCAAGACTCCGAAGTTCGCCGTCGGGCTACTTTGGGGTTAGGACAAATCGGCTCTGGCGAAGCGGTAGCGGCGCTACGCATCGCTTTGAACGATAAAGACTCTGATGTGCGTTTGAGTGCTGTAAAGGCATTAGGACAAATTGGCTCTGACGCAGCGGTGGCGGTGCTACGTCTCGTTTTGAATGATGAAGACTCTGATTTTCGCGGCAGAGTTGCCTATGCGTTAGGGAATATCAATAGTGAGGCAGCGGTGATAGCGTTGGAGCAAGCGTTGAACGATGAAGACTCTTGGGTTCGTTGGATGGCTGCTTCGGCATTAGGCTCTATCGGCACCTCCCCTATTCCCTACTACAACAGGGAGGAGGAGACAGGAGTCGCTTTCCTTTCAAGAATAGTGGTGGCGCTCAGGCAAGCGTTGAACGATGAAGACTTTCGGGTTCGTTATAGTGCTGCCGAAGCATTAGGAGATATTGGTAGTCCTGAGTTACTGCCTGAGCTGTGCGAGATGCTACTAAAAACGGTGGATAACTATGAATTGAACACGGTACTCGATGCGATCGCTTCCCTCCAAGAGCGCTGCGGGTACTACAACTATGCGATCGCCACCTCGTAAGTGAGTTTGACGCCGGGAGGCAAGCGCCCATGAAGTCTCTTGCAAAAGTCAAAAATCTCGGAGAGTGAAGGGGAAACGGAGAAAGGAAACTTCCTTCAGCCTCGGTCTGCTACGCGCAGGTCGGGGTTTCTGTATTTCATTAACTTGTAAGACATTAGAGGGATGGAAATGATCTGTCTTACACGAGAGGTATAGAATAGCTTCTACACGCTTCTAAGCGTTAAAGAGAAAGCCTCAGGCAATCGAGGAGGTACAGCTCATTATTGCCTGAGGCGGACTCAAACCTATTGGACACAGTCAATTCTGTTATACAGTGTAATACGCAAATAGTTAACACATCCAGAGGAAAACGTTATATAGGTTCACACCCCCAAGTTTAATAAACGAGAGAATGAGGGTTTCAGCCATTTTTTGTACACAAAAGTTTGTATTAACCTCCATCGACTACATAAACCCTAGCGATCGCATCTACTCCGAAGTCGTATCCGCTTCACTTAATTACTTGGTGTAGGATTTGTCGCTTGTTGAAAGATGGCTAATGGTGAATCGCTAACGAAAAGTCGAACTCAGGTTATACAACTCCTCTATCATTGTCTCAGTCAGGGCTTCAGCAGGTGTATCAAACAAAATGTGTCCCTGTCGCAGACCGATAATACGCTGGTAATGGCTACGGGCAAATTCAATGGCGTGGAGACTTGTAACCAACGTTTTACCCATTTCCTGACTCAGCTGGCGCAATAAGTCCATAATCTCCCGCGATCGCTCTGGATCGAGGCTAGAAATCGGCTCATCGGCAAGGATAGCGGTAGGATTTTGGACTAGGACACGAGCGATCGCGACCCGTTGCTGTTGACCACCAGAAAGCTGGTCAGTGCGATCGTAAAGCTTTTCGGGAATACCCACCTGTGCTAAAGCTTTTGCCGCTATTTCGACTTCTAGAGGCCATACCAGTGAAACAGCCGCTTTCAGAAATGACCAGCGACCTAGATGCCCAGCGTTGACATTATGAATCACCCGCAGGTTATCCACTAAATGAAATTGCTGATAAACCGTACCAATCTGGCGCTGGACTTGACGCAGCAACTTTGGACGAAGATGGGCGAGGTTGCGACCGAGTACCCACACTTCTCCCTGTGTCGGTAGTAGTGTGCCATTGAGTAGGCTAATCAGAGTGCTTTTACCTGCACCACTGGGGCCAACAAGGGCAACGCGATCGCCTGCGTGAATTTGTAAGTTGATGTCAGCTAAGGACTGAAAACGTCCAAATTGTTTGGCAACGTTTTTTAGTTCAAAAATTGGTGCTTCTGAGTTCATTTTCCTGCTGGCTTTGCAGTCCATTTAGTCATCAGATAGCTATCCTGCTGGTCAAAACCAACCTTCCGATACAAGCGTTGTGCCCTTGTATTTTCCCGCTCAACTTCCAGATGAAGTGCTTGAATTTCGAGAGAGGGACAAACACCTTCTACAAACTGTAAGGTCTTCGTACCCACCCCTTGCATTCGATGACTTTCCCGAATGTAGAATTCATCAATAAATGCATCACGTCCTCGGTATTCTAAACTGTAGCCAAATGTCAGGACGATGTACCCAATCGCTTCGGTGCCATCTTGAATCAGCCACACCCGCCCTAGTGCATCATCATTTAAAATTTTTGTTAAGGCAACGCGAATAGTAGAATCATCAAAGGGATGATGGTCTAACTCACAGAACTCCCGAATGAATTCCATAAGGATTTCTCTATCAGAATTATCTGCAATTTTAAAGCTTGTTTCCATCTTTCAATAGTTTACAGGTAGGAAGGAAAGAGTTTTGAATTCAAGTTTTGTTGTTCAAGTAAAAACTCTTTCCGATAACTCGCCGCAGCGAGATAGTTACTTGATTTTCCCAATTTTCCGACCAATATCCTCAATTTGAGCGTAGTTGGAATTTTGGGTGGGGATAAACTTCTTAGCCTCTAAGAGATCGAGAATTTCTTTGTGTTCTGGCAGGTTGGGGTCTAGTTTTAAAAAGGCATTCTGCACTTTCTTGGCGAAATCCTCGCCGTAGCGCTTTTTGACGTCTGGATTGATGACCCAGTGGTAGTCATAGTAGGCAGGCGATCGCCAAATAACATCCACGTTATTCAGGTCTACCTCTTTGGACGCCACCCGCTTCAGCCAGACTTTTTCGTTCACAGCACCAGCGTCGTAGGTGCCTGCTTCTACCAGCTTGATAGTTTTGTCATGATCGCCGGAAAAGCCCGGTTTGCCTTTGAAATCTTCAAGTTTAAGACCAGCTTGTTGCAGGAAATATTGGGGCATCAAACGCCCAGATGTCGAGGACTCACTGCCAAAGGTGAAGGTGCGACCTTTGAGCTTTTTCAGGTCAGCGGTAGCTTTAAATGGAGTTAGGCCACTCTTTTTGTTGGCGATGAAGACGCTGTGGAATTTCTCATCTACATCACGTTGAGCGATCGCTTCAGCACCCGGCACCTGCAACCTTGCCTGGACACCCGTCAATCCTCCAAACCAGACCAAATCCAAATCTCCCACCTTAAAGGCAGTAACAGCAGCTCCGTAGTCAGTTACAGGCTTATATTTAACAGGCACACCCAGTTCCTTCTGTAAATAAGTGGCTACCTTATCGTACTGACGCTGCAATTTTTGTGGATCTTGGTCTGGAATTGCACCTATTGACAAAGGTTTTGCCTCGGCTCCAGTAGTCGTCGTTGAAGTCACAGCTGTTTTGGGTGAGCAAGCGGTCAGCGGCAGCAACAGTACTAACAGACCGGACAATAAAACTTTTTTCATTAAGAGGCTGTCTCTAAAGAAATGTAAAGTGAGCTGAACTAAGTGATAGCGAAGCGCTGCTGCGAAGCGCAGATCGCTTCATCAGAAGATAGAGCAGATGTGGCACAGTTGCATACAGACTCAGGACACGAAAAGCATATCCTTCTGATGTCACTAATGCGGAATGGCAAATCATAGAACAGTTGCTCCCGATCGCACAAGCTATTGGTCGTCCTCGTCAAGTGGATTTACGAGAGATCATCAATGGAATATTTTACGTACTGCGGGAGGGGTGTTCAAGCCGCGTGCCTTACCGCATGACTTACCACCTTGGCAAACTGTTTATAACTACTTTCGGCATTGGCAGCGTTTGGGAGTGTGGCAGAAAATTCACACACAACTACGACAACAAGTGCGAAAAAGTGTGGAGAAAACAGATAACCCAACAGCGGGCATCATCGATAGTCAATCGGTGAAAACCGCCGAAAAAAGGGGGAAGTGTACGGTTACGATGGCGGCAAACGAGGTCATTGCGACGTAAGCGATTTATCAAGAGTTGATACCTTAGGCTTACTGTTAGCTGTTATCGTAACGGAAGCTAACTTTCCCGAGCGATTGGGGGGAGCAGCAATGTAGATGGCATCCAGAGGCTCCTACGAGGAGCCGGGTACAACAACGCACGAAGCATCCTTGCGATCTGCGCTAGCTCTTTGAGAGCCGCTTCGCTATCGCAACTTGCGGTGGTGCGATCACACGAGCAAACGCAACACACTGCGCTCGTGGGGCGATTAAACGCACACCAAACGAGCGCCAGTTGTTTACTAACTGGCAGGTAATTTAAGGCAGAGACATACACTTGACGTTCGGGTATGCCTTCACCGAAAGCTCACCGCCAGTCAACTAGGGGGACGTTCGCGAGACGAGAAACCCGGCTGTTGGCGTTTTTATGACGAGAGCGAACATCACTGACGATCGCTCGGCGTTCCTATTTTTGTCTTCGCTTTCGGTTCCTGCGCTTTAACCGATCCTAGCAAGCTTTGTAGGGTTTCTAAAGAAAGGCTATATAGATTAAATTTCTGTAGGAATTCTCCCGCTGTTTTAGAGGCACATAAACTGATGATATAGAATTGTTTATCCTCTGTTGTTGAATAAATTCCGGTCGTCTTGCTAATTAAAAGAATTGGATGGTCGGGTTCTTTTCCTTCT
>DATNPI010000657.1:0-4463 GCA_036703325.1 Coleofasciculaceae cyanobacterium
CATGACACTCAGGTGTTGCGTAAGTCATGACCGTTCTTTGGATGTACAAAAGCTTATACCAATTTCCCTTCGACTTGCTACACATTTAGCTTCCCCCAACTCCTCACTAAAGCTCCGATCTTAAAAAGGAGGGAGAAAGATTATATTTGTTGCAACTGCTTGGGAAAACGGTATTACTTATTGTGAAGAATTTGTAAAGTACGGTACGCTTAAAGGCTGCTTGGGCCAGTTTTTGTAAATGAAAGTAATCAGCCAGGGAGCTGACAAAACCATATACACAATGCCAACCCACCAATCAGAGCGAAGTTGCTCTAGGATATTGGCTGTTTCATTAGTACCTGAACCTTGGGAAACAAATTCCAATCCAACAGCAGTAAGATTGTTTAGGAAATGACAGGCGATGGGAACAATAAGTGTACGTGTTTTGATGTAAAGCAACGCCATCATCAAGCCAAAAACAAATAAACCAATAACATTGGTATGAAGTATTCCAAACAAGAGAGAAGAAATTAATAATGCTGGCGTGACTCCCCATTTTACCGTCCATCTATGCAAGAGAATTCCCCGAAACAGCAGTTCTTCAGTCACAGGAGCCACAAAAAGGACAGCAATAATTGTCAGGATATTATGTAGAAGTGGGGCGAAGGTCTCGGAGCTAGAAAGCCAAGTTTTTTCTTGGAGTAGCGACTGAACAAACGACGGGTAAGAAAATGACAGCGCGTAAAAAAAGAGTTGTCCAGAACCTAGTGAAAACAGCAAAATGGCGATAACAATGCCAATTGTTGGAAGCCAGGGGAAGCGATTTGGCAGATCACCGATGAGACGCTTGAAGTTGAAGGGCAACTGGCATAACCGTTGTATTGCCCAAAGAGATAGCAAATTAAATGTCAAAATGTAGATAATTGGGGTAAAAACTGGGTCTTGAGGGTTAAGCCCGGTAACCTGAGCAATCAGATCAAAGGTAAGGCCCAGTCCTAGAGATATTAAAAAACACCAAAGAATAAGGCTGCGAGCCTGGAATTGGAGGAATGGGTTCTCGGCAGTCATCTTGGAGTTAATACTCATCGGGATAAGGGAGCTAAAACTAATGCTGTACTCATCATCGATCATTGCCTCCGTAGGATGATTGCTGTAAGGGGTGGACGGATGTTAGGGTGTTAGCTTTGGAAGTCTGGCATCGCAACCAACAGCGTCTCCCCTAGGGTTACGAGTAAAATAATTCAAGAGCTAAAACGCCGACAGCTCCCCTCTGAAAAATGAGTCCTCCCCAGCCCCCACAACCGCCGAAAACGCTGCTTGGTCAAATAACTCAAGCGGTACAGACAATTCAGGCGAAAGTTAACTTTCAGGCACTGGCACTTAAGCCCAATGCTAGAGTACCGGAATTATGGGTGCAAGACGCCGGTGCGGCTAAAGCCGAGGTCTATCCCCTACTCGGAGACCGTTACTTACTGGGACGCAGTTCCAAATCCTGCGACATTGTCGTGCGAAACCCAGTAGTCAGTCAAGTTCATCTGTCCTTAGAGCGCTATGGACGACGTCAGAGAGCCTTTCTTATCAAAGACGAAAATTCCACCAACGGAATTTATAGGGGGAAACGCCGACTCCCATCCCTAGTTCTGCGGCATGGTGACGTTCTCACCATCGGCCCCCCGGAACTCGCCGCAGCAGTGCGGCTTCAGTACGTCGATCCACCCCCTTGGTATATCCTCGCTATCCGTTACGCTCTCTACGGTATCGGTGGGTTGACGGCATTGGTGGTACTAGCGATCAGCATTGAGTGGCTAAAAGTGCCGGTGCAACCCTTGCCATTGGGCGTCCAGGGGCCTTATGTTGTGATGTCGAGAGACGAGATACCCCTGCGGCAACCTCGGACAACAGCGCACCGAGAACTAAGGCAGTTATCGGAGTTTTCCAAACACCTGCCCAATGCGGTGATTGCCTCAGAAGACAGCCGCTATTACTGGCATTTTGGTGTAGACCCATATGGCATTTTACGGGCAGTGGTGACCAATGTCCGAGACCGTGGGATTAGTCAAGGGGCGAGTACCTTAACGCAACAGGTGGCCCGGAGTCTATTCCCTGAGTATGTAGGACGAGAAGATAGTGCTGGGAGGAAATTTCGGGAGGCGGTAGTCGCTCTGAAATTAGAGACGTTCTACAGTAAGGACGAAATCTTAAAGGCCTATTTAAACCGCGTCTACTTGGGTATTGAGGCTTACGGGTTTGAAGATGCTGCCCAGTTTTATTTCGACAAATCAGCGACAAATTTATCCATCTCGGAAGCGGCGACGTTGGTAGCGATTTTGCCAGCGCCTAATAGATATAACCCGGTTCAGGATTACAATACGGCACTGCAACTGCGCGATCGCGTTATCTCTCGTATGCGTAGCTTAGGGATGATAAGCGATCAGGAGGCTAACCAGGCCAGGCGATCGCGTATTGAAGTCAGTCCCAAAGCCCGTGAATTCCTCTCCAGCACTAAAGCCCCCTACTTCTACAGCTATGTTTTCGATGAACTCCGTGCTTTACTGGGAGACCAGTTGGCTCAAGAAGGTAACTTTATTGTCGAAACGGCTCTAGATCTTCAGGCTCAGGCTAAGGCAGAGGCGGCTCTACGCAACTCGGTGAATACCAATGGAGGCAGTTCCGGATACTCTCAGGGTGCTATGGTTACCCTCGATACCAGCACCGGTGAAATCGTTGCCCTGGTTGGTGGCGTTGACTATGCAACAAGCCAATTTAATCGCGCCACTCAGGCGCTGCGACAGCCAGGGTCTACCTTCAAAATCTTTACCTACGCGGCGGCTATTGATAAAGGCATCTCACCGGGAAACGCCTATTCCTGCGCTCCGGTTGTCTGGCAAAATCAACAATTTCGGGGCTGTGAACGCGCTGGCACAGGCAGCGTAAATATGTACACCGGCATTGCTCTGTCGGAAAATGCGATCGCCCTACGAGTTGCTCAGGATGTTGGTTTAGATAGTGTGGTGCAGATGGCTCGACGCCTTGGTATCACATCGAAACTCAATCCTGTACCTGGTTTGGTGCTGGGTCAAAGTGAAACCACTGTCTTGGAGATGACCGGGGCCTTCGGCACCCTGGCAAATGGCGGTGTTTTGAACCGTGCCCATGCTATTAAACGAATTCTCGATAGTAGTGATTGCAAGGATTTTAAAAATCGCGAAACCTGCCGCGTAATTTACTCGGACAAACAGGATTCTGGGATGAACCGACAGGCACTGCCTGCCGGTGTGGCAGACACTATGACCACGATGCTTCAAGGGGTCGTGCAAGGTGGAACTGGTCGTGCGGCTTCTCTGGGGCTAGGAGAAGCCGGTAAGACGGGTACTACCAACGATAACGTTGACCTCTGGTTCATTGGCTATATTCCCAGCCGTAATTTAGTTACGGGCATTTGGCTGGGGAATGATGACAACACTCCGACTAGTGGCAGTAGTGGGCAAGCTGCCCAATTGTGGGGTAACTATATGCGTCAGATTGGGCAATGAGTTAGGAACGCTGAGTGCTGAACAGTTTTTTGTAGGGGCAAGGGTATTATCCATTGGTGTCAATTTAAGCCCTGGCGACTGGAAGTCGCGGCTAAATAAACGTTGGGCAAAGCCCTTCCCGAAGGGTAGTCCGCCTGCGCGGACTAACGAAAAATCAACACTTATTTAACCTGCGGAGGCAGGTTTTGTTTGTGTAGCTGCGGTTTCAACCGCCAAGCTTCCTTAAGTTGACACGGATGGAGTATTATCGTGCCCTATAGTGTGGTGTTTGCAACTGATACCCAATCCAGGTTTAACACCCGATTTTTCAGCAACCCGCATAACAAGAGTAGAGACGTTCCGCCGGAACGCCTCTACTGCTAGAAAGCTATCAAAGCGAATTTGGTATGAGAACCGCTATATATGACAACTCATCCGCGTTTATCTGCGGTTTCTAATATGAAATTGCAGGTTTTTGAGATTTGTGGGCGATCGCATTTCAGCCTCGACCCTCAGCTCAGATTTTGTTTGCATAACCTCCTTTCAGATCGGAGATAGATTGAGTAGCTTGGATTAATCACTTCCTAGCTAACGCCAGCAGACTATCCAGAAATTATGACGATGTCTGACGACAAGACGCCAAGCGCTCACGTACAACTGACTTCCAGAATTGAAAAAGTTAAAGTCTACGCTTCCGGGGCAACTGTTACCCGTGTTGCCGACGTACAGCTCAACAATCGGGAAGTGCCGGAACAAGTTGAAATCGCTGGACTGCCTTTGGCACTGGATGATAGCAGCGTTCGAGTACGGGTTGAAAGTGATTCTGGCACAAGTGCAGCGATCGCTACAGATGTTCGCATTGGTCTAGCTGTTCCCCCACGCCAAGAGACACCTAAACCCCCAGCCGAGGAGGAAGTGCGGGAGGCGGCGGCTGAGGTACAACGGATTGAGAATGTCATTGCCCTGATTGAC
>DATNPI010000662.1:0-4115 GCA_036703325.1 Coleofasciculaceae cyanobacterium
GACACGCTCAGTGACCAGCACTTCGACACGCTCAGTGGTCAGCAGAAGGCAGCACTTCGACAGGCTCAGTGACCAGGCAGAAGACAGCACTTCGACAGGCTCAGTGACCAGGCAGAAGGCAGCACTTCGACAGGCTCAGTGACCAGGCAGAAGACAGGAGAAAGAAGGAATATTGCTTGTAAAGTAAGCTTTTTAGCCTTCTTCAACTGGATAGGTATTTCCGTAACGCTGCACTTAGCTATCTAAAAAAGGAGTTTTGAAACGTGACACAAGTTGTGCAAGGTACTCATATAAACATTTGGGATTTGACCAAGACGTTCGGCAACCTTACTGTTTTAAAGTCAGCAAATTTAGAGGTGAAGCCTGGGGAATTTGTGGCGATTGTAGGTAGAAGTGGTTGCGGCAAAAGTACGCTACTGCGTCTTATCGCAGGGTTGGAGACACCTACTGATGGGGGAGTGTTACTCGACGGGGAGCCATTCCGTAAACTCAGTCGTTCGGTGCGAGTGATGTTTCAGGATTCGCGCCTCCTGCAATGGAAGCACGTCCTAGAAAACGTAGGGCTGGGTTTGGAGGGCAACTGGCGTCCTAGAGCAGAGTGGGCACTAGAGCAAGTCGGACTTAAGGAACGGGCAAAGGATTGGCCTGCGGTTCTTTCTGGCGGACAGCGGCAGCGGGTAGCACTGGCGAGAGCGTTAGTGAGTCAGCCCCGTTTATTGTTACTGGATGAACCACTGGGAGCATTAGATGCTCTGACTCGGATCGAGATGCAGCATTTAATCGAACAACTATGGCAAGAGCAGCAATTTACAGCACTATTGGTGACTCATGACGTGGAAGAGGCTGTAGTGTTGGCGGATCGAGTTGTGCTGATTGAGGAGGGGCAGATTGCACTGGATCTCCCGGTAATGCTTCCGCGTCCTCGACACCGAGGCAACGTGGCATTGGCTGCACTGGTGGAGCAAGTGCTAGAACGAGTCTTGAGCAAAGGAAAGAGTCAACAGGAATTGGAATTGCAGGCAAGCTCTGTTCACTAGAGCGCGATTCTCAGGCGCTCGAGTTACTAAGCCTTATTCTTGACTATTAATTCGCATTTTCATTTAAGCCCAAGCTGATGAAGGAATGGGTAGGCTTTATAGCGTCTGATTAAGCAAAAAGTTTTCAGGGTGTACAGCCAGTCTAAATGATTCGTGAAATTCTCTCTTCTCTCCCTCTGCTTTCTCTGCACCTCTGTGGTTTGTTAGTGCTTATAACTCAAATATTTCCTGGCATCAAACGCTCATTAATAAAAGTTTTTTAGTACAGTTTTAACCTAGTTTTCTTAGTTTCGAGGAGTCAGCTATGTTAGCCATACAAAGATTGTATTCATGGTTTATCGCTTTGAGACGAAGAACACTCTCCTTTTCATCTTTGGGAGTTTTATTCGCGCTAGGATTAGGACTGAGCTTTGCGATCGCATCCTGTAGTTCTCAAACTTCTGTCACTCTCGAAGCGTCTCCGTCAGCCAACCCAGCTCAAGCCACGATGGTGCGTATCGGTCATCAAAAATTCGACCCCTTTACGCTGGTGAAAGCTAAGGGGAGATTAGAGGAACGCCTGAAACCGCTGGGTGTCTCTGTTGAGTGGAAAGAATTTCAGGCAGGCCCACCACTTCTAGAAGCTCTCACCGTTGGCAGTCTGGATATTGGACGTACCGGGGATGCGCCTCCTGTTTTTGCCCAAGCCGCTGATGCACCTTTGGTTTATATCGGTGGTGGTGCGGCAAAACCCCATAGTTCAGGCATTGTTGTATCAGCCAATTCCCCAATAAAATCCTTAACCGATTTGCGGGGTAAGAAAGTCGCCTTTACCAAAGGTTCCAGTGCCAATTATCTGGTTGTGAGGACAATTGAATCGGCAGGAGTGCAGTTTAGCGAGATTAAACCCGTTAACCTATCACCTGGCGATGCAAGAACAGCGTTTGAGCAAGGGAAGGTGGATGCTTGGGTAATTTGGGACCCATTTTTTGCCGCCGTTCAGAAACAGAACAATGTCCGTGTTTTGAGCGATGGTAAAGGCTTCGCTGCTAACCGAGATTTCTATCTGGCGTCTCGTACCTTTGCCGAACGAAATCCCAAAGTCATCGAAGCAGTCAGAGCAGAAACTCAAGAAGTAGCAAAATGGGCAGCTGCTAACCCCGATGAAGTGGTCAAAATTCTTTCACCATTGTTAAAGATTGAGCCTCCCATCCTAGATACCGTAACCAAGCGGCGGGATTATGGCTTTGAAACGATAAACGACGAAATGGTTGCCGAACAGCAACAAATTGCGGACACCTTTTACAAGTTGAAACTCATTCCTAAAGCTGTGAAGGTTGAACAAGTCGTTTGGAAACCATCTTCCTCTAAACCGCACTAGCCTGCCTAACCTGGGTGAGGAAGCGGAAGGCTTTGACGCAAAAGCTTGCATATTCCTGAGGAGAAGAGTTGTAAAAGGAACACCAAGCAGCAGCTTTGTCCTGATCATAGAAGGCAGTTCGTCCGGGATAGCGTTCCAGCCATGCTAGACGCACGGCATGACCAATTAACACATCCAACACTATATATTCTTCGATTTGCAAGTTGGGGTTGCGATCGCACACTTGAGCCAGTACCAACAGTGTCTCGACATTGACTTGCCGATACTCTGGCACTGAAATTTTATTGAGCAGATGCTCCACCCGCAGCGCAAAATTCTTTTCTCCCGGAGTCATCTGTGCCAGCAAAAACTCGCTATCCAGACGATTGTGAGGCTCTAGCTTATCGCCAATTAATACGCCTTTGCAGTGTTTCATCAATCGCCAAACACATTTGAAAAAGTCTTTGGGGACGTGGTTCATACTTCCCAACTGTTGCCGATAATGCCACCATCCCTCTTCTGGTACCTGATTTTCTTCTTGTGCTGTCGGTTGCACGTCCCAATCAATCTCATTCTCGTTGTGTTTGACTAGAAGCGATTCTTGCTGGTGCAACAGCTGAGCCATCTTTGCATAGTCAGCCATTACCCGATGCAGCCGCCTCGCCACCTCAAAAGGGGCGAGTTCCATCAAGTGTTGATAGGCTTCATCCTGAGTGACAGCCAACTCCTGTGCTAGTTGGCTAGTAATCAATAGAATCAGATAACCTACACGTAACGTCAGTAAACCGTCAAACAGGTGGGGTTCTGATCGAATTAATATACCCAGATAAATCAGAATTTCCTGAGTCAGGACGCCATCCCGAATATCCTCCCGACAGAACTGATGGATTTTTTGCATTATTTGGTTGTTCGGTATCGGACTGGTAATCAGCGACGCCTCGCTGTAAGACCTGCCTACTGCAACCTGCTTACCGCGCACCAGTAGATTAGCAACCATGTCCGACAAACACAGATCCACCATCTGTCGCAAGCCAGCCGCCTGACGGATAATCGCCCAGATGCCTAACTGACCCGCCTTGGTGTAGACTTCATCAAGCAAATCCGCTACCGTGACAGACTCTCCCCATCCACCAAAGCCCGTGTCAAACTCCAGACCTCGTAGACGGATTAATCTCTGCAACAAGTGAATTTGCTCGTAGAGGTTAACAGAGGCACGCAACTGTTGCAGTAATACATCTACCTGGGTTTCACTTTCGATCTGAAATTCTTGGCTATAGCCCAACGGTGAAATTTTCTCTGGCTGAAAAGCCAAGTGGGACTGCTGAAGCGCGGTATCTTTGATCAGCGCCTCTTGAGAAAATGCAAAGTCATGCAGAAAATCAATCCGTTCAGTCCCTGCTGTTAACATCAACTGCTTCAACCGCCCCAGTTTGACCTTTACACCATTGCAATTACCGTCAGTAAGTTCCTGCATCAGTGCCAGCAAGGCATCACTCCCCGTCTCCAGCATCGTATGGGTTAACATCAGCGTCATTGTAGGACGCCCCAGTTGATCCCAATGATCCCGGATATAAGCCAGTTCGCTTTTAATCTGTTCTACCAGGAAATGGTAGTCAAGCGTCAGGTAAAACTGCTGCGGGTCTAAAATGCACGGCAGGAAAACCATTGTCTTGCCCCGAAGGCGATAAATTCTCGATGTCGTCAGACTTCGCAAACGCCGCGCCGGACGCCCAGTTAGT
>DATNPI010000678.1:0-5691 GCA_036703325.1 Coleofasciculaceae cyanobacterium
CCTAACTCGAATAGACCAAAACGCGATCGCCTATCTTACGACGATGGTCTAGCCAATATTTAATGAGAACCTTCTCTTCCTCCAGCCCCGTTACGTAGCGGATGCGGAGTGCGGAGTAATTGACTTGCGTCCATTCGTGGCGATCGCTACTTAGCAAAAGACCAGAGAGCCAGTTGTAGCTTACCCCCTATAGTCTTCATCGCCTTTTCGACAGCGCTATGTCCGAAACCGCTGTGCATCTTACAGTTTTGGCATCGATCATCTTGGCGATTTTCCCAGTATGACCAGTCCGTTTTGTTCCAGAAGTCCTCCCAGTCCTCAAAATAGCCTTCGCCTTCAATCAGGTAGCAGGGAAACACCCAGCGATAGCCTTGAAAATACTATCCCACCGATAACTTACCGGGTTAACGATAATCGTGAATAGTCCATCCGTACTTGATTTGTTCTGCTTTAAGACACGCCAGCACCCGCAGATTCGATGAGTACATCAGGGGAGTACCCCGTTGGTTTCAATCCGACTGGCTTACCACCATGAATCATCCCTTGATGATTTGGTTCAAAGAACGTGTAAGGAAACTGAGGTTCAGGACGACTAATTGCCTCAAGGCGTGAGCTCAGTTCACCTGGAATCTGAAAATCCAAGGCTTTGAGATTGTCTTCTAATTGCGATAGCTTTGTGGCTCCAACAATCACACTCGCAACACCAGGTTGGTTTGTCGTCCAGTTGACTGCAATTTGAGCCATGCTGTGACCCAATTCCTTAGCCACATTTTCCAGTTCTGCTACGATTTTCCAGTTTCGCTCGGTGAACTTCTGGAATCCTGGATTCTTACTGTCTCGAAGTGTGTCAAGTCGTCCCTCACCGCTGACGCTACCCTCACTCGGCTTATATTTTCCACTGAGAAGACCGCTTGCGAGAGGACTCCACACTGTGATACCCATACCAAGTTCCAGACCCAAGGGAATGAACTCACGTTCAATGTTCCGCTCAACCAGCGAGTACTCAAGTTGTAAGCTAGTG
This sequence comes from Coleofasciculaceae cyanobacterium, assembly GCA_036703325.1. Taxonomy (GTDB): domain Bacteria; phylum Cyanobacteriota; class Cyanobacteriia; order Cyanobacteriales; family Coleofasciculaceae; genus DATNPI01. Next base: position 1,022 of record DATNPI010000678.1, read on the forward strand.
AGCGGTTCATAGCCGCGCCACTCGGCAAGCGTCTGTGCTCGTGCTGCGTACCAAGCGGGTGTATCGCTCAGTCCCACATGACGCACCTTTCCAGAGCTTACTAGATCGTCAAGCGTCCGCATCACCTCTTCGGCAGGCGTAATCCGATCCCAAGTGTGGAGAATGTAGAGATCGATGTAGTCTGTTCCGAGACGTTGTAGTGAACCCTCCACGGCTCGAAGGATATTCTTGCGTCCGTTCCCGCCAGCGTTTGGGTTTCCGGGTTGGGCGTTGTAGGTGAACTTGGTGGCAATGACAACGCGATCGCGCAATCCACGTTCTGTAACAAACTTGCCAATCCAAGCCTCTGAAGTACCGTTCGTATATCCATCTGCTGTGTCGATGAAATTTCCACCCGCATCAACGTAGGTGTTGAACAGTTGACGCGCCGTATCCTCATCAGCACCCCAACCCCATTCCGTGCCGAACGTCATGGTACCCAGTGACAGACGACTGACTCGTAAACCTGAACGTCCCAGTGTGTAATAAGTATCGAGAGACATGAATCTTACTCCTTTGATTTCGATTCAGCAGAACCAATATTTATGGTTCACATTTACAAGAATAGGGAGGGTTCGCCGTCTGTTCCAACTCAGCGCTGAGAAAAGTCTCAAGAATTGCTTTGAGTTCATTCGATTGAAAGGTTCTCAATGCTAATATTGCTATTGTGAGAACACGTAGGGATTGAAAAACTCGCGTTCTTTTGGTTGTAGCCGTCGCGGACGCTTTGTTTCTCGGTCAATAAATAATCCTTTCTGATGTGCCTCTGCTGCTAGAGTACCTTCGCCGTTGTAGAAGTGGAAATTCATAATTGCGGATGCCTGTTTGAGTTCAGAAATCCATAGCTCCATCCGTGCTGAATCGCCCAGATATAGGGGAGTTTTGTAATTAATACTTGTGTGAACTAACACAGGTAAAAAGCCGCGCTTGGCTGTCTCGGGGATTGGGAATCCAACTGCTTCCAGCAGCTTGGTTCTCCCAATTTCCATCCAGTGAATGTAGACCGAATTGTTGACATGACCCATAAAGTCAATTTGATAGGTGTAAATTTCCAGATCGAGGGCGATCTTGTGCATGGTCTACCTCTCTAGCAGAGCGCTTTTCTTGAAACCATTGTTTGCGGTGAGTTCGGGGAACTGAAAAGTCACCGCTCAGTGACAAAGTATCATAGTCACCGACTAGTGACAAGTAGGTAATGTCTGGATGGCGCGTAATAAAGAGGAAACAAAAGCTCGGATTTTGGCAGCAGTGGGCAAACTGTTAGCAGAATCGGGTTTTAGACAATTGGGTATCAATGCGATCGCCCGTGAAGCGCAAGTTGATAAAGTTCTGATTTACCGATACTTTGGCGATTTACCCGCTCTGTTGCAGGCATTTGGGAAAGAGGGCAATTATTGGATTTCCGCAGACGAATTGATCGATGACACCGAAGCAGAAGACTGTTTAGCGGATGGGGTGGCTAAATTGCTAATTCAATTTCTGCAAGACCTTCAAAACCGCTCGATTACTCAGGAAATCTTGCGCTGGGAATTGCTGGAAGGAAATGAATTAACCCAAGAGCTTGCGAAAGCACGCGAACAAACCGCAATAGAATGTTTGAATTTTCTGGAGCGAACGTACTCGTTTCCCCCAGACAGGGATATGCCTGCCATAACTGCTATCTTAATTGCTGGAATTGTTTACTTGGTGTTGCGATCGCAGCTACACCCCTCCTTTCTGGGAATAGATTTAACATCACCAGCTGGTTGGTCACGGATTGAGGAGGCGATCGCATCTATGAGTCGAGCAACTTTGGGAGATGAATAAGAGTTTTTCTGAAACAAGGAAAATACAATTATTTCACGGCCAAGAACCTCTCGAAATTAAATACGCCGCCGATTGTTTAACCCGTTTCTAAAGCTACACGATGCCACCGTTTGCTCGCAGTCCTTGACCCGTTACCCAATGAGCATCATCAGACACTAACAAGTTCGAGAGTTTTCTGAAACAGGTTGCGAATCTCGGCAATATTTCTCATGTCCACTTGGAGTGCGATCGCCTTTAGCGATTGTAGGCATATTTCTCTCTAGTTTGCTTCACTGGCTCGTTCTACTAACCCCAACCACCACCATCTACAGACACGATCGCTCCTGTCATATAAGAGGCTTCTGGAGAACACATAAACATCACCACTCTGACTTGTTCTTCAACTCTGGAGATGCGGTCGATCGCATAATTGGCGGCTAATTGTTCGCGGGTGACATTCCAATCGCGGACTTGTCGCTCTGTCATCGCTGTATCGACTAAACCAGGAGCAATCGCATTGACACGAATGTTTTGTTTGGCGTAATCTTTGGCAGCTACTTTGGTGATGGCTTCAATGGCAAACTTGCTGGCATGATAGGGCGCAATTCCTGCAAAAGCACGATGTCCACCCAGGCTCGACATATTGACGATGTGCCCACCTTCCTGTTTGAGCATCTGAGGGATTTCGTACTTCATTGCCAAAAAGATACCGCGTAAATTGGTGTTTATCGTGTCATCCCAAACTTCAGTCGTGGTATCTGCCAAAGGAGCAGGGGGGCGATCGATACCCGCATTATTGAAGGCAATGTCGATCCGACCGTAGCGGCTAACGCACTCATCTACAAAGGCTTTCACTTCTGCTTCGTTTCGCACATCTGCTTTTTGGTAAGAGGCTTTACCGCCCGCAGCCGTAATAGCATCCGCAACTTGCTTGCCCAAATTTTCACGCCGTCCACAGAAGTGGACAGTTGCGCCTTCCTTGGCAAATGCCCGTGCAGACGCTGAAGCTGTTTGTAGTATATGTACTACTATAGATTTTTTTCGATTTTGGTTGTAGACGGGCAATCGCTTTTGGATAAATCGTCAAGGCGATCGCAAGCAGTGCCAGCCCAACATTCTCATGCGTAAGATCGTCTAAAAGAAACCTATCGGCAAAGGCTATCCGTATGGCAACCATCACGCTTGAGCTTACGCCAGAACTTGAACAACAGTTACGGGATGAGGCTGCCAAACAGGGTCTCGATCCAAATCATTACATTGTGAATGCGTTGAAAGAGCGCTTGCGTCCGGTTCCGCGTGATGTTTCCCGCCTTTCAAAGGCTGAAGCTGACCTATTGCAGAAAATTAATCTGGGTCTGCCGCCAGAAATGTGGGAACACTATCATGCCCTGATTGCCAAACGCCGTGCTGAGACGCTAACGACTGAGGAGCAGGCAACATTGATTGAGATTTCAGATCAAATTGAACAAGCCAATGCTCATCGAATTCAGTACTTGATTGAATTGGCAAGTTTGCGAGGCACCTCGTTAGAGGCAGTGATGCAGGAATTAGGCATTGAAGCCCCTGCCTATGTCTGAGCCAAAGTTAACGGCGAAACAGAAGGAAGCTATTGCTCGTCGTGCTGGCGGATGTTGTGAGTACTGTCGCAGTCAGGCTCGTTTTTCACCCGATCCATTTTCAATCGAACATGTCATACCTCAGAGCAAGGGTGGAACCGATGAAGATGACAATTTGGCTTTGGCTTGCCAAGGATGCAACAACCGTAAGTACAACCACGTTGAGGCACGCGATCCTGTGAGCGGAAATTTGGTGTCGTTATATCATCCTCGCCGTCAGCAGTGGGCAGACCACTTTGGCTGGAACGAAGACTTTACGTTGGCGATCGGTTTGACTCCAACAGGACGTGCAACTGTGGAACGGTTGCAACTTAATCGTGAGGGTATGGTTAATTTGCGGCGAGTGCTACGCACGATTGGTCAGCATCCTCCAATAGATTCCGATCAGGTGTGAGCGATCGCACTAGACAATTCCTCATCAAGGGAACCAAATCGCACTCTTAGAGAATTCTCAACCACGATGATGAAATTGATCCATGCTGGAAGGCATCGCACAGCACACAAATTTAACCGCCGACCAGCATTAGAGTTTAATAATGCCGCGCTTGAGGGCAGTGATAACCACGTAGGTGTTAGATTCTTGCCCTAGTTACTCATTGGAGTAAACTTTTTGATCGAAGCAGCAGTCTCTTCAGGTTTTCCAGAGGAGGGAAACACTAAAACACTCTTAATTTTGGGGTTATTAACCAATTCTTTTAAGCGAGACAACTGCTGATCTGAAATAGCAACTCCCTCATAATTTTTGGCATAATCTAGCTCTTGGTTAAAATTAGCATCGTTATAAGTTTGAATGAAAACTCGATCGACATTCCAATTTTGCCAATCAGCCGCAAAATAACGTTTTCCCCAGTAAGGATTATGATGGCAAAGGTCAAAACTAACCCTCGGGTTAGCTTTCTTCATGTCAGCTCTCATTTGCCGCACAAAATTAGTCAAATGGTTCGTGCGATCAACTTTTCCAGGTAGTTCAGCATGATAACCTAGGTAATCATCCCACTGAACTGCATCGATGGTTGGATACTTTTGGACAAACTCTACTGAGATTTTTTTGAATAAATTAGCAACCTCTGGAATCTCCACATCCAGTACATAATGATCGATGCCAGCGTAGGTTTTATCGACTCCAGGCACAATCCATCGTTTAGAAATTGCCTCATCAAAAATGGGGCTATTTTTATCGAGTTTAATCCCCTTCTCAAAATAGGCGTGAACTTGCATTCCCTGCTTGTG
>DATNPI010000679.1:0-2830 GCA_036703325.1 Coleofasciculaceae cyanobacterium
TGTGAATTACCTCCCTTTGCTTTAGTTCATCGACCTTTGCTTCACACTCCTCTATGATGCCGAGCCTGAACTCTAAAGTCAGTGAGGCAAACCGCAATTGGGAAGTGGGATTTACCAACCTTTGGTAGGTGTACCAACACACCGTCAGCTGATGATGCCAATTTCCTTTTCAGACGCTACACTTCGACCCCCCCAACCCCCCTTGTAAAGGAGGGAGCAAGAAAAGTATCTGTAACAGGCATGTAGGAAATTGGTATAAGTGGGCGAACTTAATAGACCTCTTACATAAATCCTGGAATGCCCCCTAAATCCCCCAAAATTGGGGGACTTTGTAATTCAGGTTCCCCCCAGAATTGGGGGGTTAGGGGGGCGAAAATCGACTTTTGCAAGAGGTCTAATGAGACTTAGTCGAGAGGCGATGTCAGAGCTGGAGCCTGTTACAGACTCCAGGTACTCTCTTGCTCCCCCTGCTCTCTTATTCCAACCCCATACGCCATTGGGACGTTTTAAATACTTGGCGCGTTCTTCTCATCTATCAACTGGCTGTAGAACTGATAGCTGCCGCCACCGGCATTTCGGCACGAACGCCTTGCCATGTCTGCATTCGTCAGCAGTTGGTCTGGATCGCTACCATCATCGGGATAAAGGGCAATACCGATACTGGCTTGAATGTCAACTGTTTGTTCGCCCAGAGAATAGGGTTGAGCGATCGCATCCAGGATTTTTTGAGCAAATTCAGCAACATCCTGTTTTGCAAAACTCCCGACTAACAACAGGCAGAATTCATCCCCACACAGTCGGGTAACCCGGCTTTGTTCACCGACACAGTCGTTCACGCGGTCGGCTACAGCTTGGAGCAGCAAATCTCCCGTAGCATATCCCAGAGTTGAGTTAATACTTCTGAAGTTATCCAGATTGAGGCATAGAAGCGCCATCAGTTGCTGTTGGTCTTGTGCACTCTTAAGTGCTGCGCTAATCCAGCGATGCAGCAGTATCCGGTTCGGTAACTGAGTCAGAGGGTCGCAGTAAGCAACGTTACTCAGGTCGTCTACCGCTTGCTGCATATCATCCAGATAAGGCTGGGTAATGGTCGCTTGTTTTTCCAGTCTCGCCCTAACTGCCTCGATTAATTCATCGCTACTAAAGGGTTTTGTGAGATAATCGTCTGCTCCCAGATTCATCCCGATACGAGTATCTGAGCGATCGGCTTTAGCGGAGAGGAAAATAAAGGGAATCTTCGCTGTTGCTGAGTCAGCAAGCAATTCGGTCAGGACACCATAGCCATCCAACTCTGGCATCAAGATATCGCAAACGATCAGGTCTGGTAGATGGGTTTTTGCCATCTCTACGCCATCAAGACCATGCTTGGCAGCAATAGCTTGGAAACCACTATAGTTGAGAATTCTCAGCAGATTATCTCGAAGCGATCGCTCGTCTTCAATGACCAAAATTGTTTTCATTTTTTGATTCTCTAGGGTTCATCGGTAGCGTAACGGTGAAGGTAGTGCCCCTGCCTACTTCGCTTTCCACGTCGATTGCACCTGTGTGCAAGTCCACACAGTTTTTGACAATGGTCAGTCCCAGTCCCGTGCCGGAAACTGTCCCGACATTGCTAGCCCGGTGAAAACTTTCAAACAGGCGCTGTTTATCTGCATTGGGAATGCCAATACCCTGGTCTTGCACTTGAAAGACGGCTTTGCCCTCCTGACAGGTGAGCCTCAACTGGACTGTACTGCCTTCGGGGGAATACTTAATGGCATTAGACAGCAAATTGCTCAGAAGGCTGCGGAGCAGTTTTTCATCCATAACACCACTGCCTTCACCCTGAAACTCAAAGACAATGTTGTGGTGCTTGCCCGCACTAATTTGTACTTCCGTCACCAGAGTGCGGCAGAGTTTGATCAGGTCGAGCGGGGTCGGCTTGAATTGGAGTTTTCCTGCTTCAGAGCAACTAATGAATAGGATATCCTCCAGAAGCCGAACCATGTGGGTGACGGCGGTTTGAATCTGACCGAAGAGTTCCGGCTTTTCTTGCTCGGTGACGGGGAAACGCTCTAACAAGTCAGCCGCCGAGCGAATTGTGGCAAGGGGTGTGCGGAATTCATGGCTGGTTATAGAAATGAAGCGGGACTTCAGTTCGTTGAGTTCTCGCTCTTTGGCTAGGGCTTTAAGCACTTCCGCTTCGCCTTGTTTGCGCTTGGTAATGTCGCGCTGTATGGCTACAAAGTGCGTCACCAAACCGCCTTGGTCGGCAATGGGGACGATGTTGATCTCTGCCCAGAATTCGGATCGGTCTTTACGATAGTTGATTAACTCGACTTGAACTGCCTCCTGCCTTGATATAGCGGTGCGAATTTTGTCTAACTGGGTGTGGTCGGTCTTCGGACCTTGTAGAATTCGCGGCGTCAGACCAATGACTTCAGAAGGGAGGTAGCCAGTCGAGCGAGTGAAAGCCTTGTTGACGTACACGATTTTCGGGCCCGATCTATCAATCTGTTTCGCTTCGGTGATCAGAATGACATCGTTAGCGTTGGTAACCGCCGACTCCAACAGGCGCAGGCGCTCTTCGGTTCGCTTGCGATCGGTGATATCTAGACCTACTGCCTGTAGCTTAACCAAATTACCCAGTTCGTTGTAGAAGGCTCGACTCGTCCACTGATGCGAACGTATCTCACCATTGGCTAGGGTTACTCGATATTCAGCCGTCTCTACTGGGTTTTCCGGGCTTTTGGTCGCCAGTACATCTGCCAAAAGTGGACTATCTTTGACTGGTATTAAGGATGAAGACTTGTGTCCCACTAAATCGGCTGGTTGAACACCGAAATAACGG
>DATNPI010000680.1:0-8172 GCA_036703325.1 Coleofasciculaceae cyanobacterium
TGTAACCAGTGGAACACCTCTACCTGGAACAGGTCATCCTAAAAAAGTAATTGCATCAGCAAGTGAGGTAGTAGGATGAACCGGCAAAGGCTCAGTCGAGTGGGTGCTGTTGTAGCGGCAAGTATTGTTCTGGCAGGTATAGTGGGAGGGTTGATGGCTCAGAAAATCAATGCCGACCCCCTTGTTAACTCCCAAAAGCCTGGAAGACCAGCTTTAACCGCACAGTCGCCTAATCCACAAATGAATTCTCAACTTGTTGATGCCAACACAAAATTTGGTTTCAAGCTGTTCTCCGAGATTCTCAAGCAGGACAGCAAAAGGAACGTTTTTGTCTCACCTACTAGTGTAGCGATCGCCCTGTCCATGACCTACAACGGTGCCAGCGGTGAAACCCAAGAGGCAATGGCGAAAGCACTGGAACTACAAGGAATGAGCCTACAAGATGTTAACCAAGCTAATCAAGTCTTAAAAACTACCTTGGAAAATGCTGACCCTGATGTCCAGCTATCAATTGCCAATTCTCTTTGGGCAAGGAAAGGTGTTTCCTTCAAGCCCGACTTTATGCAAAGAAACCAGGAGTTCTACAAAGCCAAGGTAACAGAACTGGACTTCACAAAGCCAGACGCTACAAGTACTATCAACAGCTGGGTTAAGGAAAATACTCGCGGCAAAATCGATCAAATTGTTCAGCAACTTAAACCAGATGACGTTCTCTTTTTAATCAATGCTATCTATTTCAAAGGCAACTGGACAAAGAAGTTCGACAAGAGTCAAACCACTGAACGTCCGTTCTATTTAGCGGATGGCACTCAGAAGCAACACCCAATGATGTCTCAGTCCAGTAGATATCGGTACTTTGAAAATGATGCTTTTCAGGCAGCGATGCTGCCCTATGGGAAAGGACGCCTGAGTTTATATGTCTTCTTGCCGAAAAAAAATACGAGTCTTAACACCTTTCAACAGCAACTGAGCGCTGAAAACTGGCAACAATGGATGAACCAGTTCGGAATGCGGCAGGGAACAATTCAGCTACCTCGCTTCAAATTTGACTACGATATTCAACTCAACACGGCTCTGAAAGCGCTAGGTATGGAGTCAGCTTTCAGCGATTCTCAAGCGGATTTTTCTAATATGACTTCTGAGTCAGTCAAAATCGATCAAGTCAAGCACAAAACCTTCGTAGAAGTGAACGAAGAAGGCACCGAAGCCGCCGCTGCGACCTCCGTAGGTATGGTTACAACATCTGCTCGTATGCCAGAGGAACCGTTCCAAATGGTGGTTGACCGCCCGTTCTTCTGTGCAATTCGGGACAATCAAACGGGAACAGTTTTATTTATGGGTTCAATTAAAGAACCGAAGTAATGCAGTATAAGCTCATGTGCATTTAAATTGCACACCTTCGCGATGAGAGCAAAACTCTTAACCCTTCTGCCCGGTCACTGAGCGTGTCGAAGCGCTGCCTGGTCACTGAGCGTGTCGAAGTGCTGCCTGGTCACCGAGCGTGTCGAAGTGCTGCCAATCCTCCTCGATAATGCAGCTTAAATGCCGATTAGCTTAGTTCATAGTTCATTGCTCCTGCCTCTGGTAGTCCATGAACTATGAACCATGAGCAACGACTACCGTCGGCAATTACTGGAGCGATGCTCTAATCTGGTGTCTTACTGACAATGCCTGACCACTGGACTTTTTTGAGCTTATTACGGCGATAGGAGAAGAAAAGCTCTGGTTCCTGGTAAGTGCAGTGAGGCGCTATAGCGACTTGTTCTGGATGAATGCCCAGTTGCTCTAGCTGTAGCGCATTCACCCGCCGCACATCTAAGCGCACTCGCCCTGGTTTTGGGTCATCAAGTATTGGTGGGTCGGGTAGCTGCTGCAAGACATCAAGAATCGCTTCTGTTGTATTGGCTGTATCTTGTGATATAATGCTAGCCCCAACTTCAGCGGCGACTGTCTCTGATACCTGATAGACCTCACCTGCGATCGCAGGGCCCAGGGCAATACGCAAATTTTCGAGGTTACTGCCTGTGTCGAGCAGTCGTGCGATCGCATTAGGCACAATCCGGGAAGCTGTACCACGCCAACCAGCATGCACCGCCGCTACCTGTCCCGTCTTTTCATCCGCAATCAGCACCGGTGTACAGTCCGCACTACAAACCCACACCGCCTGCCCTGTGTGCTCAGTCAGGATACCATCAGCCGATGGTCTTTCCTGCTCCTCTTCCCCCTCACTTTTCATAGCCTCGGCAGCGCTTTCTATCTCAGAGGGTGTTAGCACAGTATTGCCATGTACCTGTCTGACTCGATACACCTGAGCATCAGGTTGGAGTGCCCCCACGATTTGGGCGGGAGAGCGAGGCGAAAAATGTTGGGTGAAAAAGCCATGATCCCACGGCTCCAGAAGGCTACAGGTCAGATAGGGCAATTCTTCCCAGGTATGCCAGTGCCAATTATGCATAAATGTATCTTGAAAATTTGTTTCAACCACGCTCCTAACCCATATAGGAAAACCGATCCCAAGATTAGGAAATAGAAAATCCTGGTAAATCTATGCTAACTTAGGCAACGATTTCCTCTGTCGGTAGTAGTAGTGTTTAATCCGCAACGATTTGAGGCGGCTCGACCGGAAGTTAGAGAACAGCTGTCTGTATATGAAAAACTCCCAGGAACAATACATCCCTTGGAGTTACCCTTACATATATTTGAAACTCTCCCTTCCACAAATCAAACCCTCTGGGAATTGCTCAACCAGGGCGCAACAGCCGGAACCGTTGTCATTGCTGCTCAACAGACAGCGGGACGGGGTCAGTGGGGACGTAAATGGCAATCGACCACTGGTGGCCTTTACTTATCTGTCGCCTTAGCTCCCAATCTCCCAGCGTCGAACAGCGCACAGCTAACGATGTGTAGCGCTTGGGGAATTGCTAAAGCCTTGAGGATTTACGGTATCCCCGTCTTCCTCAAGTGGCCTAATGACCTGCTTCTTTCGGGGCGAAAGCTGGGGGGCATTCTTACCGAAACTCGTGTGCAGCAGGGTCAGATTACCAAAGCCGTTGTCGGTGTTGGCATCAACTGGAGCAATGATGCACCTGAACCTGGAATAAATTTGCAATCTTTTTGTGAAGAACAGTTAAGTTCATCGGTAACGTCATTGGAAACGTTAGCGGCAATTGTCTTGGAGGGACTGAATTTCGGATACCAACGCTGGTCAGAACAAGGTATAGAAATCTTGCTATCGTCTTACCTAGAGCTACTGGATAGCCGAGGAAGTCAAGTCCTGGTTGACGGCAATCCTGGGACTATAACGGGCGTCACACCCACGGGCGAGCTGCGAGTCTGCTTGAACTCATTAAACTCAACGAAAGCCACCGTCGCGGGAGTACCCGCGCCCGCTTCACTAACAGAAATTTGCCTTAAGCCCGGTACAATCAGACTTGGCTATCGACGGTAATTTTTGCAGATTAATAGTCAAAGCCGATTGGTATGTGAACAGCACATAATTGACCGAAATTCTTTGAACTTCCAAATAAATTTATAAAGTCAGTGAGGAGTAATGAGTCGGAAATGAGAAAAGAAACCTCGTTTGGTTGCACCCCTTTAAGCATCTTCTATCGGTATCCTCGACTGATGCAGGGACTGAGTTTGGTTGGTGGTATCGGGGTTCTCAGCAGTAGTCTGGTTATGGCACAAACTGAGTCACCCATAGACACAGCCGCTGTGCCGACACCAGCCGCTGTAGCACCTCCTGTCGAAGCAGCACCAGAACGGCTGCCAGAACCGGAACCAGTACCTGCACCTGCTGCCCGAGTCCAGCCAGCGACCCCAGAGCCAATTGTTGAATCAGCTGCGCCAGCGCGTAACCCCGAGCCAGAACCCGTCCGTTACTCGGAACCCAAACCATCTGCTCCCATCCCGCCACCCGAATCTTACTCGGCAGCGAAACCAGTAGAGCGAGTACAGGTACCAGAGTCGGAACCAGTAGAGACTTTTGTACAGAAAAAACCAGCCCTAGCGGCTCCCCACGTATCCCTACCGGAGACCGCAACCGTAGCCAAGCCTCCTGAACCAATGATCAACCCGACCCAAGTTCAGGAGAGTGCTAAAAGTCCATTGCAGCCGACTAACAACTACATCGACCGTACTGACTACAGTATTGGCGCGACTAGCCGATACGAGGGTCCGGCTTCTGTGGTACTGTCTGATCGGTCAACTGGCTGTCAAACCGTATCGCAAAATGGGCAACTTTCCAGTGGAGTCTGCGGTGTCGCTGCGCCTAGCCAACCAATTGCTAGCCAACCAATTGCTGGCAGACCAATTGCTAGCCAACCAATTGCTGGCAGACCAATTGCTGGCAGACCAATTGCTGGCAAACCAATTGCTAGTCTACTAACAGCTAAACAACCAATTGCTAGTCTACTAACGCTTAAGCAACCAACCGTTAAACAATCAACGGCTGGCAAACCAATCCTTAATCAACCAATCATCTATCAACCAACGGTTAACGCTGGAGGTATCCTTCAAGAACCTCGGCTAGGCGGAGTGCTAAGGCTACCAACGCCGCCAGTTGCGGGTGTCCAATCGGGTCAACTCGGTTTGTTGAAAGCGGGTAACAGTGGCAGCGCAAGGGTTCCGCAGTCGGCATATGCCGGATATTCTTCCGAACTTCCGGTTGTGCCGACGGCTTCGTATTACTCTTCTGCCACCGGTTCGGCAACGCCTATGGGTCTGTCTTACTACAATCTCACTACCCGACCAGCAGGGCGTCCTAGTATCGGCCAAGCCAGCTTCATGTTCCCCCTGACGATTCCTGCTGCTATCACCTCGTTATTTGGCTGGCGAGTTCATCCAATTACAGGCGAGTACCGCTTCCATGCTGGTACTGATTTGGGGGCACCGCAAGGGACACCAGTAATCGCTGCTGCTACTGGTCAAGTGGCAACTGCTGACTTCTTGGGCGGCTACGGTCTTGCTGTTATCCTGCTGCATGAGAAAGGCACACAACAAAGCCTCTACGCCCACCTTTCCGAAATCTTTGTCCAACCGGGTCAGTCGGTGGAACAGGGAACTGTGATTGGACGCGTCGGCAGCACCGGCAATTCTACTGGTCCTCACCTGCACTTTGAATGGCGGCATCTGACAAGCGATGGCTGGGTGGCTGTGGATGCAGGCGCTCATCTGGAGTATGCTCTAGCGCAATTCGTTAGAGCCTTACAGGTCGCCCAGGCAACGCCGCAACGGGGTCTGTAAAGGTTAAGGAATCGTCCAAAAACAACTCCTGACTTTTGTGTAGGGTGGGCAATGCCCACCCTACTAAGCTATTAGGGATAAAAAATTGCATATTTACCTGCTAGTTTTTTGTCAGTGGTCAGTTGCTTTCGCTTTCTTCGGACAACTGACCACTGGCAGAAAACCTAAGTATCGAGTTGTTTTTGGACAAGCTCTAAAGATATCCGTGTTCTGCCAGAAATGTGGCGGAGATTTCATTGCGGTGGTTAGATGCTGGTAATTGATGCCCCAGCAACTTATCGACGTACTTGCCTAAAATATCGCTCTCTATATTCACCCAGCTCCCAATCTGTAAATGGCTAAGATTTGTCTGGGCATAAGTGTGGGGAATCACTGCTGCCTTAAACCAGCTGCCTTGGGGGTCACAATCAGCAATAGTCAGGCTTACGCCATTGACGGCAATGCTACCTTTAGGGACAAGATAGCGAGCCACTTGGCGCTTCCACAGGTCAGTTAAGGAGGCTGGTGCCATAAAGCTCATTTCCCACGAGTTAGCCGTTTCTACCGATTCCTGCAAGCAGCCAATGCCGTCGATGTGACCCGTGACAAAGTGCCCGCCTAGCTTGCTGCCGACACGGACAGATGTCTCCATGTTGACATAGGCAGCTGAACGATGCTGGTGCCCTAGGGTTGTGCGTCCTAAGGTTTCATCCGAAGCTGTTGCCACAAAGCCTTGGGACAAAATTTCCTCTACAGTCAGACAAATTCCATCGACGGCGACACTGTCACCGATCGCTAAATCCTGTAAAATCACCTCCAAGGCGTCAGCGCGGCAGGAAACATTAAAGCGATCGCCCCCTAGCGGTCGAATCGTTCCTAGAGATTGAATTAATCCTGTAAACACTGTCTTTAGTTCAACTCCTCCAGATGAATGCATAGTCGCTGCTGGTAGCTAGCTATCCAGCAGGGCTTGTGTATTTTTTTCGTGAAGTCCCAAAGCAAACGTCCTGAGACTGGGGCATACTTGGAGAATACAACGAATGTTGATCCCCACTAAGTTAGGTTCTCAAGGGCTGATTTTACGGTTGATTGGTGAAGTGATTAGAATAGATAGTTCCCTGTTTACTCAAATCCCACCCCGTCCAGTACTAGTTTACCGCTTTGCTTTGATGCCCCCCCAATGCCGACCGTATTCTAGAGGCTAAGCTGATGATTGAAATGAGAGTTGCCGGAATTGCATTAGACGCTGTCACCAAGAGTCCAATTGTGCTGCTCAAGGATGCCTTAGATCGGCGTGCCCTGCCAATCTACATTGGTCAAGATCAGGCAAAGGCAATTATCAGCGCTTTGGAAAAACAGACGCCTCCTCGACCCCTTACCCATGACCTCATGGTTAATCTTCTGGAAGGGTGGAACATGAAGCTGGATCGAATTGTGATTCACTCGCTTCAAGACAATACTTTCTATGCCATCCTGTGTATTCGTCACGGTGAGGCTAAGAAAGAAATAGATGCTCGACCCAGTGATGCGATCGCGATCGCTCTGCGTACTGGTAGTCCAATCTGGGTGATGGAAGAGGTGATAGCCGATGCTTCCATACCGGTTGATCGAGACGCCGACGAAGAAGAACGACGCGCCTTCCGGGAATTTGTCTCCAACATCCGCCCCGAAGATTTTACTCAGCGTCGAGGATATAAAACCAATGGTGAAGTTTAGCAATTTTGGATTTTGGATAATCTAAAATTACCAACTTAAAATAAATGCGTTATAGAAGGTTTGGGAAAACTGACCTTCTTCTTTCAGCGTTTTCCCTGGGAACCATGCGCTGTTTGGCTTCTGAGTCAGATGCCAAACAAACTGTGCATCAAGCGATCGCTCTAGGAATTAACCACCTGGAAACCGCTAGGGGTTACGGTAAGAGCGAGCAGTATCTTGGCAACATCCTGAAAATCGAGTTGCCAGCGCCGCGAGAGCAGCTACATATCACCACCAAGCTACCGCCGACACCCGACGCCGACTTGATGCGTCAGTGGATAGATGAATCTTTAAAACGCCTACAGCTGGACTATTTAGATTGTTTGGCAATTCATGGCATCAATACCTGGGAGCATCTGGCATGGGTGAAGTCGCCAGATGGCTGTATGCAGGCTGTGGAAAACGCTGTAGCAGAGGGTCGTGTACGGCACGTTGGCTTCTCTACTCACGCGCAGCTAGATGTGATTCTGGCAGCAATTAATACAGATTTATTTGAATTTGTCAATCTTCATTACTATTACTTTTTTCAGCGAAACGCTGCTGCGGTTGAGTTAGCCCACAACAAAGATATGGGTGTCTTCATCATCTCCCCAGCTGACAAGGGAGGAGGCCTCTACACCCCGCCCGTAAAGTTGGAACAGTTGTGCCATCCCTTCTCCCCACTGGAGCTGAACTATCGGTTTTTATTGAGCGATCGCCGAATTACCACTCTTAGTGTCGGGCCCGCGAACCCAGCTGAACTGACAACACCTCTAAGTGTTGCCAACCGAGATGAACCTCTAAAACCAATGGAATTAGAGGTGCTGGGGCGTCTGGAAACTCAACAATTAGATGCCTTGGGAACTGACCACTGTAGCCAATGCTACGCTTGTCTACCTTGCCCAGAAAACATTCACATTCCAGAAGTCCTGCGGCTGCGGAATCTTGCTGTGGCTTACGAGATGACTGACTTCAGTCAATACCGCTATCAAATGTTTGAAAATGCCGGTCACTGGTTTAGTGGAGTTAAGGGCAACGGTTGTACCAGTTGCGGTGACTGCCTGCCCCGTTGCCCCTACGAGCTAGATATCCCCAGCCTACTCTCTGATACCCACGAACGTCTTAACGGGCCCCCTCGGCGTCGGCTCTGGGAATAGTACATTAGGCTTCGCAGTCCGACGCCCGACGCCCTAACCCCGACGCCCGACGCCCTCA
>DATNPI010000693.1:0-9070 GCA_036703325.1 Coleofasciculaceae cyanobacterium
TCAGAACGCAGTTCTAGCACAAAGTCAGGACACAAAGGGGCAAAGCCTTTTCGTTGTTCTGGAGTGAGTGCGTCCCATCGCTCTTGACGTATCCAAGAAGCATCAGGAGAGCGAAAGGCACCATTGGGGAGGTGAAAGCCACTAGACGAGTTAAATGCCTTACCTAGTTTGGTCTGACGGTTCCACAACCAGAGTTGACCTTCTATATCTAGGTTTCTGTTTCCGGTGTCACTTCCCGTTGGTGGCATAACGATTAACTCGCCCATTGGAGTTCGCTCTAATTGTAAGTCTCGGTTAGCCAGCGCCAATTGAACGAACTGCTCGTGGGTAATGGAGAGTATTAGGGTTGATGGGATATTGACTGCAATCGTTTGGGATGAGCTGGCTTGTGCCATCGTGGTTTCCTCAACACTCAAGCTTTTTTGGCTGTTCTATCTTTGACTGCAACTTGGTATGACCCCTGACACCTATTTTCAATTGAGATGCCGACTTTACTATCAATAAAGTAAAGTAAAAATTATGTCTATCATTGTGGTCGAGAACCTGAGCAAAGTCTACCCGGTAGCAGTCAAGGAACCAGGGATTAAAGGCACGTTGGCTCACTTCCTGCACCGTACCTACCGCTCAGTAAAAGCAGTTCAAGACGTTTCGTTTGAGATTGGAATGGGGGAAGTGGTGGGGTTTCTCGGTCCTAACGGCGCGGGAAAAACCACTACACTCAAGATGCTCACTGGACTGATTCATCCCTCCAGTGGTCGCGTCAGAGTGGCGGGTCACGTTCCTTTCCGGCGTCAAACCGACTTCTTGCAGAAGATTACCCTAGTTATGGGGCAAAAGCAGCAGTTGCTTTGGGACTTGCCAGCAATGGATTCCCTGAAAATCAATGCTGCCGTTTACGAAATCTCTGACAAAGACTTTCGGCATCGAGTTGGAGAACTAACAGAAATGCTTTCCCTAGAAGACCAGCTTAAGCAACCCGTGCGGAAGCTTTCTCTAGGTGAGCGCATGAAAGCGGAACTACTAGCCGCACTCCTTCATCAGCCCCAAGTACTGTTTCTGGATGAGCCAACACTGGGATTGGATGTCAACGCCCAAGTTGCAGTGCGCGACTTCTTGCGAGAGTATAATCGGCGCACGGGGGCCACAATACTCTTGACCAGTCACTACATGGCAGACATCACCGCCCTCTGCCATCGGGTACTACTAATTCATGCAGGTCAGCTGATTTACGATGGCTCTCTTGAAGGGTTGGTTGACCGCTTTGCTCCTTACCGCGAGGTCAAGTTGGAACTTGCTGACCCGTTGCCAGAAGACAAGTTGTCTACCTATGCTGAACTGGAAGCGGTGGAAGGTCGAGAGGTGCGTTTTTTGGTAAAGCGCGAGGCGCTTAGGAGTACAGTGTCCCGGATTTTGGCTGAACTGGAAGTAATCGATTTGACTGTAACTGAGCCGCCGATTGAAGAAGTAATTGGTCGTGTCTTCCGTGCTGGGGTAGTCTCTTGAACCGAGCCATGAGAAAAACTCAAGCCTTCCTCTCGGTTTACTATGCCTATATGCTGGAGTACCGAGCGGAGCTGTTTTTGTGGGCGCTGTCGGGAACTTTGCCGCTAATTCTAATGGGCGTCTGGATAAAGGCATCTCAGGGGGGACAATTTGGCCTGGAGCCTACAGATTTTGCTCGTTACTTTCTCACAGTTTTTCTCGTTCGTCAGTTCAACGTAGTTTGGGTAGTCTGGGAGTTTGAAAAGGAAGTGGTGCAAGGGCGGCTTTCACCCCGACTGTTACAGCCTATCGATCCAGTGTGGCACCACATCGCCATGCACCTGTCTGAACGGCTTGCCCGTCTGCCCTTCGCACTAGGGCTGGTGGGTTTGTTTTTCTTGCTTTATCCTCAGGCAATTTGGCTACCCAATCTTGGCAGTGTGTTGCTGTTTGTCATGGTGTTAGGGCTGGCTTTTGTCCTGCGCTTCGTGATGCAGTACACGTTTGCTCTGTTTGCCTTCTGGACAGAACGAGCTAGCGCGATTGAGCAATTCTGGTTTTTGTTCTACTTATTTCTCTCTGGAATCATTGCTCCCCTGGAAGTCTTTCCCCCACAGGTGCGTGAGGCGGCGCTGTGGACTCCCTTCCCTTATCTAATTCACTTCCCAGCAGCGATTTTGATTGGGCTACCTGTGGATATTGTGCGAGGTATTTTGGTGATGCTGGGTTGGATTCTGCTATTTTTCATCTGGAACCGCTGGCTGTGGCGCAAGGGATTGAAGCAGTACTCAGGAATGGGAGCTTAGGGGCAATGAGCGAGCTATCTACAAAAAAACAATCATCAGTGACTCTGGTCGGAGCAGTGTTTCTCGCCCTTTTGGGAGGGGAACCTGCTACCGCCACGCCGTGTACTGCTGCTCCCTTATTCGAGAAGGTTAATAACTACAACACAACAATTGCTGCTAGTGGTGACCAAGCTGACATCTACTTCCCAACCCCGTCAGAAAAAAAGATTAGCACCGAAAAGTTTCCCATCGCTCTGCTTTTACCAGGGGCACTTGTGGATAAATCGAATTACTCTTCTTTTGCCAGCACAGTGGCAAGGTATGGGTTTGTGGTAGTTGTTCCCAATCATATGCGATCGCTTCCTGCATTGGGATTTAAAGGACTCCTCGCTGAAACATCACAAATCAAGGATGTCCTAGCGCACATGGTGACAGAAAACTCGAACCCAACTTCACCAGTTGCTGGCGTTCTCGATACACAGAAACTGGTATTACTCGGTCACTCCCACGGCGGGGTTGTCGGCATCAGCGCGATCGAGAATTCCTGCATTTTTCCCTTTTGCGAGGGGGAGTTTAAGCGCCCTGCTGAACTTGTAGCGGGAGCCTTCTATGGTACACATCGACAAGACCCCAAAACGAGGAAGTTCAGTGCTACCAACAATGCTGGGATTCCCATTGCTCTGGTGCAGGGTCACCTCGATGGGGTAGCAACGCCACAAGAAGCCCAAGGAACTTATGAATTAATCAAAGAACCTCCCAAGGCATTAATTACTATTGACGGTGCCAATCACTTCAGCATCACAAACATTAACAATCCCCCCGGTGCTAAACCCGATCCAAGCCGTCCAACTCTTGAGCAAGACAGAGGAATTGAGACGAGTGCGCGTTGGAGTGCGCTCTTCTTGCGTGCTCATGCGCTCAATGATGGATGTGCTTTTGACTATATCCATAGGAGGGAAGATGCGGTGGATGCAAATGTGAGCGTAATTAGCCAAACGAAGGCTCTTATGAGAATAGGGAAGGGGGAATTGGTAAAGTAAGTGTTTCCTCTTCCCGATTCCCTTTTCCCAAGCTGACCGATAACTTGAGTATTAAGAGCGCACTTTATATAATCCTTGAGAAACTGGAGAGCGCTCGCTTTTGGGCGGATATATCTGCACCAGCCGATTGTTTTCCCAGACGTAGTATCGAGAAGTGAGCCAATCTGGCTTATTGCTGCCGTATCCCTCTGTCATATTCTCCGGTGGATTGATGACTAGCAACTTGCTGTCAATCTGAAACTTTGCACCTACCTCAGCACTAAGCCCTGTCATATAGACGGCTCCTGTTTTAGCATTCACAATTGCTAAACTCTGACACCCCGTGCCGCAACCCCAGAGAACTACTGTGTAATGTCCAGCAAAATTCGGCCCTTCTTTGGCACCATCACCTAACACTCCACGGAATCTCCGCGCCTCAGGGTTACTATTGAGGTTAACAATGGCTGGAGTGCCTTTATATATCTGTGAGACAGGAAAATTTTCAAACTTCAGCGGGGGTTCGACACTTTGAGCTTGTGCAGTTGTCAGCACCACACTAGTAAGTAGCGGCAGCACTACTAAGGATATCCAAGGCAATTTCATGGTTTCAGCTTTTCGTTTTGAGAGTTTCTACAAAACCCTCAGGGAGCGGTCATCTCTTTGAGGGAATTGGGGTCAAAGACGTTGCCGAGCAAGAATTTGTTGCCATGAGAAATTAGCACTACTCCTCTTGGTTAGAGTAGCGCTAATTGAATGGAACTTGCTATAAAACCCTAATGCGAATTCAGCCCAGTGGGAATACCTAGAACTGAACAGGGGAAATTAGAACCTAAATTCTGGACAATCGGATGATCGATAGAATTACAGCCCAAGAATAGTAAAGTTGCCGATTCTGATTCAACAACTTCTCTCAATTCAGTTGCAACATCTCCAAACCGGAGATGAGCTGTGAAGGAACCCCTCCATTCTTCAGCCAGACAACGTGCTTGCCATAAAATACGGTCAGCTTGCTCAAACCAATCAGCTTGGGAAAAATTTGCCTTGGGGCGGTGTCGCTTTACCGATTTCTTCTTTGAAGCTACTGCTAATGCTTGAGGTTTTGAGTTGGTTAAGACGGATGTGGTAGACTTTTTTGATAGAGGTGCTTTTGGAAGCCCTGATAGAAGCTGATGGATTGATGAGCTGCTTACATTAACTGAGTTGAAGACATCTGGAAACTTACTGCTTTGTTTTTCATCTACGACATAAACAACTTGAACCGTGACTTGCTTTTGAGTAACTAAACGCGTTTGATGAGCAATCCACATCGTCAAATCCAGAGCAGTTTGACTTCTGGGGGAAGCGGTATAGCCAACGACCAAATTGATTGATTTTGTAGAACTAGCCCACTTGGCGGCTGCTGAAGCTGGCTCCGGCAGCAACACCATTTGTTCAATTAAATCGTTTCGATCCATTGCGCCTTCAAGACGCACTAGCATTGGCTTGATGTTCACAGGTTTACCTCTCAAAGCAATTAATTAACGGACGAGAGGTGGGTCAGAAAAGGATACCGCTATGTATTTTAGAACTTAGCAATATCCATACGGAGACTCCAATTACCTTGTGCTATAAAAGCCAAAGTCTTGGTGCGCCTCCCATTGCCGACGAAGTTAGCTGACGGGCTAAGACTGGAAGGTATCTTTCTTATGCCAAAGATTAGCCCCAAAAATTGGTTCCTCCGCTCCAAATTTAGGCTGACAGCTTTTGACTATCAGCCTGGGTTGGATTAGGCTACCCACTCCATAACTAAACTAACGGTTTGAGTTCTACTCGTCTTGCGTGAAATGTCCAACCAGGAAGTTCAGGGCGTGGTTACGCCGTGAAAAACACTCTTTCAATTCGCGCAGTTCCTGGCGATCGCGCGGATGAACGAAAGGCACCTCTAGTATCTCCACAATTTTAGCATTGGGGTCAGAGGTCAGCATCCTACGGGGATCTGACTTATACAGAGCTTCATCAACATCCTGGGTAATCCTGATTACCTAGAGAGCTATCTGAGAAATTGTCAAGTATCTATAGCTATAATTTGCTAGGATTCAGGGAATCATACCAAATCCGGGTTAAATACCCCTTTTTTGGTGTGGACAAGGCAGAAGGGAAAAAGACTTCAGCCGAAAAGGGGGTTATCAAGGCGGATTTGGTATCAAACGATATAGATGAATCTGGGGGCTTGTTTCTTCATCCAAAATCTAAAATCGCCTTAGTCATCGTCTTGGAAAGACAAAACCCCAGGCTGTTCAATAATCAGGACTGAGCAGGGAGCATGATGAACAACGCGATCGCTTATACTCCCCAGTAAAATCTCTACCAGACTCTTGCGACCTCTAACGCCCCAGAACAATTAAATCAGTACGCCAATTTTGAGCCAACTCGCAAATCCGTAAATCCGGTTCCCCCACTAACTCAAGCCGATGGGAATACCCAGCACTGAACAAGGGAAACTAGAACCTAATTTTTGGACAATGGGATGCTTGACGGAATTACAGCCTAAGAATAGTAGAGTCGCCGCTTCTGATGTCACAACTTCTTTCAATTCAGTAGCAACATCACCAAATCGGAGATGAGCTTTAAAAGAACCCCGCCACTCTTCAGCCAGACAACGTGCTTGCCATAAAATATGGTCGGCTTGTTCAAAGCAGTCAGATTGGCTACCTATTGCCTTGGAGCGGTGTTGCTTTACTGATTTTCTTTCTTGAGCTACTGCTAACGCTTGGGATTTTGGTTTAGTTAAAACAGAGGTGGCAGACTTTATTGATGCCGATTTTTGGGTAGACGCTGATGGATGCGGATGGATTGATGAGCGCCTTACATCAGCTGAATTGAAAGCATCTGGACACTTCTTACTACTTGGAATTTCATCTACAACGTAGACAACTTGAACCGTGACTTGCTTTTGAGTAACTAAACGCGTTTGATGAGCAATCCACATCGTCAAATCTAGAGCAGTTTGACTGCTGGGAGAGGCGTTATAGCCAACTACTAAGTTGATTGATTTTGTAGATTCAGCCCATTTGGAAGCAGCTGAAGCTGGAGCAGGCAGCAACACCATTTGCTCAATTAAATCGTTCCGATCCATTGCGCCTTCAAGACGCAGTAACATTGGCTTGATATTCATAGCTTTAACCTCTCTTAAACACAACAAGGAATGGATGATATCAAGTCCAGTTGCGCAATTCGTTTAGGGTCTGTCGCTTTTTGCTAATGGCTAATGGGAAAGAGGCAATTCTGGCAATTAACAATTAGCTATTAGCTATTAGCAGCTGACGCCTAAGATAACGATGCCACTAGACATGCTATGAGAGGTGGGTCAGAAACGGATACCACTAAATCTTCTAGAGCTTAATGATATCAGTAAGGAGACTCCAATTGCCTTGTACTATGAAAGCCAAAGTCTTGGTACTCCTCCCATTGCCGACGGAGTTAGCTGACGGGCTAAGACTGGAAGGTGTCTCTCTCATGCCAAAGATTAGCCCCAAAAATTGGTTCCTCCGCTCCAAATCTGAAGCTGACAGCTTTTGACTGCCAGCTTGGATTGGATTAGGCTACCCACTCAACAACTGAAGTAATGATTTATGAATTATTCATCTTGGGTGAAATGTTGATCCAAGAAATTCAAGGCATGGTTACGGAGTTCAAAATATTCCCTCGATTCGCGTAGTGCTTGGCGATCGCGTGGATGTGCGAAAGGCACCTCTAAGATTTCACCAATTTTAGCATTTGGGCCATTGGTCATCATCACAATGCGGTCAGACATATAGAGGGCTTCATCCACATCATGAGTTACCATCATCACCGCCTGCGGGTTGTGCTCCCAAATGTCGAGTACCTGCCGCTGCAATTTACCGCGAGTTAGAGCATCAAGAGCACCAAAAGGTTCATCCATCAGCAACATCTTTGGGCGAATTGCCAAAGCACGGGCAATACCCACCCTCTGTTTCATCCCCCCAGAAATTTCATCCGGGTATTTATTCGCGGCTGCTGTTAAGTTCACCATTGCCAGGTGTTCGCTGACAATCTGCTTTTTCTCAACAGGAGAGGCATTTTTTATAACTTCATCAACAGCGAGGCGGACATTCTCCTGAACCGTCAGCCACGGCAGCAACGAATAGTGTTGAAACACCATCATTCGATCTGCTCCAGGCTTACGAATCTCTTTTCCATCTAGTCGAATCAAGCCAGAAGTCGGTTTTTCCAAACCGGCGACCATTTTAAGCAGTGTTGATTTGCCACAGCCAGAGTGACCAATAACGGAGATATATTCGTCGTCATGTATGGTCAGATTAATCTCGTCTAGGACAACAAGTTCACCACCCTCAGGGGTAGGGTAAGATTTAACGAGATTTTCAACTTCAAGAAATCCTTTGGCAGTTGTATTTGTGTCTTTTCTACCAGCTGTGGAAGGAAATTGCTTCATGATCAGGCTCCTAGGTAGTTGCTAGCGGTTAGAGGTCAACTGAACGCTTTATTTCTCAGGACATATAGAAGCGTTGGGGAGCGTCGGCTCGGATTTCAAAACTCTTGAGATAGCCCATTGGGTCGCTGGGGTCAAAGCCTTTCTTGTCAATGAAGACTTCAGGGGATTCAACTTTGAAATCATCCTTTGGAGATTCGATGCCCATTTCTGCGGCAATCTCTCGATAAAGGTCGGCTCTCCAGCCTTTTTTGGCTAGTTCTTCCGCATTTTTGGGGAATTCCTTAATTTGTCCCCAACGAGCGGCTTGAGTCATTAACCACATGCTTCTAGACCGCCAGAGAAACGTGGAGTGTTCTCCAGGTTGTTGGGGAATATTTTTAGGGATATCAAAGAAAATCGTTGTGTCATCTGATTGTATGGTGCGGTCTTTGCCATCAAACCCACCATAGTTATAGTTGCCAATCAGTGCTGGTCCCGTGAACTTAGTAATGCACTTATCTAGTGATTTGATGTTGTCTTCATTAATCATTGCGGGTGCCTTGCACTTCTTTGGTTTTGCACCAGTGAATGACCTACCTGTAATAATTTGGGCAACCTCTTCACGATTTTCGGGTTTACCGCAATACTGGCAAGCTTCAATCATCGCCTTGACCAGAGAGCGATAAGTTTTGGGATACTTGACGATAAAGTCTTCCATCACCCCAAGCAGTCGGTCTGGATGACCGAGCCAGACTTCTTTACCTTGAGCAAACGTAAAGCCAACGCCTTCGTTACCTTTGATTGCCCGTGTGTTCCAAGGTTCTGCCACCATATATCCCTGCATCGCTCCAATCCGCACGTTGATCACCATCTGAGGCGGGGGAACGATGATGATCCGAAACTCCTTAAGGGGATCGACCCCCCCAGCGGCAGCTAAGTAGCGGATAAAGTATTCGTAGATAGAAGAACTCAGGACGACAGCCCAGACTTTGTTCTCCTCTGGCTGCTTTTCAAAGAAGTTTCGGAAATCTCGCCCGAACGCCTCCAAGTTCCCGTTGTACTCATGCCAAGGACGCAATCCAGCGTCCCACATGGCTTTGTTCATTGTCATCGCATTGCCGTGGCGATGAATTGTCATTGCAGCGCAGAGTGGGGCATGACGTGCGCCTTCAGCGCCAATTCTCGCGTTGGTTACGGCTCCTGAAACGACCGGTGAGGCATCTAGACGACCAAAGATAATGCCGTCGCGAGAGGTAGCCCAGCTCGCTTCCCGGTTGAGCTTAACATTGAGACCGTACTTGCGGAAAAACCCTTTGTACCACGCGATCGCAAACGGGGCACAGTCATTCACT
>DATNPI010000701.1:0-4054 GCA_036703325.1 Coleofasciculaceae cyanobacterium
TTTTGTCTTCACACACACTCTTCGTGTTGCCCTAGTCACTCCTTCCTCTGTTCTGGTCTTGCAGGTGGCGAGCGCCTTCCTTTTTTCTTTACACAAGTGTAAATCCTCCAAGGTAACTTTCTTTAAGTTGACACCAATGGACATTGTCGTGCCCCTACGGAATTCCTATACCATTACGCCACGAACTACCCTTGCATATACGCCTCTATTCCCACACAAGAGCATACTAAATTGCGATCGCCAAATGCATTATCAGTTTGTGTAGACGCGGTTTCAACCGCCCAAATGTAAGGTGGGCACTGCTTGCCAGAACTAGAACGATTGATTCTAGCTTTGGTATGCAGTGCCCACCCTACGGTTATTGAGAAATTGTTCAACCGTTTTTTAACTTGTCCAACCGTTTTTTCAGTTCACAAATATCTGGACTAGTACATATGTACTATTCGACCGTAACCGACTTGGCGAGGTTGCGAGGCTGGTCCACATCCAAGCCGCGCCGTGCTGCAATGTGATACGCCAAAAGCTGCAAGGGAATCACCGTAAGAATGGGTGAGAGCAACTCTTCCACCCCAGGCACTGGCAACAAATCATCAAACGTCTCAGCCGCCTCAGGGTCATTCATCGGCGTCACCCCAATCAAACGGGCATCCCGCGCTTTGGCTTCCTGGGCATTGGAGAGGACTTTCTCGTAGACAGTACCGGGCATGGCGATCGCTACTACCGGAACCTTGGCATCCAAAAGTGCGATCGGTCCATGCTTCATCTCCCCAGCTGGATACCCTTCGGCGTGAATATAGCTAATTTCCTTGAGTTTCAGCGCCCCTTCAAGAGCAATTGGGAAGTTAATCCCGCGCCCCAAAAAGATAAAGTCTTTCGTTTCCGCGAAACTGTGCGCCAATTCTTCGATATAGCGTTCCTGACTCTCCAGAACCAACTCAATCTGCGCTGGCAATTGCCGCAAGCCAACTAGAATTTCCTCCAAGCGAGTTGCGGTCAAAGTCTGACGCCGCCATGCTAAATCTAAAGCCAAACAGTAAAACACCAGCAACTGGCTCACAAAAGTTTTGGTAGCGGCAACACCAATTTCGATGCCAGCATGAGTTTCTATAATGCGATCGACCAACGGTGTCAGTGAGCTTTCCGCTCGATTGGTAATCCCTAATAGTCGTGGTTCGTACTTAGGCAACTGACCGATACGACGCCGTTTTTCCATCTCTAGTGCGGCTAGCGTGTCAGCGGTTTCCCCAGACTGAGTCACACCAATCGTCAGCGTGTTTGCCGTTAGCGGTGCTGGTGCATAGCGAAACTCGGAGGCATACTGCACTGTTGTCGGAATTCCTGCTAACTGTTCTAGCAAGAATTTCCCAACTAAACTCGCATGCCAACTGGTTCCACAGGCCAGGATTTGAATCTGTTCCAAATCGGTGTACAGTTCCGGCGCGAGGTTCAGATTAATGGGGGATTGAGAGGTGTCATCTGGGTTCCAGTTGTTATTCAAGTACGTCTCTAAACAAGTTCGCACCACTCCGGGTTGTTCGTAGATTTCCTTGAGCATGAAGTGCCGGAAGCCCTGCTTTTCCACCAAGACAGGATTCCAGCTGAGGGTGCGGGGTACTTTCTTGAGGCGAGCACCATCAAAGCTGTAAACTTCAATACCTAGAGGAGTCAGCCTTGCTAGTTCTCCATTCTCCAGCGTCAACACAGCACTGGTATGGGGCACTAGTGCTGGGGTATCAGAGGCACAGAAAAATTCTCCCTGACCAAAGCCAATCGATAAGGGAGCTTGTTGTCGTGCGACGATGAGTTCATCGGGATAGTCAGCACAGATAACTGCGATCGCAAACGCCCCTTTGAGTTTGTTAACCGCATACAGCACCGCTTCCAGGAAGGGGGTTGGGGGTTGGGGGCTAAAGACGGGAGGATTCGGCAAAAACTCAGCAATTAAGTGAGGAATTACCTCAGTATCCGTATCAGAGCGAAACTGATGTCCCCGCTCCTTCAATTCTTCTCGCAACTCGCGGTAGTTTTCAATAATGCCATTCTGCACCACCGCAACTCGCTTCGCCGTGTCCATATGAGGATGGGCGTTATACTCCTCTGGTTTGCCATGAGTTGCCCAGCGAGTGTGTCCAATACCAATTTGAGAGGGATTGACTTCCCGTTCTAGCTTCTCGCGCAGGTTGTAGAGTTTGCCCTTTGCTCTAACACAGTGGATCTCACCTTCCAAAACCGTGGCAATTCCAGCCGAATCGTAGCCCCGGTACTCCAGTTTCTCCAACCCTGCCATCAAGATGTCTGTCGCCGCTTGGGTGCCAATATAGCCAACGATTCCACACATTTCCTACATCACTCCTGGTTCACACACCATGTTTTACAAGCTACTCGCCTCTTGAGGTGGCGTCAAGAAGCTTTATCTCTTACCAGGGAAGTGACGACAAATCCGCAAAAAAAAAGAGGAGGCAGTTCTGCTCCCTCAGTAAATCTAAATCCCAATGCATCTTAAAGACGCTTTCTATAGCGATACCACAAAGACTGAGAGGTTTTGACCAACTTCTTAGTAAGCCAAGCCCATACTGCGAGTGGTTTCTGCCCCTAGGTAAACCCGGATGCTTAGAAAGTCGGTAGGGCAGGCAGTTTCGCAACGCTTGCAACCTACACAGTCTTCTGTGCGAGGAGATGAGGCAATTTGACCTGCTTTACAGCCATCCCAGGGAACCATCTCCAGGACGTCTGTTGGGCAAGCCCGAACGCACTGGGTGCAACCAATGCAAGTATCGTAAATTTTGACGCTATGAGACATTTAATAACGGCTCCAAAAAGCGAGTTCTCCACCCTTGAGTGAGACTCAGGATCAAGGGCTAGTTTACCGCAGCGCTTTCATCGCCTTAGGCAAGAGTTACAGAACTTCAAACTCTTTGATACAAAGCTTAAAGTAAGTGCATGAACTTAACATACACCAGTGGTTGGAGATACCTTATTAGGATGTCATCCCTAGTGCCGAATCAGTCGTTGCATATCTCAAATCACTCAAGACAGAAGACAACTAGCTTGTAGCGGTCTGCATAGAGTGGAGCTAATTCGGAGCTGTTGGGTGATAGATTGATTGTCTAAAGCAGGAATTATGGTTAGCCACAAAAAGCAAGTTAACGTCTACCTACCAGAAGAGATCTATCAAGCCCTGGCTGCCTATCAAGAGCAACTTGGGTTTGAGGAGCCTTCAGCAGCTGTAATTGAAATCCTAACTCAGTTCTTTCACCAGGCTGGCTTTGTCAAACGCTATGCGACAGTGGAGCAATTGGAGACACTTGAGGGGAAAGTTGCCAACCTGAGCAAGCAAATCGCACAACTATACCAAGTCATCCCTAGTGCCGCCCCGCCTGAAGCAGCTAGAACAGTGCCTACCTTTGACCATGAGTACACTCATCCGGATTTAACAGTACAGCAGTCTTACGCCAGTTTTGTAAGTACTAGCCTTGTTGACGATGAGGATGATGAACCGGACGAAATTCTGTATGACTTCCTAGAGCCTGAAAGCCATCCTCCCTCATCTAGACAGCAATAGCAACTTCGACAGAAAACCCCTCTACCTAAGGTTGTGCGTCAAAACTAGGTTATGCGATCGCTTTTCAAATAGCACCAGCCCATTCTCCGTTCCAATATTGCTGGCTTCATTAGACCTCTTGCAAAAGTCGATTTTCGCCCCCCTAACCCCCCAATTCTGGGGGGAACCTGAATTACAAAGTCCCCCAATTTTGGGGAGCCAGTGGCGGGTACGCAGGGGTCTCCCCAAGTAGAGCAACTGGCGTGGATTTAGGGGGCATTCCAGGATTTATGTAAGAGGTCTATTAAGTTCGCCCACTTATACGAATTTCCTAAATGCCTGTTACAGATACTTTTCTTGCTCCCCCCTTTACAAGCTATGCATTAATCGCATCTTTCTTAACATCCTAAGACTTGACAGAGTCAGAGGTCGTGGTGGACACTAGCCTCCAAGTTTGTGCGATGTCATGCAATCGTCGTAGTCCTCGCCAAATCGTCTTCACCCCTGGTTCAC
>DATNPI010000708.1:0-2477 GCA_036703325.1 Coleofasciculaceae cyanobacterium
TTGTAGATGAGGATTCTTTCGCAACAGAACCTTTGTCTGACGCTCCCGGAAAAACTGGCGTCCTCAGCGTGTCCTTGGGACTTTTGCCCTTGTACACTCTAGAAAGACTAAGCAAGAATAATATCTATTTACTAATTCAAGGAATTAGTCGTTAGTCGATCTTTTGCCCGGAAATTAATGATAGAAATACGGTATATGTCTCCACCCTTAAGGCTTTTACAGTACCCAATCTATCTCTGAAATTATACCCTCAAATGTTGCGGTATCTGTTTTTTTGCTTATGCACTCCCCAACTCATATCAATGATTATGGGTGGGGGAGTGCGAGCGATCGAAATTTAGTTAAATTGCCAGACATTAATTGGCATCCAAACGGACTCAACAATTTGGTTGCTAAATAAACCTTGGTAATCCAACCTGTATATCGCGTACCCCCTACAGTGCAATTATCTGGGCTCAATTATCTGGGCCCAATTGTCTGAGCAATTGTCAAAGATTTTCTATGCTGCGATCCACAACTTGTTGAGGGCTGATTGTTTCAGCCAATCTAGAAACTGAGTGCGATCCGGTGCTGGCATATCTTGCAGCACTTCGCTAACTCCCTCAGCGAAGCCCGTATCGCCAAAGTATGATTTGCCCAAACGGTGGAGTTCTTGCAATAATGTCTTGAGATGCTGCTCTTGCCAAGGGGGCGCCTTGTGATTTTGCAAGGGACTAACGGTTAGCCAATTTTTGATCGCATCAGGGGAGTCTGCCTGGGGGAAGTTTCCCTGCTGAAATACCTTGGCGATATCTTTCTGAAACGATGCGGCTTGCCTTGCGCCTAAGAGGTCTTCTACATCGAAGTAAACAGCTTGGAGGAGCAGCAGACAAGCCTGCGCGAACAGCGGTGCTTTGGCTGCTTCATTACCTGCCGGTTCTTCACCGGCAAGCTGATCTAAACGGACTTTTCCCCAGACGCTATATCGATCCGGCTCTTCTAGCAGAACACAGGCTTTGCCTCGGTTGTCGGTTAAGTCCCGCCACAAGGCTCTGGCGTCTTCTGCTTGCTTGCCGTTGAAGGCGCTGATCAGGCGAAAAGTCTGCCCCTGATAATTGAGAATGGGAATTTGTTGATCCCGTTTTGGGTGTTGAAAATTGGTTATTTCAACATCCTGCCGTTTCAGAATAAACATGACACTGCGATTTGACTCCTGTCATGGCCGAGGTGCTGTGCTTTTGACACTCCCCATGCCTAACGGCGAGGGGATTCTTGATTCACCGAGTCCACTTAAATTAGCAGGATTGCTCCCGATCACCCAGAGATGGTGCTCTCCTCAAGCGTTCCGATACTTTTTGCTAACCAATGCTAACAAATATCTAAGCTGAGATTGTCTCTTAGCTTTGGCGTATCAATCAATGCACGAAGGAAAATCCCCCGCGCACAATTTACAACTGCTGTACTGGCAACGCTTGATTTTCGCGCTCGTGCCGAGCGGGCGATTGACTGTTTTGCTTTGATGCCGTAGAGGAAGCTTAGATAGAGGCTCCATACCATCAAGGATTTTCACCTGAGTCTTTCAATCCTAGTTCTACCACATTTTTATCAAATATCAAGTCGAGCCGAATGTTCGCAAACATAACTAAATATCAGCGAATTAGTCATTCTGGCTCAACTCATGCCTAAAATCAGGGAACGATCTCTGGTTTTTCGGTAATGGGGTCAGCGTTTTAGGCTTTACCACTATCGAATGTTAACATAACCAATAGACATCCCCGAAAAAGCACCTGTGACTCTTGTCCTGTCTGAGCTCGGTCTTACTTTCTGGAGAGATCCGATCGACAAAGTATTTGGGTTTCAACTCGACCTCTAAATACCTTACATTACATCACGTCCTACCTAGTTTTGATTGTAACTTGACAATTGTGCTGTTTGCAGGTGAGTTCCGACAGCTTTTGTCAGATAGAGTCTTGGACGCACAGGCACTCTCATTACCTTGGTTTTTTTACCCCATCGCCCTCCACGCCGTATTTTCGTACATCAAACCGGTTTCTGCGTAAGTCATAAAAAAAACTCGGTAAGTGGAAAACGAGCGTCCCAAAGAGTGGGCGCCCCGGCAAGGATCCTGCGGCTAGGCGAGGCGGCATCGCCCGGGCGGTTGAAACCGCCGTGAATCTTCTCCTATAATCAGGGTGCGGGTAAGAATAATCAACTACGTCTTGAACCATTCCTAGTAGGGAGAGATTCCCGCGAAGCACGTAAGTGCCAAGAAGCACAACACAAAAAGAGCAAGTAATGGCAGGGTGGGGAGCGTACCGGATTAGCTAGTGTTGAGATCCCAAAGCGATTTGAAAATAAAAGTAAGCGCAATAGCAATACCTGCAGGTAGTTGTTTGGAGCGTCAGGGCACCTTGACAATGCCTTTGAAGATCGCAGATATATTCAAGAATCGAGGGTTTGTTCAGACCGCTTGAGTGTCAAAAGATAATTTACTTGCT
>DATNPI010000023.1:0-2748 GCA_036703325.1 Coleofasciculaceae cyanobacterium
CTGGGTTACGAAGCCGATACGGCGGGGCGGCTGATGACGCCCGAATATATCTCCCTCACCGAGAATTTGACGGTTAGCGAAACCCTAGAACGAATCCGCAGTTTAGCCAATGCCAGCGAGATTATTTATTACCTCTATGTCACAGATGAGTCACAACACCTGAGCGGAATTGTCTCATTACGAGATTTAGTTACGTCCCAGCCTGAGCAAACTCTGGGTGAAATTATGACTCGCGATGTCGTCTATGTGCAAACAGATACAGCCCAAGGGGAAGTGGCACGACTGATTCAACGTTACGATTTTCTCGCGGTGCCTGTCGTGGATCGGGAAGAGCGTTTAGTCGGTATTATCACGGTTGATGATGTGATTGACATCATGGAGAAAGAAACAACCAAGGACATCTATGCCTTGGGTGGCGGTGTTCAGTCAGGGGGTGACAATTATTTTCAAACGAATTTACTAACGGTTGCCCGTAAACGAGTTGTCTGGTTGTTTGTCTTGCTGCTCACCAACACGGTCACAGGCACAATTATCCGATCGCAAGAAGCAATTTTGCAGCAAGTGGTGACGCTAGCGGCGTTCATCCCTCTACTTACTGGCACGGGTGGTAATGTTGGTGCTCAGTCCTCGACGGTGGTAATTCGCGGCTTAAATACCGATGAAATTCGCGATTTGGGAGTATTCCAAGTAGTCTTACGAGAAGTAATGGCGGGTGCACTGCTGGGGGCAATCTTGGGAGGAGTCGCGACAGGATGGGCCTACTGGCTACAGGGAAATCTTGCTGTTGCTGTTTCAGTGGGAGTCAGCCTAGTTGCGATCGCAGTCTTAGCTTCTATTGCTGGTTCAGCGCTACCATTTCTTTTCCGCTCATTTGGCTTAGACCCTGCCCTAATGTCGGCACCGTTTATCACAACAGCGGTTGATGTCTTGGGTGTCCTGATTTATTTCAACATTGCCAAGTTTGTTTTGGGGCTTTAGGATTTGACAATGTGAAGCGTGATGTTGCTGTGATTACCTGGCGAGTAGGGCATCAGTAATCGCATCAAAGCTGCTGCGGCCTAGTCGGGGCTAAGTGGTGTAACGGCTTAATTCCGTCATTGTGTCTTGGGATTACTGGGTTGATTTGATATTGAATAAGCTCTGGCTTACTGTCCTTGACTAGCCAAACAAATGTTTCCTGAGCCGAGAAATTTGAGAAACTTGTATAGTATCGGCTCAGGATATACTTATCCGAATCTTGATTGGCTGGTTGTCCCCACGAATCAAGGAGTTGAGCTGATTTGATAGTTCCCAACTCCCGGCGCGTTTTCTCACAAAAATTTAAGAAATCTGATTGACGAGTTGCCTGCTTAAATACTTCATTAGCCTGTTTATAAATTTCTTGGCATTTTCCTTGCTCTAGTTGCGTGTGAAACTGCTTAACCCACTGTTCAGTTGCTTTCGTTTTACTTTGTAAATCATTTAAATCACTAACACTTTTCCCTTGTTTAAGTAGATTAACAGTGCTACCAAAACCAAACACATAATTGCCAACTTTTACGGCAATGCTAGTTACACCAAATGCAACCGAGCCGATAAGGGTCAGAGAAAATAGCGTTCCCAAACAGCCGAAACAACCTGAAGATTGATTAGACATAACTACCTTCTATCTTTGGGAAGCATATATCTCTTGAGCCAATGCCACTTATGCATCTATAGGTTTTGTTACTTTATGTTCGAGCGTTGCGGCGGTCAGAGGGAAAGCAATAACACTTATGGGTGTGGTGCGATCGCCTCTTATTGACCTGCTCCAAGCAAGCTAAGTTGAATGGCACTGACTTAAGAACTCTCATCAATACCAATCAACCCTTGTGCAGGGGGTTTGGGGGAGGCACTCGTCCAAAGATGGGGGGTTTGGGGGGAAGCCCCCCAGACTTGGTTTCTCCAAAAAATTGACAATTTTTCGCTTAAGTCAGTGTCATTCAAGCTAAGTTTCGTGTAGCCCCAGACTTCCGGTCTCTGGGCAATGTGTACGGATCGGGATGCTCCCTAGCCTGGGGGCGATTTGCAAATTCGGGATGCTCCTATTCATTTTGTATAAATAGGGTGTTTTGCATGAAGTTTTGGTGAAGTGCCCGGAATAGCCTGTTGGTTTGAGTAATTTCGTAAAGCCTTGGAATCAGATCACCGTGAAATCCCGGAAGATAACCAGTATTTCACTTGTGTGGTTTCCGAACGTTTACTGTTTCCCTGTGCCGTTTCCAAGTCTAGGATGTTCGAAGATTTTTCACGATAAGTCAATGAAATCTACACCCCTCCAAAATTTAATTAGTTTCTTAAAGGATGAGTTAGCGATTCCCTCGGCTTCAATTGACTTGGCAGTGCGTCATCAACCCGATGCTCCTAATCACCTGCCGATGATTCTTTGGCAGTACGGATTGGTGACGCTAGACCAGTTGGATCGCATCTTTGATTGGTTGGAAACGGCTTAGTAACTTTAAGGCGATTACCTTCAAACCCAACCAACATCTCCTCTAAGCTAATTCTGACTTGCCAGACCACTCGACCTTCTAGGGTGGGGATGACCAGGCATACAGTGAACTAAGCTGCTGTGCATTCAATTTGCACCCATCTACACTTAGGTTTTCTGTCTTCTACCAGTTGTCCGAAGAAAGCAAAAGCAACTGACCACTGACTAGTGACAAAAAGCTAGCAGGTATGAACTCAAATAAGAATCGCTGTAATTAATTCCGTTAATATCTATCGATT
>DATNPI010000029.1:0-11140 GCA_036703325.1 Coleofasciculaceae cyanobacterium
CCACCGCTTTTTGAAAAACCTGTTCCACTTGATCGCGATCCTCTGGATATAAGCACTCGCGCCACTCGTCTCGATTTTCAGGACTGCTCAACAGTCCAAAAATTTGATTGAGCGCTTCATCGAACTGCACTACTCCTGTGCGGAGGTCTACCTCCCAAGTGCCCATTTTTGCGGCTCGAAGGGCTAGCCTCAGTCGCGCTTCCCGTTCACGCAATGCAATTTCTGCCTGTTTGCGATCACTGATATCCCGGAAGAAAATGTCCAGACCATCCTCGTGAGGATAGGCGTGAATCTCAAGCCACATATCGTATGTGGGTGGTTGGTAATAGTGATGCTGAAAGTGGACGGGAATCTGTTGTGCCATCGCCCGCCGATACTGGCGCTCTACGTTCGTCCCTACCGACACAGACCACTCCTCCCAGTGGGTCTTTCCAATGACTTCTGTCCGAGGTTTGCCATTAAGTCGCTCGGCTTCTGCATTCTGGTAAATGATCCGCCAGTCACGGTCGAGAGCAACAAACGCATCACTTATGCTTTCTAAAGTACGTGTTACCTGCCGATTGGCTTGCCGCACTGCCCGCAAGCTTGCCTTGGTTTTCCGGTTGGCAACCTGCAACTGTGTACAGACTAATGCGATTAAAAATGATACCAGTGAGAACGCAATCAATTGCACCAAGCGATTCGCACTAGTGATGGCAAATGAGTGGATCGGCTCAATAAAGAAGTAGAGGCTGTAGCCAACTCCCAGAGCGATCGCCAGCAATCCCGGTCCCATTCCGCCATACCAAGCACTGACTGCAACAGCCGCAAAAAACAGCGGAAATATCAGCGGATTTAGCAGCGGCAGAAGCAGTTGCGTTAACACGAGGGCGACTGTCGCTGCCAGAATCGCAACCCCATAGGATAGCAACCGAGAGCGGATAAAGATTTCCTTATGTACAGTCCCCGTCGTCTCATGAATCATTTGCGCTCATCCGACAGGATAGTAGAATGAGTTGACACAATTTGGGCGATCGCCTCAATTAAGACTTCTGGATCAATTGGTTTGGGAATATGTAACTGAAATCCAGCCGCAAGTGCCTGCTGCTGATTGATTTCTCCTGCATAGGCAGTCAGAGCGATCGCTGGAATTGCCCCCCCTTGTTCTGGTGGCATACCTCTTAAGAAGCGCAACAATGTATAGCCGTCCATTTCAGGCATTGCAATATCTGCTAACAAAATATCGAACTGGGTTTGCTTGAGTCTTTGCAGCGCTTCGGTTGCAGAAGACACAGACATAACACTAGCACCAGCTTGCTCTAAAACGAAAGTGACTAATTCTAAATTGTCTGCATCATCATCAACAGCCAGAATTTGAATTCCTTGCAAAGTGAGTGCGTCTTGCATAAATGCCTCTTCCCCAATTGCTAAAGTTGGTGTCGGTATAAGGGGAAGCCTAACTGTAAAGGTAGCACCCTGTCCTTCCCCTGGACTTTCAGCTTGGATGGTTCCCCCATGTAGCTCAACAATGTGGCGTGCGATCGCCAGCCCCAACCCCAAACCGCCAAAAGTGCGAGTGATACTGCTATCTGCTTGACGGAAGTAATCGAAGATGTACGGTAAAAAATCAGGATTGATGCCTTTGCCTGTATCACTAACAACAATCTGTGCTTGCTTTTCAACTTCCTTGAGATGGATTTCTACACGCCCACCATTAGGAGTAAATTTAATAGCGTTAGAAAGCAAATTCCAAATGACTTGCTGTAAACGAGTTGCATCGCCTAAAACATTACCCACATCCGATTCAAAATGAGTTTGAATTTGAATCGCTTTAGCTTGGGCTGCCAAATCTACTGTTTTGAGCGCTGCTTCAATTGTTGATTCTAAATTAACAGGACAAGTATTTAAACTAAGCTTGCCTTGCAAAATCCGAGAAATATTGAGTAAATCTTCAATCAGTTGGACTTGTAGCTTGGCATTACGCTCAATGGTTTCTAGAGCAGCTGCTGTCTTGCTAGCATTGAGTTTGCCTTCTCGCAACAATTTCGTCCAACCTAAAATTGGGTTCATAGGTGTTCTCAGTTCATGTGAGAGAACAGCAAGAAATTCATCTTTTGTGCGGTTAGCTGCTGCACTACGCGCCGCTTCGCGAACGGCTGCGGCTAGTGCCTGTTGCTCGGCTTCATATAATTGGGCACGGACTATAGCCTGAGCGCACTGTTGAGCCAAGGCAAGGATAAACGCCCGGTCATCGTCGCTTAAAGGTGAGAATTGAGTAAAGTTGAGAGATATTCCTCCAACTGCTCGACCCTCTACCACCAGAGGTAACGAAATCCAACTAGCATAATTACACTGGGCGTAGTATTCTGCCAAGTGAGGGTAACGAGCCAGTCGTGCTTCGGTCGATTCTTCCCAAATGGGTTCTCGAGTTCTGACAGCTTCAGCCAGTGGTACTTGTGTTGTGATTGGAAAGCAACGCCATTCTCCTATATCTTGTGGATACCCAACAGAATAGACGATTTCAAGCTCCGTACCATTTTTATTCAGAATTGCCATCATAGCGGAGCAAGCATTCAAAACGGCGGTACTTTGCTCAACAATCACTTTAGCAACTTCAGTGGGAGTGAGCGATTCCGAGAGTGCTGCTGTGACTGATAAAAGACGTGCATTACGGTCAGCAGTTTGCTCTGCTTGCTGGCGTGAGAGTTGAGCTTGTTGATAGAGTTGAGCATTGGCGATCGCCATAGCCGCCCGGTCTGCCAAATTTTGAAATAAAGTTTGGTCATTGGTATTGTGAGGTTCTCCAGGATGATTGCGAGTCAGGCTCAACACTCCAATCGCTTGTCCTCGTACCTTAAGTGGCACAAGCAAGGTGCTGTAAACTTTAAAGCGCTCCAAGTAGCGCTGATACTCTGGTTTGATAACGGCACGTAACTCCTCCTGTGATGTCACTGGCATCAACAGGGCTTCTCCTGTTTGCATCACTTGCCCCCCAATTCCCTCATCAACACGGCGAGGGTAACTGCTTAACAGTTCATTCACAAACTGTCTTACCTCTGGATCAACATGGTAAACAGAGACAGGCTCAAGCCACTGCCCATCAAGAGACAGCAGACTCAATACACAAACATCACCTGTATATTCACTAACAAGTCGGGTGATAGTGTTCAAAACCGTTTGCAAATCTAAACTCGCCGCTGCAAACGTTTGCGATGCTTGAGCGAGAAAACGCTCTTGTTGCTCAACTCGCTTGAACTCAGTAACATCACGGGCATAACCGATGATAGATTCGACCGTCCCATCGGCTGCAAACTCGGGTACAAAACGCGATTGATACCAACGGGTACCATTAAGCGCTTCAAAGTTAAACTCTATCGAACGGCTTTGCCCAGTTGTAAATATCTGTTGCCAGTTTTCATGCCAGAGTCTGCAACTCTCTGGTGGCATACCTAAGTCAATATTGGTTTTGCCAATGAATTCTTCTGCTGGAATACCAGTCACCTGTTCGATAGCAGGACTGACATAAATATGGCGAAATTCTGAATCGATTCGACTGATGATATCTGGGGAATTTTCAGCTAAAGTCTTGAACCTTTGTTCTCGACGACGGAGTTCCGCTTCCATCTGTTTGCGATCGGTTACATCCTGCACAACTCCGAACATACTCAGGACATCTCCTGAAACACTATACTGAGCACGTCCTTTTGCTGCAACCCACCGTTCGGCTCCATTGGGATGAATCACCCGGTATTCAATGTCATAATCACGCTCGTGGCGGATTGCTTGCTCAACCGCTAGACGAGCCTGCTCTCGATCTTCGTGATGAAGTAGGTCGCGCATATGCGTCCAAGTCATATAAGGACCAGACGGAATGCCAAAAATTTCGGCTGCTCGTTGAGAAAATGTGACAATATCTGTTGCTGCATCCCAACTCCAATCTCCCATTTTCGCAGCTGCCAGCGCCAGACTTAATCGTTGAGCATTTGCTGCGAGCGCTTGTTCTGTTTGTTTACGGGCGCTTATATCAATCGATACTCCTACCATCCGTACAGGACCATCAGCATCTTTGTATACTCGTCCCTGGCTGCAGAGCCATCTTGCCGTTCCGTCCGGACCAATAACGCGGTATTCCTGAGCGTAATCTTCTTCTCCAGCCAGCGCACGCTCATAGGCTTCGATGACACTTTGCCGCTCTTCAGAGTGGACGACAGCAAAAAAGTCTTCTCCCGTTCCTTCTTGAATTCCCCAAACCTCAAGGGCATTCGGAGAACACACGACATGATTTGCCCTCAAATCCATATCCCAAGCGATCGTGCCTGTTCCGGATAAGGCAAGCTGTAGCCGTTCCTCGGTTTGTCGCAGGTTCTCCTCAATTTGCTTCAACCTAGTGACATCCTGGAACATACCAATGCAAACGGCTGAATGTCCGTACATAGGTGGTAACGTTTCTCCCCAGCACAGAGTTGAGCGAATACCACCTGGTGTATGCCAGTTCATCTCATAGTTTTCTAATTTTTCTCCTCTTGCTAGGAGAACCGCAGGCATTCGCTCAGTCGGAATGCGCTCACCTGCTCCATCTGTGCAGTAGTATGCGTCCGCGTATTCTTCGAGGGATTTGTTTTTGGGTAAGTCACCACCTGCCAGTTCATTGGCAATTCGATTGGCAAAAGTTACCTTTGCTGTTCCCGGTTCGACAAACACCATAGGCGTCGGCATTAAATCAAGCACCGCTTCCAACCATTTCTGCTGGTTCTCTAATGCCTCGGCTTGTTGCCGCAGAGCTTCTTCTGCTTGTTTACGGGCGCTAATATCATGTGAGATGCCAATCACTTGCTGGGGTAACCCATCGTGTGTGCGGGTGAAAATAAGATCCCGACTCCAAAGCCAACGCCATTCTCCATTGGCATGGTGCATCCGATATTCTCGTTCAATCACTTCACCATCTTGAGCGTGCTCAAAGCGTTCCAAGTGGTTAGGAAGAGTGGCAAAATCGTCAGGGTGCATGAGGTGAGGGAATTGGTTCCCCATTGCCTGAATTTGTTCTGCAGTATAACCCAGGAGTTCGCCAATCTGACGATTGACATAGACATTGCGCTGCTCGATTAAATCATAGATGTACAACACACCAGGCGTGGCATCAGCAACCTGTTCGATGAATCGCTGGCTTTGCTGAAGTTGCAACTCTACCTGTTTGCGGGAGCCAATATCTTGAAACACCATCACGCAAGTTGCTGGTTGCCCATGCATTGCGGGTAAGCTATCTGCATAAACGAGCAGCGAGTAAACACCAGTTGGAGTGTGCCAATTCAGCTCTGCCCCATGAATTTTTTCGCCTCGTGCCACCCGGACTGCTGGAAGTTGCTCGGGCGGGATGAGTTGCCCTGTAGCATCGGTGCAGGAAAATTCTGCATTATACACTCCAGCAGGGCGATTATCAGCAATTTTACCTCCTGCCATCTCATTTGCCGCCTGATTGGAGAAGGTGAAGCGAGCCGTTTGGGGTTCAATAAATACCAGTGGAATGGGCAGCAGATTGAGTACCGCCTCCAGCCATTGACGTTGACTAGCTTGAGCTTGTGCGTTCTGCTGGAGTAGTTGTTCTAATTTCTTGCGCTCGGTAATGTCCCGAACGAACAGAGAAAGTCCTTCAGCAGAGGGGTAGGCATGAACTTCCCCCCAAGTGTCCAAAGGAGCGTAATAATCCTCGAAGACAAGAGCAGTTTGTTCATCTACCGCTTTGTGCAGCATGCGTTCAATGTTGGTGCCGCATAAAAGAGGAAACACATCCCAGACGCGCTTACCAATGAGTTCGTTTCTGCTCTTCTTTAGTAGCCCTACGGCTGCCTCATTAACGTAGATGTAGCGCCAGTGGCGATCGTAGGCAATGAAACCATCAGTAATGCTTTCGAGAATGTGAATGACTTCGCGATCGCCCCCTGGGCGGCTCCCTTTGGGAGCATCGCCTTGTAGTGCTGCTTGGGCTGGCTGAGGTGGAGTGAAATCAAGCTGGCGCGACTGCAAAGCTTCAATGGTTCGTTGCAGTTCAACAATTTGCACTTGCAGTTGTGCATTGGCTTGAGACAGTTCCGACGTTCGTTCTGCCACAAGTCCTTCTAAGTCGTTATCAGCTCTTTGTTGTGTTTCCGCTGCTAGATGGGAAGCGCCAAGCTTGCCGTTGCTACTAAGATTGTTGAAAGACAAATCAGATTGCAAGGTACGAGCATAGCGTTCTACCAACTCAGAACGGGAAATACCACGTTCACGCGCCTCCTGCTTTAGAATCTGCCAAGCTGTCTTAGTTAGCGATAAGTTGACTGCCTGCTTCGATTCTTTTTCCCAACTATGGATAAATTTTCCCGTTCTGTCACGCTTCATTGAGGTATTATCCGTATACCTATACGGCTATTGCTAATTCTATCAAATCTAACTACATTTACTTATGGGAATTTTTCATCAGAATGACAAAAGCAGCCAACCAGCGTCCGGCAAACTTTTGCTGAAAATTTCGATGAAAGCCTTAAAGTTTTATATTATAGTTAAGTTTGCTAACCAATGGAATGATTTCTGTAAGCATTACCTTCAAGATAGAGCGACCATTGGCACTAGCCCAAGGAGGTAGAATAAGTAAACTCTGGATCACAAACCATAAGGCTAGAAAATATTTGTTTTGATGCCAATAAACATTTGCCAAATGTGCCAGTGCTAACCCTTTTGCCTCTTGGTGTTTCGTTTCACCGGCAATAGCAAGAGCTTGATCGCAATAGTCAATTGCTAGTTGAGGTTGTTTCAAGCAACCATAGCAGAAGGAGAGATGAAACAGGACTGCTGCTTCTGTTGTTCGTTTTCCAATTCCACGGCTGATTTCTAAAGCTTGCTTATAATATGCAATGGCGTCTTGATATTGTTTTAAGTCACTGTAGACAGAACCTAGAGCGTCCAATGTTGATGCTTCTGTGGCTTTAGAAGCTGTTTCACGGGCAAAGTTTAGAGTTGCGGTTAGATATTCAATAGCAAGTTCAAACTGTCCTAAAAGCATATACGCATTGCCAAGATAGTATGAGGCTAAATATCTCTGACATTGATTGCCGATTTGAATGCTGATAGTCAATTGCTGTTGCAAGTATTTAATTGCCTGCTTATATCTTCCTCGGGACAAATGAGTTCCTCCCATCCATCCCAAAACTAGCGCTGACAGTTCTTGATCTCCCTGTACTTGGGCAATTCGGCTTTGCCCACCAAGAAAGGCGATGCTCCCCTTGGGAGCCGCCCTTTGGGCGATCGCCAATGCTTGTTGGCAGTATTTCATACCTTTTCGGTAATTTCCTCTCAATATATAGTATGCTCCTAAGCCACCTAGCGCCTGTCCTTCTTCATTACTAGCTTTGATTTCACGGGCAATAGCTAGCTGCTGCTGCAGGCAATTGATTGCAGTCTGATGCTGTGCTAATGAGGAATAAACACCGACGAGTCCACCCAGCGCTTGTGCTTCCGCTTGCCGATTACCGATTTGACGAGCAAGTTCTAAGTGTTGCTGGTAGTAGTTCATTGCCTGCGGCACTTGGTCTAAGTAAGAATAAGCACGACCCAAACCTTGCAAGCAAAAACAGTCTATCTCTGAATTCAGCTTACCGAGAAGCCGACTGTAAAGTTCTACCTGTTCTGCGTAATACCCCCAACTTCTGAGTTGCTCGTATAGTTCTTTACCATGAGAAGTTTTTGTTGACGTGAAGAGTATTTGGCTAGCTGAGTGCCATGCCGACATTTCACATAAATGATGAAATGCTTCCAGATAACCGCGTATCTGTTCTAATTTAGAAGCATCAGGCTCTGGCTCATAGACGTTTAACCAGTAGAAAGCGGCTTTTAGGTGAGTGACTTCTAGAGCAGTCAATTTTCTGAGCGTTGGCGTTGATGATTCATGTATCTGGTCAATTTGAGTGTTAAATGCTACTAGTACTAATTTACCTGTAGAATCGCAGCCGATATGCAAAAGCTCTGATGCGGAAAGCTTGTGTATTTCTACTGGTGTGGCTAAGTCATAATTCACAGCGGTAAAACCTGCACTTCTAACTTAGGTAAGTGATCCAGCGCTACTCGGCGAATGAGGCTGTGCAGTCGATAAAGAACTTTATGCTGAGTGTATTCTTCTTCCAAAAGAAATCGACGTTGCAACGATTGAAACGCTGAAGCTTGGGCTTCGTGAGGATACTCACTCATCATCAGCAACCAAGCGGAACGCTCAACAGCACGTCTATATACGGCTGCTTGGCAAAGCATTAAACAAGCTAATGGCTCTGTTTGGTACAACCGAGTAAAAGTGCGATCTACCCGTTTTTTTACCAAATCAGCTAAGCCTATGCTGTAGCGATCAAGTCTGGGTTTATCCAGTCTAGATTTTTCTTGTGGAGCATCTTTCAGGCGTTCTACAGTAAGAATTTCATCACCGTAATCATACCAGTAAGCCTGAACATCTCCATTGTAGGGTGGCATACGGATTTCACCTGCAATGACTCGTAATGCTAAAGGATGCCCTTCGTAGACATGAATTATTCGTTTGAGGTTTTCCAAATCTACATCGGACTGTATGCGCACGTCCCAACTCTCAAATAGTTCGAGGGCTTCTGATTCTTCCAAGCCTTTGAGTCGTTCTGTGTGCGATCGCCACAAGTACCGTCCCTCTGCAATCATTGGCGGCTGATCTTGAGATGTCAAGATAATGCGACTTGGCATTTGTTCAGCCTTGATGATTTGCTCAAAAAATTGTGCAAAGATTGGCTCAATAAACTGATGCCCTCCTTCGCCATCTGATTCTAAAATTTCCTCAACCATGTCTAGGAGAAGCAGACACGGATGCGTGAGCAACTTTGTCACCATCGCCTGAACCAATGAGTCGGGATCTTTTTGCAGCTGCTCTTCAAGTGCTGGTTGCTCTCCTAAAAGCTGGCGTGCTAGCACCAAAAAATTGGATGATGCCCGATCAATGCTGACAGTATAGAACTCAGGGAAGCCCAGAGCAACTGATGGCTCTAACGTGAGGCGCATTGCCAGAGATGTTTTGCCAATACCAGTGATGCCAACAAGCGATAAAACTCGGCAGTCTTGTTGCAATCGATATTCCAACTCATTAATGAGTTCTGTGCGTCCTACCCAGCGAATTGCATGATCTTCAAGAACCCGGTGGGGGGTTTTTAGGGATTGGGGATAAGGGATTGGGGATTGAGAACTAGAGGGAGCCAATGTTTTCCTATTCTCCGGTTCCAGTTGCCATTCATCAAATGAACAATTGAGCAACAACTGACACAGCCCGTTCACTAACCAATGCTCACAGGAGTCTCGTTGCTCATTCGCTAAAAAACTTCTGATAGTTTGATACCGAGGTGGTTCTGAATCATTGAGATGCTTAACCCAAGCAACAGAGAACTCTCCCCAAGCAATCTCTCCTCCCACCTTGAATTGTTCATTAAACTTGTCAAGAAGCTTTTGCTTTAAAGCAGGAGGCACCTGTTTCGTGCTGTTATCTCGATAAGGACGGTTGAGCAATAGCTGGCAGACACCGTTAATTATCGAATAAACACAGGTGCTTTGTGTAACCGAGTACAAAATGTTCTCAATGTCTGCTTCTGTTGGAGGCTTGCCCAAAATATCGGCTTGCTGACGCCACGTATGCAAAAAATCCTCTGTTGATTTGAACTGTTGCCCAAATGCCGATTTGAGCTTGCGTCGCAAAGCTGGAGTTACAGAAACGAGGCGATCGCTCATTGTAGATACAGCATAACTGTGCATATTAGCAAGCGACTACAGCGCTACAAGGCAAGTTCCTATCCTACTTTACCGCTCAGTTTTGTATCAATTTGTTTTTAAGTTGCTCTCAAATTGGTCTCAAACAAAACACAAGCCCCATTTTAATGAAGTTAGATAGGGAAGAGATTGCTTGTCACGCATCGTACATTACAACAAGAGGAGTGAGTCAATGAAGAGAGCTTCACTACTAACTTTTAGTCTCAGCCTAGCCGTTCTGGGTATCGGTTTACTATCTAAAATGCAAAGTACACCAGCACAGCCAGCATCTGTTTTTCAACCAATTCTGAGTGATATTCGTAAACAATTGCCGCAAGGCACAGAAATGAGATTACCATCTACTCTTCCTACCTTTAACCGTTCGCTGCTTTCAAAAGCATTCTCTGATTTTCCTGTTGATGGCAACATTTATCCCTATGTTGATTCTAAGAATGAGGCGATTTCAGTTAATTTTGGTGTCATACCAAACTGTGGTTCCTCTGCTAAACCCAACCAGTGCGCCATTGGAGGTATTGGTGTTTTTAAAAGCCGCGAACCAAAATTCTGGCCTCCAAAAGGCGACAATATCACACCAGTAGGTTTGGGCAATGGGATTAGTGGGTATTATCTCACCAGAGGTAGTGGACATAATACTCTTAGATATGTTTTCTGGAAACAAAATGGACTGCAATTTGCATTGGGAACTGCGGCTTTCGCAATGTCCAAGCAGCAAATTATAGACACCGCTGTTTCAGCAGTCAATGAACCCCCCATTACAAGCGCCAATTGAGGAGGTCTCTGTTGTTGTGTGTGAGCCAACAGAAATTATCTTTCTGAATTTCCAACCTTTTTTAATGGTGATGTGTAGTTAGTGCATA
This sequence comes from Coleofasciculaceae cyanobacterium, assembly GCA_036703325.1. Taxonomy (GTDB): domain Bacteria; phylum Cyanobacteriota; class Cyanobacteriia; order Cyanobacteriales; family Coleofasciculaceae; genus DATNPI01. Next base: position 10,635 of record DATNPI010000029.1, read on the forward strand.
ACTTAGTACTGCGTGTCAATTTCAATTATCTTTTCTTCATCCGCGCCAGATGTAGATTTATTTCGCAAAATTTCAATAGTTACTTTGCCAACAAGCATCGCTAGCAGCAAACCCTCTACTACCAATGGTGGAAGCGATTGACCTGCAATTGCTAAACTCAGGGCGATCGCCAGCGAGGCAACGAGCAGCCAACTGAAGCGGCGGCGACAAGCTGCAATCCAAATGAAGCTGATCGAACCCATGTAGAGTGCGACACCGCCGCACAACGCCCAAGAAGTTCCGACTGGCAGAACGCTTAAATTAGCTTCCTGAATGATATGCTCAGTGCCAACAGCTATTAAGGTAAGTCCCATGATGATTGGCAAATGCCCGTAGTTGTAAACATGGACTGAGCCTATCCCACGGATAATAATTGATGTTTCCAGAAAGTTGAAGTAAAGCCACCACAAGCAGGCGGCGATCGCAAAGCCTCCTACAGCTGCAACTGTGGGGACTAAATTCCAGTT
>DATNPI010000045.1:0-10097 GCA_036703325.1 Coleofasciculaceae cyanobacterium
TCGCATATTGCATCCTTTATTTCAATCGGACTTAGGCATTGACATCGGGGTAACATCTTGCTGCTTGCCCCGTTTGGTGTTTTGCGTGTTACTTGTTACTAACGCCCGTCAACCCAACTTTTCGCACTGAAATCAAAAAAATTCTTTGAGGACGAATCTGCGAAAAACTGCTTTGTCACCCGTGTAACTCTGTAAGAGAGTTCTGCCGCCAAAACATGGAATGGGAGGATGTGCCGAAAAACGATAAAATAACCTAAATAGCGATAAATTAATTATCAAGCCAAAGAAATTAAGATTTAGATATTAATGAATAGTTGTTATTATTTGCAGAAGAATTGGACTGGATTATTGTTGAAATTGGCACACTTTCTAATTTCTTCTGTCTTCCGTGAAATCTGTCCTAGATAATCATAGTTGGGTTCTGCAATATTCTGGTAGCCAACTTTCGCCATAGTATCTCTAGGAGCTTGTCTAAAAATTTGCTTAATTTGATTTCGGTCTGACTCTGAAAGCTTAGGAGAGATAAAAACACCAGCAACAGGAATAGCTCTGCTATGATGAATAATTCTGAATTCTGGTTGATTTTCGATGTCAGACTCTACGGCTGCACCTACGTCAGCGTTTCCAGCCCTCACCAATTCTTGAATTTGTCCATAAGAATTTACTAGGGTCACACGGAGGCTCTTGCCGTATAGGTCATAGACTGGCATATAGAACATTGATGCTGTACCGACATGACCCAAAACTATCCTCATTGTCCCTTTAATATCAGCAATAGATTGAATAGGGCTGTCAGCTCTGACAAATAGAACTGAGCGGTAATAGGCTGAAGTAGAGTGACTTTGGCTACCTAACCAGGTATAGCCGTTCTTCTTAGCTACCCATGAGTTTATCGGAGAATGAGTAAAAACTATGTCTGACTCCTTATTGGCAATTTTGCTTTGTATCTTTTGATAAGACATATTGTATTCAGTTTCAATGAAAATTTCTTTAACTTTGTCTCCTAGCTCTTGCTTTAGATACTGTTGTAAATCAAAATATTGATATTCATTATTCGTCTCCATAGGTTGATAAGGAGGAGATAAAACCTCGATAATCAGAGGTGCTTTGCTTAAATCCTTGACGCAAACACCAGCCTCTCTTTTTTCCGCCGCTGGACACGGTGATGGAGTGAAACTAGACAGCCAGACTACTGCAATAACTGCGATCGCTCCACCCACAAGCCCGCTGGTAATTGCTATCTGGCTATGTTGTCTTGACTGTTTTGCAAGCTCGCGCCACCATGAACGCTTAAGCCGTGGCGAAGGCCAAACAAAGTCCTTGGCAATAGGATTCTGGCAAATAACTGGCAACCAACTAGCACCAGGAAATTTCCGATCTATTTGTAACAGTTCTTGTAGCATCCGGCGAGCACGTCGCACGGAAGCGTATAAAGACATGCCACGAGAAAAGTCTGTAAGAAAATACTTTAAAAATTCTTGTGCAATCTTATCGGGTATCGGCTCCCGCATCACGATGACTTGCGGGATATGCAACCTCTCCAACTGACGTGCTAACCCCAATCCATCACAGGAATTGAATATTGCTAATTTCAACCCGTTGCCAATGGCTGTCCTTAAAGTCTCCTTTAATTCGCTAATCTCTAACTTGCCTTCATCAGTTTGATTGATATAGATATAACCCTTTTCCCCATCTTTACTAGAACTGTGTCCGGCAAAAAATAGGATATCCCAATCGTCTTCCCAAAGGCTTCTAAATTGTTCGCGTGTTGGTTCACTGAGAAAGCACACATCGGCCAAAGGTAAGCTCTCTATAATCTTTTTGTCTTCCTGAATATTAATGCCATCGCTATTGCCTAAAATTGCTAGTATTTTGACTTTCTTTGAAGGAGCAAGTTGTCTTTGCTCGTAAGAGGACAAAGGACTGATACCCAGTTCAGCATTGGGAAATCTTTGAAAAAAGTTCCAAACCTCCCAAGGTAACTTACGCAACAGGTCATCTTCAGTCTGAAGGATTACGCGAATTTCCTCAGATTTGTTTAAATTAGTGAATAATTCCTCTTCAATAACGCGAAATTCTTCACATTTGAGCCAATTCCGAAAGCTCGCCTTTAATTTCTCTGCTGCTTCATAACATTCTTGAACAGAATTTTCTTGCTCGCTGCCCTCCTCATCTGAGGAATTTTCTTCAATGAAGTGCAGGCGATGTTTCCTGCGATAACTAGACTCCAGGCGGCAATATTTTGTCTGCCAATCCCTGTAGGATTCAGCAACTTCTGGAGCTTGTCGCAAAGAGCCGCTCACACCAATTATATAAGGAAATTTACCCTCTTCTGCAATGTCAAGGGTGACCTTAAACGCTTGATTAAAGTCACCTCTCTCTAGCTTTAAGAAAACTAGCTTTCCCATATTATTTTATGAGTAATACAGTAATACACTTTTTCTGGGTTTGCTGTAGCTGTCTTCTCCAAAGCTATTTTAACATCACCGAGTTTCAAGCAACTCAAGCGGTTTTGAATCTTGGTCATTGGTCATTGGGAAAGGATGCGCTGACTAATGAGCCATAGCATTACCAAACAACCAAACTTAATATCAAATTACAAAATCTTCGGTAATCCTCTCCTCATCCAAAGAAATCTGGACGCGAAACTTTTCTCCTGCTCGTCCACCAAACTGCCGTGTTTGAAAGAGATTATCAGTACTTCCTGATGAAATTTCGATAAAAGTTTCTCCCGATTCAGCGATAACGGTGAGCATTAACCCAACTGGAAGGTAAGTTTCGTCTCCTACAGGAAGCACCTGTAAGCTAATAGCATTCTCATCTTTCTGTTGTGTTATAGTAACGACCAAAGCTATAGTAGCCTCAGTTAGTTGGTTCCCTAATGTAATCAGTTTAGCCCGTCTAATACTATTGGCAACTCTCCGCCTAAAAGCATAATTGGCTTTTCCCGCGTCCAGAAGGGATTCTACAGACTGCCAGCCAACCTCAAAAACACCTTGTAACCATTGACTCAAGTTTATTGGTGCGACGGGCAACGGTTTGATGCTTTCTAAATGTTTTAGCAAATCATTCATGGGTTGCAATTGGCTGATGGATAATTCACCTATTGCCGCTGTTTTAGAAAATCCCAGCAGAGTAGCTTCTTGTTGCTCCAAGTCAATTTGAACCATCACATAACCAATCCTTTCAAGCTGGACTTCCGGTGGAATGGTGCAGACAAGCGAGTTAGATTTCGCTTTAGAGGTAGGCTTCGAGCTAATGAATCGAAACCACAGATTATTATTTGGTTTTTGAGCCGTCTTTACGTCTAACTTTATTGCTGGCACGGGGCGACATTCCAAGCGACCCAAATCCGTCACCCACAGGTCGGCAACATCGGTAGCTAGGCGTACCACTGGGTTCCAGCTATCACCTTCTGTCAGGTTTGTAGGGATGTCCAGTATTCGCAAGTAGTTATTCACGCTACACACAGCCAGAGTGTTGAGATAAACTTGAAGAGCCTTCTGTTGTGTAGGTTGCTCGTTGGCAAATTGCTGTGCAATCTGTAGCGCCTCTTGAGTAATCGGCATGGGAATTGACAACTCTTGTAGATTCTGATCTGCGTGAATCATGGCGATTTCTTCCGACTAAAACTATCTTTCTTCTACATATCCCTGAGATAGGGCAAAGTTTCGCAACAGAGCCAAGCATCTACGGCTATAGACTTTGGGTAAATCTTTTGCCTCTGATGGCGTTAGGTTAAATTCTGCGGCAATGGTTGACCAAGGAGTTTCCGAAGGGAAGCGGCGCAGAATTAAGGCTTGGCAGTTCACATTGCTGTATTTTCTAAAGCAAGTGCAGCGCAACACATTATCTGGATCGGTCTGTACCCAGTCCAGAGTCTTTTCCCAAATTTCCAGAACCGGCTGAATATCGGTGCGAGCTGGTAAATTCGCTATAGGGTCTGTTGTTTCTCCGGACTCGGTTGCCAAAGCAGTGATTTCCCGACGCTGTTGCCTGTACCGGGCATCTCGTAAATTTCTCAGCCGCTTTTTGAGATAATCGTCTAGCCAAGTGATAACGCTTTTGAGAGTGGGGTCATACTGTTCGGGGTTCTTACAGCAGAATTCCCACATTTCTTGTAGAGCGTCGTTGTAGTACGGTGTATATTCTCTCCAGAGCTTGCCGGACTTCATCACTAATCGATGTACCTCACCAAGCTTTTGCCGACGTTCCAAACTCTTGGGTGGATGATTGCAGGCTTCGGCAACGAGAGTTCGGAGTTTTTTGTCTAGGTCGTCCACAAGATAAGGCTCCTGGCGTGCCTCATGCGTGTAGCGAACCGTCCGCCACTTTTGCAAGTCATTGCATTGCACATAACTAATTTTTTGAACATAGCAGGCGTCACCCGCTAGCTAGTTACACGGGTGTCAGAGAAGTTTTTCGCAGATTTGCCAAAAAAATTTTTCTGATGACCAAGAAGGGAAAGCAGGAGGAGGTTGTCAGATGAATCTTGTCAGCTGAACACGATATCGGTCTTTTTTGGTTACGGTAACTTCCCCAACTTCCAGGCGTCCTTTACCTCGAATAGCAATTAAGTCGCCTGACTTGAGAAGGTGACTAGCTTGGCTAATATCTTTCCAATTAACTCGGACATCACCAGCAGTAATTAGATCAGCCATTTTACTGCGGGAGACACCAAAACCAGCAGAGGCGATCGCATCTAAGCGCATCGACGCCTCTACCGTCGTCATTTCTTTTTTCTTAGGTTCTCTAATCTTCAGTTCACTCAGCTCAATGCGCTGGGTTTTCACTGGTACAGAGCGCACCTGAGTCAACTGAGTTTCCAGATACTCTACCATTTCGGGAACAACGATCGCCTGGGCACCTCGTTCGCCCAAAACAATTACGTCGCCAGTCTTTTCTCTCACCAAACCACATCCCAGCATTGCCCCGAGAAAGTCCCGGTGGGTTGGAGGGTCAAACAGAAAATTCCCAGCAATATCCAAAGCGACGACTTCTACCTGGGATTGGTCGAGGGGCAATTCTGAGCGAGCGATCGCCAGACGTTGTCGTTCTGCCTGGGGATAACCTCCCCAAGCTAGCAGTTGAACTTCTGTCAAACGCGCAAACTGCTGCTGGATTTCTGCCAGTACTGGGGGTGAGAGGAAATCCGTTAACACAACTTCCCAAGTCTTGATTGCCTGATCGGCCAAATCAATGACACGGGCAACACTCTCTCGATTTTCGACTCCTTTAAGCAGCTCTTCTCTCGGCAGCATTAGCGATCGCTTTTTTACAAAACTTTCCTACACCTTCCTTGATTCTAGCCATGAGTTAGCCACAGCGTTGGCATTGCTTTGAATCAGCCGATTACTTAACCTGACTTTTTTATCTAGCCTGAAGCTGCTTGAGTTTATTTTTGGCTGATAGCAGGAGTTCTTGGGCTTTCACATAGGTCGTTGTGCCGTTTTGCACCTTTTCCAGTTGTTTAGCTGCTGTAATTGATGTGTCAGTACGCGCACTCTCCGCCGTTTTGCTTATAGATTCTAGACACTTTCTGGGTCAGCGTAGCCTTGAATAGTCTCAGGCTCGAATTTGCGGAGAAGCCGAGTGGCTTGGCGGGTCAAACTTTCAGAACCTTTGACGACAATCAAGTATTTGCCTTCATTGAGTCGATTACGGTAAGGCAAAGCGTCACCACCACCTGTTGTCAAACCAACACTGCCACCGACAAAAAAGCTACCCATTCCACCTGCGATCGCGCCGAACAGACCACCGATAATATGATTACCCAAGCTACCTGCCCATTCAAACAGTTCTATCCCCGTTTGCACATTAAAGGCATAACCTGCCGCGAATCCAAACGGAATCGTCCAGTATGCCAATCTCTTGGTTTGCTTTTGCGCCTCTTCGTTGGGGTCAATTAACCCAAATTCATCAGCACTTTTGTACCCTCTGCCTAGAATAGTGACTTTATCCATTGGTAAGCCTTCTTTCTCCAAGGCTGAATAAGCTTCTTCCGCTTCAATTCGGTTCTGTAGTACGGCAATTAGATAGTTCATTTGAATACAAGTTAAGCTTCGAAACACTAGATAACAATCAGGCTCACCGTTAAGCCTCTATCCGAATCAGGAAAAAATGTGTTTAATATTACATTACCCTTACCGTCTGACCAGTCAAGCTGAAGATTTTTCAAATGACTAGCCGTGTAGCGACACCTTTACAGTTACAATGTGCTACTGCGGTAACTCCTCATAACTGTGAGGAAATTGCACAGGTGTAGCAATAGACTCCCACTGTACTAAACTAATGTCTTCTGTTGCCTGTAGCGCTGCTTGCTTGAATATGAGTTGCTCATTGAATGGCGGAGCGCGATGTGTGTAGCCCATTTCAACCTATCTGCTGCTAATGTCTAAGGTTCTCGTCTCCGACACAATTGATCAAGCAGGAATTGATATCCTCTCCCAAGTTGCTCAGGTTGACATCAAAACCAATCTATCGCCTGAGGAGCTAGTTAAGATTATCCCAGATTATGATGCCCTGATGATTCGCTCTGGTACGCGGGTTACCAAAGAAATCATTGAGGCTGGCAAGCAACTGAAGATCATTGGACGTGCTGGTGTCGGTGTTGATAACGTCGATGTTCCAGCGGCTACCCGTCAGGGAATTGTTGTGGTTAACTCTCCAGAAGGGAACACGATCGCCGCCGCCGAACACGCGCTGGCGATGATGCTGTCCCTTTCTCGCCACATCCCCGATGCAAATCAGTCAGTCAAAAACAATGAGTGGGATCGTAAGAGCTTTATCGGGGCGGAAGTTTATAAGAAGACTCTGGGTATTGTTGGTTTGGGGAAAATTGGCTCCCATGTTGCCGCTGTAGGACGAGCGATGGGGATGAAGTTGCTGGCGTATGACCCCTTCATTTCCATAGAACGGGCTGATCAGCTAGGCTGTCTCCTCGTAGACATGGATATGCTGTTGCAGCAGGCCGATTACATCACCCTGCATATGCCCAAGACACCAGAAACGACTCATATGATTAATGCTGAGGCGCTGGAGAAGATGAAGCCCACCGCCCGAATTATTAACTGTGCTAGAGGTGGGATTATTGACGAAGAAGCGCTAGCAGAGGCGGTGAAATTGGGTAAGATTGCCGGTGCGGCGTTGGATGTTTTTGAGTCGGAACCACTGGGAGAATCTCCACTGCGATCGCTCGGCAAAGAAGTCATCCTTACCCCCCACCTGGGAGCATCCACGGCTGAAGCACAAGTCAATGTTGCCATTGATGTCGCTGAACAAATTCGTGATGTCCTTTTAGGTTTACCCGCACGTTCAGCAGTTAATATTCCGGGACTCTCTCCGAATGTCCTCGAAGAACTCAGACCCTATATGCAGTTGGCCGAAACCCTTGGGAAGCTGGTCGGTCAGCTAGCGGGAGGACGAATTGATTTGTTGAACGTCCGGTTGCAGGGTGAATTAGCGACCAATAATAGCCAGCCATTGGTCGTAGCCTCGCTGAAAGGCTTACTTTCCCAGGCGCTGCGAGAGCGGGTAAACTATGTAAATGCCAGCATTGAGGCAAAAGAGCGCGGGATTCGCGTCATTGAAACACGGGATGCCTCGATTCAAGACTATTCGGGAGGATCGCTACACCTATCAGCAACTGGCTCTTTAGGTGAACATTCTGTAACGGGTGCATTGTTGAGTGATGGGGAAATCCACATCACAAGTATTGATGAGTTCCCGATTAACGTCCCTCCCAGCCACTATATGCTATTTACCCTGCACCGCGATATGCCGGGAATCATTGGAAAAATCGGTTCTCTGTTGGGCAGTTTTAATGTCAATATTGCCAGTATGCAGGTCGGTCGCAAAATTGTGCGGGGTGACGCTGTGATGGTACTGAGCATTGATGACCCTCTACCGGAGGGAATTTTGGCAGAAATTACAAAGGTTCCGGGAATTCGGGATGCTTACACAGTAACTCTTTAATCAATTTTGGATTTTGGATTTTGGATTTTGGATTATTTAGATTACTTGTCAGATTTGTCAACTTTTGATTCGCGGTAAGTCAACCTCAATCCAAAATCTAAAATCTAAAATCTAAAATCGTATGTCAAACAGCTGGTGGGAAATTCAAATTCTGTGTGACCCAGACTTGGAAGATTTAATCTTCTGGCGACTGGAAAAGTTTGGATGCCGTGGAATGTCGTCTGAGGTCAAATCGCACTCTCTACTCGTACGTGCTCATTTACCTCAAATGCAGGCACAGCTGTTGGATTTGGCGGCACTTTCTCTATGGTTGCGTCAGGATGCTCTAACAGTGGGACTGCCAGTGCCGGTGACCCAGTGGCACCTGATTGATGAGGAAGACTGGGCGAGCAGTTGGAAGCAGCACTGGGAACCCCAAGAAATTGGCGATCGCTTCTTGATTTACCCAGCTTGGTTGCCGGTACCAGACCAGTCAGAACGGCTGCTTTTACGCCTTGACCCCGGAGCGGCTTTTGGGACAGGTAACCATCAGACGACTCAACTGTGCCTGGAAGCGTTGGAAATGCGTCTAGGCTACGGCAATAGCGAGGCGGTGGTGGCTGATATTGGTTGTGGCTCTGGTATTCTCTCGATTGGAGCTGTGTTGTTGGGTGCCAAAGCTGTCTATGGGGTAGATATTGACCCCTTAGCCGTGCGTGCTGCCCGCAGTAACCGCGACTTGAACAAGATTAGCGCTAAACGGCTTGTCGTGGAGAAGGGGAGTGTTGAGCGCTTGTCAAAGCTAACTAGCGGCAAACCCGTTGATGGTATTCTCTGCAATATTCTGGCAGAGGTAATTATTGACTTAATCCCAGCGATGAGCGCGATCACTTCGCCCACCAGCTGGGGGATTATTAGTGGTGTTTTGTTAGATCAGGCAAAACCAATTGCCGATACCCTAGAACAACATAACTGGATTGTAGCCACGCTTTGGAAGCGTCAAGATTGGTGTTGCTTTAATATCAGACGGTCTTGAAACAACGGGGCTTGCAAGTGGCTACTGGAGCGATGCTCTAGAAACCACTAGTTTTTTGGGATTCATTGCTCATAGCTTTCCCATGAACAATGAACCATCGATTTCCACATTTGAACGCGGAAAATTTCTGCTGAACTGTAGTAGTGCAGCGTGGTCGAAATAACTGACCAGCTAAAATCTGCCTCTCTCCCCCTCGTCTGGCTTAATGTGGTTAAAGACTTCTACTCTGGTGCAGTAGCTGGGTTTATCAGCTATTGAGAATGGTGCAAACTCTCAGTAGTACACAAAAAGCTTTTTAGAGTATCAACGACCTGTTCTTGTACCTCGAAAGCCATATCAGGCCAGATGGGTAGAGACAGCACTTCTTGTGCAGCCATTTCTGCGGTGGCCAAAGTATAGCCCAAATCAATATAGATGGGGAGGCAATGTACTGGCACTGGGTAGTAGACCATTGTGCTAATCCCTGCCTCTGTCAGGTGTTGCTGCAGGGCGTTTCGCTTTCCACCCAGGATACGGATCGTGTACTGGTGGTAAACGTGTTCGGGACAGGGAGATTTGTCAGGAATCACAACTCTCGGAATTTCCTTGAGAAGCTCATTGTAGCGTTGGGCCACTAAGCGGCGACCTTCGTTCCAGGTATCGATATGAGGCAACTTTACTCGTAAGATTGCTGCTTGCAGGGTATCCAGTCTGCTGTTATACCCCACGACTTCGTTGTAGTATTTTTTCCGACTGCCATGAACCCGCAGCATCCGCGCACACTCAGCCAGCGTGTCATCATTGGTTGCAATTAACCCTCCATCACCGTAAGCTCCTAGATTCTTGCTCGGAAAGAAACTGTAAGCTCCAATATCTCCTATGGTGCCCGTCTGCTTACCTACGTAGGCCTCTGGCTGACAAGAGCCGTCGCAAGTGTTGCAATTTCCTTTATACCGTGCCCCAAAACTCTGGGCACAGTCCTCGACAACCTTTAAGTTATGCTTTTTCGCCAGAGCCATAATTTTACCCATCTCAGCGGGACGCCCAAACAGATGCACTGGCAAAATTGCCTTAGTCCGTTCAGTAATCTGCTTTTCAATCAAGTCGGGATTAGAATTAAAAGTCCGCT
>DATNPI010000047.1:0-1708 GCA_036703325.1 Coleofasciculaceae cyanobacterium
ATCGATGCTCTGTCAGGGTTGTTTGCCACAGAGCAAGAGTCACTAGCACAGGATAATGTGCACAGAACAATCCCGACAATTACGATTCGCACAAAGTTACTGGACTCACAGCAAGTAGCAATCGAGATTGCTGACAATGGATCAGGAATGCCGGAAGCCATACAATCGCGAGTATTTGAGCCGTTTTTTACCACCAAGCCGATAGGTGAAGGGACAGGGCTAGGGATGTCGATTAGCTATAGCATTGTGGTGAACCAGCACTCTGGGCAACTCCATTGTTCGAGTGTTCTAGGGCAGGGAACGACATTTGCGATCGCAATTCCGATTCAACAGTTATCAGCTTTTACTACTTAGTAATACATTTGAGTTTAAACTTGACACATTTGAATTACTGAAACTACCGATTGGCAAAGTTTTCAAAATCCAAAACCAAAATGGTATGACTCTTGCGGAATGTGGGTTATCCACCTAGTTTGCTAAGGACAAAAGCAGTAAGGAACCCGAAGACGGTGATCAAACCAGCAAAGTCATGCGCTTGTTCGAAGGCTTCGGGAATCATGGTGTCTGACAACATAGCGAGAATCGCGCCCGCTGCCACGGCGGTAGTTGCGGCAATAATTTCTACAGAGAAGTGACTGAAAAGCGCATAGCCCAGAAGTGCTGCAAGGGCCGATATGACAGCTATAGTTCCCCACACGCCAAAGATGTAGCCAGCTGAACGACCTGCTTTTTTCATGCCAGCGGCGCTAGAGAGTCCTTCCGGAACATTTGAGAGGAAGACTGCCGCCACAGTCACCCAGCTGACGGCTCCTCCCTCAATCATGCTGACGCCAATCACAATTGATTCAGGAATACCATCGAGTAGTGCGCCTACTGCGATCGCTAATCCACTACCGCTATTCTCATCCTCTGATGGCTGATGCTTACCAGAGCGCTTACGATGTTTAGCTCCTTGTTGAGCTAGATACCAGTTAGCGGCTGTATATACGACAGCACCGCCTATAAAGCCGATCGCTGTCGAGTCAAAACCGCCGCGCTTGTAAGCCTCATCCATCAGCTCAAACGCTAATGCCGAGATCAGGACACCAGCACCAAACGCCATAATTCCAGCGATTACAGGCTGGGGAATTCGGACAAAGTAGCCCAACCCCGCTCCCAGTAGCAGAGCTGAACCACCCACCAAACCCCAGAATCCTGCTTGTAACCATAACGGAAACATTAGATATCCTACCTTCTGAGGTACAAATTTTTATCGACGGCGAATCACGAAGCACTATGCTGTGATGGCAACGATGATGGGATGGATAGGAGCGGGGTACGATAAATTCTCGTTATTTAAAGGTTGTAGTCAATCCGAAGCGATCGCTTCCAAATCTCCACCCACTCAGGCTGCTTGATTCAGACATTCAAAACCCGTGGTATTCAGTTAAGATTGGCATCCCAACCTACCACGGGTTTAGTCCATTTTTAACTACAAGTTTGGCTGTATCCCTTACAGGTTCCAGAAGACACCGATACTGACCAAAAAATTATGAAGGATGAAAATAATTCAAGTAATTCTCTCAAGCTCCTAGATTTACCTATGCAGTTAATTTCATACTTCATACTTCACACGAAGAGCCTTCAGTTTGACTAAAGAAGTCTGAAGTGTAAAGGATGAAGGATGAAGTAAAGAATTTATCGGTACATGCCTCACCCTTTATGGGTG
>DATNPI010000059.1:0-8854 GCA_036703325.1 Coleofasciculaceae cyanobacterium
ACGAGTGGCTAAAAGTCATGGGATTAGAACTAAAGCCAAGTAAAACGCGATTGTGTCACACCTCTGAGGGGTTCGACTTCTTAGGGTTCAATGTACGCCAGTACCAGACAGGTGCATACAGAGCGGCAAAAAGCACAAATGTGGGCATTGTAGCTGGCACGGAGATGCCGACTTTAATGGAGCCAGCAACATTGCACTTGTGGGGCTGTCTATAAACCAGCCTGGAGGCACGGGGTTGTCGTGCAAGTTAAACAGAACTATTGAATACGTTCAGCTTAACTTGTTCGATAACTTTAGGGCTACTGAAAACCCAGGCTTCAGCCGTTAGGCAAGCCTGGGTAGTTTATGAAACACTATGCTCAAAAGGGAGCAATAATCCGCAATAGAAGCGAACTGATGCCTACAATGGCGTCCCCTATTGATGGACCACCTCCCGATTTAGGCGGATTCCGAGCAATTTCTATGGCTTTAATAAAGTTCTGTGATGCTTGGTAGCCTTGTGTATTACCTTGAGTGGTAAAGAGGACACCTGCACTCTGGACATCTTGAGTGGCTCCGGCTTCGTTCCCTAACTTGTAAAGGGCGATTCCACGCGCTAAGAGAGCTGGAGCAAAGTCGGGCTTGAGGGTTAGTACTTGGTTAAACTGTGCGATCGCAGCTTGGTAATTGCCTCTTTGTGCCTCGGCGACACCCCAAGAATAGAAGTCTTCAGGAGTTCCTGCATTCTGAGGAATACCAATTGCTCCTTGTACAAAAGCTGTATTTAGATTGACCCCAACTAATTTGGCATTGAACAAAACAGCATCTCTGAGGTCAGCACCGCCAATGTTGGCACCACTAAGATTAGCACCAGTAAGGTTGGCACCGCCAAGAGAAGCACCGCTGAGGTTGGCACCACTGAGGTCTGCTCCCGCCAAGTTAGTACGACTGAGATTGGCGCGACTCAAGTCTGCCCCACTCAAGTTAGCTCCCTCCAGGTTAGCCAAAACTAAACCAGCACCGCTAAGGTCACATTGTGGACATTGTTTAGTTGAAAGTAACTGTTGAATATGTTGTAGATTTTCAGCTTTAGCCTGAAGGGGAGCTAGCGCCTCGTGCAGCGCACTCAGACTTGTGGTTAGTAGGGCGGCAGTAGTGAGAATTGTGAGTTTCATTTTCATAGCACGATTACAGGGGCGAAGGCACTACGCACTGCTTGATAGCCTCGCGTTGGAGTCATCTAATATACCTATTTTGCGCGAGCCAGAGCAGTGCGTTAAGAGCTTTTTTGGCATCGAGCCAGCCATGTCAGTTGCAAAATCTCCCTCAACAGTATCAGACTCAGCAAATGCAATTAAGAAAACCAAGCTAGGATCACAACTGTAGAGTGACCTCCAGGCTTATCCATTCAATCTTTTATGAACTTTTTAACTCACATTTTGCACTTGGTAGGGTCAAGCGCCGTTGCTTATTACTCTGCCAGCAGTCTGCGCGACCCCAAAACGCGCCCCAACGTTCTTGCTGGGTTTCAATTGGCAGAATCTGGTTCTGTTCCTTTCCTGAAAACCCTGAGCGAACGAGCGGCTTCAGAAGGCGATACCTGGCTTGCAGAAAAACTCGCCCGTCATGCGTCAGACGAAGAGCGTCATGGTCAAATTTTTGCCCACAGCTTAAAACAGCTCAACAAGCAAGTCATCGATTTCAAAAATCTACCCAAAACTACCGAAGAGGGCAAGCCTGAGGAGCGCAAACGCAGTCCCTTCTTTGAGGCTTACTTCGAGGGCTACTCCCAGGAGGACTTGAAACCCCAGAATATCGATTGGGCTGCGTTCATGGCCAGTACCTACATTCTGGAACTGGACGCCAGCAAGGACTTTGCCCGGATGGCAAATGTCTTACCAGAAGACGAGCCAACCAGTCGCAACCTCAAGAAAAGTATGCTCAGTATTGCTCAGGATGAAACTGGGCATGCTGCCTACCTACGTGAGGCTATGGAGCGTCGTCTGCCTGTTGATACTGTGCAACAGCTTATCGATGAATGGCGGACTCGTAAGGTGAACGCCATGCTGGCGATGGTTACCAATTTGGTTCAAAAGGGTGGAAAATCTCCCTCATTAGTGCAAGATGGCGCTCCGACGGAAATGTCAAATGACACTCCAGAAGTGATGGACTCAGAACTAGCTGCTGCTTAGAACCTCAGTTCAGAAATCCCACCTTCAAAATAAATTCGTTGATTGCTAAGGGCGAAGCATTTGTGCGGAAGTGAAGATTAAATCCTCCGCTTTTCTGTACAAATGCTTTGCCTTTGCTGCGATTTGAGCAAATTCTATGATGAAATCCTCAACTGAATTGCTGTTCTAGTTCCCAAAAAAGCGAGTAGCGAAGTTTTGCGATCGCGTTGGTGAAAGTGCCCTCGCCTTAAGAATTGCTGCCCCCAAAAAGGCGTAGGATAAAACCCCAACTACTGCCAAAAGCAAACCACTGACAACTCCTGTTGAATTCCAGAGGGCATGGAGACCGGCGGCACAGACATAGCCAATGAGCAGAATCTGCCAGCGCTTACTAGGTTTGAGGACGCTCAACCCGATGAAATACCCAAAGTAACCACTGTATGCCATGTGTCCTACCACTGAGCCGAGAATCCGGGGAATCAGCAACTGCAATCCCGCTAGTTGACCGTTTCCACCAGCTTGCAGTGTCACATCAATAATACCGGGGACGTACTGTCCCAAAGTTTCCAATAGTGTAAATCCGACAGCCGATGCTGTACCTAGCAAAATCCCATCCAGTGGCTCCCAAACACCAATCCGTTCTCGCCAAGGGGAGTGTAGGAGTCTACCCAGGAAATATGCTCCCAGCACCGGCAACGCTTTGAGCAACTCCTCCATGAGTCCTGCGCCAAAGAACATCCGGATGAGTAAAGACATAAAGCTCACCACTTCCCCTTCATTTGGCAAGCTTCCGGGCAAAATCTCGCGAAAAATAGTGATAAATAGCGGCAGGATTGGGCCAACCAAGATTAAGCTGGTCAATAAAGCGCAAGCCAGCAAGACCCACCAAGGTTTAGGCTTGCCGCAAAGTCGATAGACAAAGTAAAGAGCCGCGCTTGCTAAATAGATAGCAAGCAGCATATTAAAGGCAGCTGGCTGATCAACGGCGGCAAACATTAATACCACAACGACCACCGTTAGAATGCCTGGTACCAAAAAAGCTTTCTGAGTTAAGTCCCGTCCCGTGGAAGCAAGGGGAAACAGTTGGGTAAAGGTGACAGAATCTGGCTTGGGGTGCCCTGTAGCTGCCACGGGTATCATAGGTCTTCCCGTAGCTGCGGCGAAGTTAGTTGGTGCAGATGGAGAATAGAGTGGCGTGGAATTAGGGTTGAACTGACACTCAAAGATAAATACAGGGCCGCCTTGACCCAGCTCGATGCGATCGCCTGCCTGCAATTCCTGACAACCTTTCAAATACTGTCCATTCAGGTATGTGCCATTAGCGCTATTGAGATCACAAATTTCCCAGCGCAGTAAGCCATTGGCTAAGGGGTGGAGAGGACGTATTGCGGCATGACGCCGCGATACGTTGAGGTAATCATTTGGCTCTAAGGGAATTTGGCAACTAGGATCGCGCCCAATGACCGCATCCTGATCTTTAGACAAAGGGTAAGGGGGCAGCAGTATTTGAGCTGTACTGCCAGCAGACAGTTGTCGCAGAAATCCATAGTAGGCTTGACCAGTCATCAGTCATTCGTTATTGGTTGTTGGTTATTGGTTGTTGGTCATTGGTTATTAGTTATGAATCAACAATGAACAAACAACAACCAACAAATAACAAACAACTCTACTGATTTGCCCTAGCATCACGAACTGCCGCATAGAAAAACACTCCAGTTAGGGGAACACTGGCTGCTAGGATAATTCCAGTGACCAATGTGCCCAACTCGGGGTTACCAGAAGAAAGTTCAAAAATTGAACCGACGGCAGCAATCCCAGCAACGCAGGAACTCAGCAAAAACAAACCACTTTTTGGCGTCATCATTATTTTTAGCCGATTTCCTAAGCAACGGGGTTGACAGCTTGTGGTGAGAAGCCGTGCTTGTTCAGCTCTTCTGTCAAAGCCAGACCATTTTGTACGCGATCGACAAACATTACACCATTGAGGTGATCCATCTCGTGCTGAATGGCGCGAGATAATAGCCCTTTAGCCTTTAAGGTTTGTGGGCGTCCCTGCTCATCCTTGTAGGCAACTTCAACTTCTTCTGGGCGTTTGACATCTAGATAGACACCGGGAATGCTCAAACAACCTTCTTGAGCATCACACAGACCGCGACCAAAACGCTTGATTACTGGGTTGATTAGAACCAGAGGTTTATTGTCTGGGTTATCGGGTTCGCAATCGATTACGATGACTTGCTTGTTTACCCCTACCTGAGGTGCTGCTAGACCAATCCCGTCAGCGCTGTACATTGTTTGCAGCATTTCCTGAGCTAACTGCCGGATGCTCTGGTCTACTTTGGCAACGCGCTTGGCAGGCTGACGCAGAACGCGATCGCCCAGATAATGAATCTCTAAAGGTGGCTTTTCTAATTTTTTCTTTTCGACGACAACAGTAGAAGTCATGGGGAAGACTCGTGGGTATAGCTAGATTTGCGACAATTGTAGTTTCTCTTAATACTAACAGTTCTAGTCGTTCAAACCTGAGTGTAATTACCCACCAACTCACTGTCTTTGATGCAATCATTTATTGAGCAATCATCAATGAGCTACCGTGCTGGAAAGTGAAAGATGTTCCAATTTATCACTAAACTCGATTACCTACTGCGTGAGACTTTCTTAGGCTTACGACGTGGCGGCTGGATGAACTGGGCTGCAGTTAGCACTGTTACCGTCTTGTTGTTTCTGTTTGGTATGGGTTTGCAGGTCTCCTGGAAGTTAGAGGGGTTGCTAAACCAGTTCGGCACTCAAGTGGAAGTCTCTGTCTATCTCGATCCAGGGGCACAGGTAGAAAAGGTCATGCCGATAGTCGCGAAACTGCCGGAAGTAACGGATGTTAAAAAGATTTCTAAAGAGCAAGCGTGGGCATCTTTAGTTAAGGAACTAGGGATTTCAGATATCGCTGGTGCGACTGAGCAATTGGAAGGCAATCCCTTGGTGGATGAACTGAAGGTCAAGGCAAGGAACTCAAAGGATGTTCCACTTCTTGCTCAGAAATTGGCTCAGGTGCCGGGGATAGATGATATCCAGTATATGAATGAGGTACTTAAACGAATGCAACAGCTCAATCAGGGTTTGAGCTGGCTGAGTCTAACGATTACTACAGTTCTCACTCTAACAGCTGTAGCGGTAATCACCACAACGATTCGTTTGATTGTGATGGCACGACGCCGCGAGATTGAGATTATGCAGCTAGTCGGAGCAACGACATCCTGGATTTATCTACCGTTTATCTTGCAGGGGATTGCTTTTGGTGTTGTTGGGGCTGCGATCGCCTGGGCGTTGATTACCAGCATCCAACAGTTTCTAGCAAACTTGCTTGCCACTGGCCCAGATTTCATCCAATATATCGCCGCAGGAGCGCAACCCAAACCCCTACAGTTATTGTTGCTACCGTTACTTCTGTTGGCTCTTGGTGGTTCAGTCGGTTTAATGGGAAGCTTGTTTGCAGTACGCCGTTTTGCCTCACGGTGAGTAGGATACTTTTGCCCCACATCCCGCCAATGTTGGGGGGAGAATCTTTTTCCCCCTCTCCCAAACTTGGGACAGGGGGGGGGTTGGGAGGTGAGGGCGAGGTCGATACCCTTTCGACACAGATTAGGCAGTGTCTGCAAAGTCCAAGATATTAGGGTAGGGGCGAAGCCTTCGGGCGACAATTTATAGCTCAAACCTTAGTATTTGTGTCCGAAGGCCGAGACCTTAAATCAGTTTGCAGATAGACCCTAGTCCCAAGAGGGAATTACTGCATCGTCTCCACCGATGCCAATTCCTGTGTTAAATATTTCAGCATCACTGATGATCAGCCCATTCATCGATGCCCCATACACATTAGCGTGATAAATCTTAGCGCGAGTAAAGTTTACCGCGTTGAGATTAGCTTCCTTAAAATCGGCATTGGTTACAAAAGCTGACGTTAGATTAGCTCCTGTCAAGTTTGCACCAGTGAGGTCAGCACCTTCGAGGTTCGCTTCCGTAAGGTCTGCTCCTTGCAGATTAGCTCCTCTCAAGTCAGCACCAATCAAATGTGCGCCACGGAGGTCTGCTCCTGATAAATCACACTGGAAACATGCCCCAGTTGACGATAGCTGTTGTAGGTGAAGCGGATTCTCAGCTTTAACTGCGCTAGTGAAAAATAGGGGAGTTAGTAAGGTTAGAGTGGCTAACAGCTGGAGTTTCATAATTTTTTCCCCTTGATAAATAAGGTTGATTCCGTTCTTTTCCTCACTATTCCAGTATCTCACTAAATGCCTTGGAAAACATTGATTGCTCCCACAGACAGATTGTGACAATTACTGGCTCTGGTCGTGATGGTAGAAGTGCTGTTCAATTGATTAGGTAATGTTTGGTTGTGCGATCTGGATCACTGTAGTAATTCTGTTGAGATGTACTCAGACTTACCAGTGCTAGATAGTTTTCAGCAGTAGGGTTGACCTTTGGAAGTTTAAGACTATAGGGTGATGCTGCGATCGCTCTCACTCCTCCACAAAAAGCGATAAGCCTAATGGCATACGGCGCTACCACCTAGCGTAAAATCAAAGATTCTGTCAGACATCCAGAACCGTCAAGCTGCGTGAAAACCGATACCATCTTCTATCGCCTGTTCCAATCCTTCCCTAGCATCTTCTTTGAACTCATTAACCAACCCCCTGAAACTGCCAATGTCTATCAATTCTCATCTGTTGAAGTCAAACAACTCGCCTTCCGAATCGACGGAGTTTTTCTACCTGCCAATCAAGCCGCCTCACCACCCATCTACTTCGTTGAAGTCCAGTTTCAACCGGATAAAAAATTTTACTCTCGCTTCTTCACAGAAATCTTCATTTATCTTGATAAAACCGAACTGACCAACAATTGGCGTGGAGTTGTTGTCTATCCAACTCGGAGTATAGATATAGGAGAGACAGAGCGGTATCTTGAGTTACTCACACCTGGGCGAGTAAGGCGTGTCTATCTTGATGAATTAAGTTCAGTAGCAGAGCAGTCTATTGGGATTGAGACAGTCAAATTAGTAATTGAGCCAGAGGAAAGTGCAGCGGCAAAAGCAAGGGAGTTGATAACCTTTGTCAGACAGGAGATAGCTAATGAAGTCCAGGAGCGAGAACTTCTACAATTGATAGAAACGATTATTGTCTATAAATTTCCCCAGAAGAGCCGGGAGGAGATAGAGCAAATGTTGGGATTGAGTGATTTAAAACAAACGAGAGTCTATCAGGAAGCCTTGGAGGAAGGCAAGTTAGAAGGCAAGTTAGAAGGCAAGTTAGAAACAGTCCCCTTTATGCTGAGATTAGGAGCGACTGTGGAGCAGATAGCACAGGCGTTAGGTTTAGATGTCGAACAGGTGAGGCAAGCCGCGAATAGTCTCCCATTGATCGAGGATGCTGGTGAAGAGTCTGACGCCACCAACTAACTATTGTGAAAGGTTAAGACACGTTAGCAAATTATGCCGCTCTTGCTTATCGCTCCCCTTTTCCGCAAAAAGCGATCGCCCTCAGTGCCACTCTGATTTGGTACACAGGTTGACTTAAAAGAGCGATCGCCTACAGGCGGTTAAGGAGCGATCGCTACAGTCCAAAGTCCTTTTGACTTTGGGAACTCCTACAATTGATAGAAACGATTCGCTACTGTCCAAAAATGGCGTCACAATGGCAATGTCTGCTAAAAAATATAGGGGAATGGCAGGGTTCATTTACCCGCTTCTCACCACAAGGAGAACAGTTGGAAGATACGCCTACTGTGGTGAGCTTGGAAGGATTGAACAATAATCAAACAATTCGCCAGATTGTCCGCCGTCTCCCACTGGGTCAGCCAGTAGATGAAAAAGTTCTAGAATACAGTTCTCTGGGCCGAAACATCCTGTTTTGTGAAAATGGTGCTTTCTCCCAAGGCTCTATTCAGTGGGGACCCTTTTCAGAATTTGGGGCAGAACTGGGATTGATCGAGGGAAATCGCCGTTTGCGTCTGGTGCAGCTATTTGACAAAGATAGTCAGCTATCGCGACTAACGTTGATTCGGGAAAAACTCGCTGGTACAGATACCCCCGAACGCCCAGTACTGACTTTGGAGCAACTGTTGGGGGAATGGCAGGGAGAGGCGGTGACTATTTATCCTGACTGGAGAACGCCTGACACCTATCCCACTCGACTCAAAATATATCGCGAAGACACCAACCGTTTAGCACAACAGCTGACATTTGGAACTGGAGCGTCAGCTCGCACCATCACCTCTACTGCTAAGATTAACGGTTCAATTCTCCACTTTGACCAGAGTGCTTTGCCTACCCAGATATTGCTACTGCCGGACGGGGCATCCTCCAACTGCCCTGTTGCCGTTAAATCTGGTCACTTTTTTGTTCTAGAAGTAGGTTGGTTGTTGCAACCTAACCAGCGTCAGCGCCTCGTTCGCACTTATAGCGATAAAGGAGAATGGGTTAATCTGACCTTAGTTAGAGAGCAAAGAGTCACAACTGAGTAGATGAGGTTGTGCAAACCCTCCTCACCGACTTGTTGGTAACGTCCCAAGGCAATAGTACCCGGTAAGTGTACTGTCAGTGCCTCACTAATTCTCCAGAATAAAAATAGACAATTACCCTCTACCCCAATGTGCTGAGGGTCAAAAAGAGTGCGCTTCTCTGAAAGGAGCCGCAACGAAAAAACGCGATCGCAAAG
>DATNPI010000080.1:0-8468 GCA_036703325.1 Coleofasciculaceae cyanobacterium
GACGCAACGCAAGCGAGCGCTAATCACTGGCATTACAGGTCAAGATGGTTCCTACTTGAGTGAGTTGTTACTCGAGCAAGGCTATGAGGTTCACGGTATTATTCGTCGAACTTCGACGTTTAACACCGACCGGATTGACCATATGTATGTAGACCCTCACAATGACAAGGCTCGGTTGTTTCTTCACTACGGTGACTTAACTGATGGCGTTACCCTGCGTCGGATCTTAGAGGAAGTTAAGCCGGTGGAGATTTACAACTTGGGTGCTCAGTCCCATGTACGTGTGAGTTTTGACTCACCGGAATACACAGTTGATTCCGTGGGAATGGGTACGCTGCGCCTGTTGGAAGCGATTCGAGACTATCGGCATCGCACTGACATTGATGTGCGTTTCTATCAGGCGGGTTCTTCGGAGATGTTTGGCAAAGTCCAGGAAGTACCACAGAAGGAAACAACGCCATTTTATCCGCGCAGTCCCTATGCTTGCGCCAAGGTTTATGCTCACTGGCAAAGTGTGAACTATCGAGAATCTTACGGGATGTTTGCCTGTAATGGGATACTGTTTAACCACGAATCGCCGCGCCGGGGCGAAACATTTGTAACGCGCAAGATTACCAGAGCGATCGCTCGGATTGTTGCCGGTACCCAGAAAAAGCTCTATCTCGGCAATCTTGATGCCAAGCGAGACTGGGGCTATGCGAAGGACTACGTTAAGGCGATGTGGCTGATGCTACAGCAACCCGAGCCAGATGATTATGTCGTTGCCACAGGTGAAACTCACTCAATTCGCGAATTTCTGGACATCTCCTTTAATTATGTCAATCTGGATTGGCACGATTATGTAGAGTTTGACGCTCGTTATTTACGGCCCACGGAGGTGGATTTACTGATCGGCGACCCCACAAAGGCGAAGCAGAAGCTAGGGTGGGAACCTTCTGTGACGTTTGAACAGTTAGTGGCTTTGATGGTGGAAGCCGACTTGCGAGCACTGAATCTGGCTTCGCCTAACGGTCGGAGTTCGCAGCTATTTGACGATAACGCCTATATTCGTCAGAGCGTCGGTAGCATGGTTGATTGAGCAGGCGAAATAATAGATGAAAGCCACTAGATAATCAAATCATGGCTGATTGCTACGAGAGTTCTTGAGGCTAGGTAAGGATTGCAACAAAAATGGCAATTTTAGATTTGAGTGATAAAAGGATTCTGGTCACTGGTGGCGCAGGTTTTTTAGGGCGTCAGGTGGTCAAGCAGCTGTGTCAGGCGGGTGCAGATGAACAGAAGATTACAGTGCCGCGATCGCGCGACTATGACCTGCGCTCTTTAGAAAAATGCCAACAAGCAGTCGATCAGCAAGATATTGTCATTCACCTAGCTGCCCACGTTGGCGGCATTGGGCTGAATCGGGAAAAGCCAGCAGAGCTGTTCTACGACAATTTAATGATGGGTACTCAGCTAATTCATGCGGCCTATCAAGCTGGTGTTGAGAAGTTTGTTTGTGTGGGCACCATCTGCGCCTACCCCAAATTCACGCCAGTGCCATTTAAAGAGGATGACCTGTGGAACGGCTACCCGGAGGAAACCAATGCCCCTTACGGGATTGCCAAGAAAGCTCTCCTAGTTCAACTCCAAGCTTATCGGCAGCAGTACGGCTTCAATGGCATTTACCTGCTGCCAGTGAACTTGTACGGTCCAGAAGACAACTTCGACCCCAGTAGTTCCCACGTTATACCCGCTTTAATCCGCAAGGTTCACGAAGCCCAGCACAAGGGACAACAACAGTTGCCAGTCTGGGGTGACGGCAGTCCTACTCGTGAGTTTCTCTACTCAACTGACGCGGCACAGGGTATCGTTATGGGTACTCAGTCTCACAATGACTCAGAACCCGTCAACCTGGGAACAGGCTATGAAATCTCGATTCGCGACTTGATTACCCTCATTTGTGAATTAATGGAATTTGAGGGCGAAATTGTCTGGGAAACGGATCAACCTAATGGACAGCCCCGCCGTTGCTTAGATACGGAACGGGCGAAGCAAGCTTTTGGCTTCACTGCCCAGGTGGACTTCAAGCAAGGGTTAAAGAATACGATTGACTGGTATCGGCAACACGCTGCCTAATTGATACCAGCCATCTCAGGGCTTGGACTCGCCCCCTATCCCCCAACTATCTATCTCCTACGAAATATTAGTTTATTAGGTGTCCTAAGGTTAGTTCAGTTATTGGCGAACGCACCAGTAATATCACCTTGTCATCCGCAACTTTTATGATTTTCCACTTAGGCGCTATGATTTTGTGCTGATTTCCTACGCTCTCTGAATGCCTATTGCTCAACAGTATGGAATATCAGCCAAGTAAAGCAGAATTACGCCGTACTTTCCTCAAGAAGCGGCAATCTATGTCTGTAGATGAATGGAGGGAAAAAAGCGATCGCCTCTGTACTCACCTGCAAACCTCCCCCCTATTTACCTCAGCTCAGACAATCCTGGCTTATTTCAGTTTTCGTCAAGAACCAGACCTCAGCCCTGTTTTTGCAGATTCCAGTCGCAATTGGGGATTTTCTCGCTGTGTTGGTGATGCCCTCAGCTGGCATATCTGGAAGCTTGGGGACACTTTACAAAAGGGAACTTATGGCATTCTTGAACCCGACTCAGCTGCCCCAAAATTCGAGCCAACTGAGGTAGATTTAATTCTTGTACCAGCTGTTGCTTGTGATCAGCGCGGGTATCGCTTGGGTTACGGCGGTGGCTTCTATGATCGTATGCTGAGTTCCCCTGAATGGGAATCGAAACCGACGATAGGCATCGTATTTGAATTTGCTTATTTGCCTCAGCTACCTATTGATAAGTGGGACAAACCCCTAAAAGCTATTTGTACAGAAACTGGATTTAATAAAGTTAGATTTTAAATTAACAATAAAACTAATGATAAAACTATTCAAAAGTCAAAAGTCAAAACTCAAGACTCTTTGGATGTATATGCTGTTAGGAGCGATCGCATTTGTGATGCTCTTCCCTCTACTCTGGCTCGTCAGCACATCTTTCAAGTCTCCAGCAGAAAACATCTTTCAGTTTCCGCCCCAGTTGTTGCCCAGTCAGCCAACCTTCCAAAATTTTGTAACTGTCTGGCAAAATAATCCCTTTGGGCAGTACCTGTTCAACAGTACCGTCGTTGCTGTTCTAACTGTAAGCTTGAATCTTCTGTTCTGTTCGCTAGCGGCTTATCCACTGGCGCGTCTGGATTTTCAGGGTCGAGACTTGATTTTCACCGGCATTGTTTCTACCATCATGATTCCCTTCCAGATTGTGATGATTCCCCTCTACATCTTGACAGTGCAGTTAAGCCTAAGAAATACCTATTTAGGTGTCATTTTCCCAAGCATTGCCTCCGCCTTTGGTATTTTCCTCCTGCGGCAAGCCTTTCAGGGTGTGCCTAAGGAACTCGAAGAAGCCGCTCGGATTGATGGCTGTTCAGAGTTAGGGTTATGGTGGAACGTTATGCTCCCAGCAGTCCGCCCAGCGCTGGTGACGTTGGCGATATTTGTCTTCATTGGCTCTTGGAGCGACTTTCTTTGGCCTTTGATTGTTCTGGATCGACCTGAGTATTACACTCTTCCTTTAGGCGTCGCCACCCTAGCGGGTACATTCTCCCTAGATTGGCGTTTGATTGCTGCTGGCTCGGTCATCTCCATTGCCCCGGTACTACTATTCTTCCTCTTCATGCAGCGCTATATTGTACCAACAGATACTAGCAGTGGGGTTAAAGGTTAGAAGTCAACTTTTACTAGCTGATGGCTGACAATTGAGCGCGCCTTTCGGATAAGCAATACGTTTGTGATTACACTGTTGCCAAACCCTGACAAAGACCTCGGCAATAGTTGACAAATCCTCCCGCGTTAGCCCGGAATCTATTAACTGGTTGTCCTGCCAGCGAGCTTTGAGGATTTTATTGATCATTGAAAGAGCCGTTTCCGGGGTGACATCCTTGAGACTTCGCAGCGCAGCTTCACAGGCATCAGCCAGCATGACAACACCAGTTTCCCGAGACTGAGGAACTGGGCCATCGTAGCGAAAATCCGACTCCTGCACAGGGGCACCCTCTTCCTGTTCAGCTTGCTGTTTAGCCTGGAAATAAAAATAGGAAATTAGCAGCGTTCCCTGGTGTTCTGGGATAAAGTTCCGAATTGCTTTAGGCAACTGGTGCTTACGAGCCATGACTAGTCCCTCAGAAACGTGTTTTTTGATAATCTCAGCACTCGTCCAAGGGTCATTAATCTCATCATGCTTGTTAGGGCCGCCCATTTGATTTTCAATAAATCCTAATGGATCGTGCATTTTACCAATGTCGTGGTAAAGCGTCCCCGCCCTGACAAGTTCAACATTGCAGTGGAGTTCTCGTGCTGCCGCTTCTGCAAGGGTTGCAACAAACATTGTATGTTGGAAAGTTCCAGGTGCCTCAGTAGCTAGCCGTTTCAGCAAGGGTCGGTTGGGATTAGACAATTCTGCTAAACGAATTGGCGTCACCAGGTCAAACAAGCGTTCCAGGTAAGGCGATATCCCCAGTGCTACCACACTCCAAGACAAGCCAGCTAAACCGTATAAAACGGCTTCTTGGAGCACGGTGTACCAAACTGCACCGACAGCAGCACTAGGGATGAGATTCAGGATCAGGTACACACCTCCTTGAGTTAACCCAACCGCACCACCCAGCCAAGCTAGTTCCTCACGCGATCGCATCCGCCCAGCGAACCAGGCACTCAGTAGACCCGCTGCGGCACCAGCTAGTAGATATTCCCAGCTAACTTTCATACTGAATGTCACCAACCCTGTCAGCAGACTGACAACCGTAACACCCAAAGCGGGGCTGTAAAAGCTGCCCACTAACAAACCAATTGCAGGTAGGTTTGTGTAGGGAACACCAACAATTTCCAATAGAGGTGTCGAGAGGCTCAAAAGCAACAGCAAAATGTGATCGCGCCGTCGCAGTCGGGGATGTACTCGTCGTTCCACCACCCAAAAAATGACAACAGCCCCAGTAACGACACCACCAAATCCCACTAAACCCTGCCAATTAACTCCCCGAAGACTCAAACTGAAGTGATCTAGCAACACAAAATCCGCTTGGGTAATTTGTTCACCGGCATGGACAATTACTTCATCCTTCTGCACAGAGACAATCTCCGGCTTCACGGCTTGTGCCGCCTGTTCTGCCCTGCGTTTTGTTTGTTCTTTATCTTCTATTAAGTTGGGTTGCAAGACCCCCAAGAGCATTTGAGTCGATAAAGGCTGAGACTCAGGGGGGACTAGCGTACTCACTTGCAGCTTTACCGCTTCCTCTAAGATATTGGTCGGTAGCCCTGGAGGAATGCCCTGAGTGAGGATGTACTTCGACGCCTGAGTCATACCTTTTTGTGTCTCCTGCCACGTCGTATCTGATAGCTCAAGCAAAGAAGCGTCGTAGTGATAACCTGATTCAGCGCCAATCGGCTCTGAGAGCTGACGCAATGCCTGAGCGTAAGTCTGACGAGCCAGTGAGATTGACTCAATAAGAGCCGAGAACGATTGAGGAGAAGAGCGCTGATGATAGCTTTGGAGTTCGCTTACTGCTTGAGCAAGAGAGAGATTCAGTGGCTTCTCAACTTGATCGGGCAGCGATTGTCTTGAATCAGACGGCGAGACATTTTGATCGTTGTTTGCCAACGCTATGATAAGCTGCCATTCCCGTTCCTTGGTCTGGCGCAGATACCGTTGGGTAGACTCAGACAGAACAGTAGTCTCTGCAAAGGGGAAAGGACGGCTCATCTGTCGCAGTTCTTCCACCTTATCGAGAGCTTGTTGAAGCTCTTGATAAATCTTTTGGGTAAGCGAGTTGTCCCACATCAACACGGGGACTGAACCTGTACGGGCAGCCTTGCGCTTTTCTTCAGTAGTTTTGGGGTCTTCAACGCTAGCATCGAGAGGGGCCCTAATTGTCTGTGGAGCTGCTTTGCCGACATCCAGCTTCGGCTGATTGTAGAAGCGGTTTCCCATGACACTGGTGAGGGAAACCACGGCTACCACCCACATCGCTGGTGAGCGTCCTTTGCGGGGGCGAAGTGATCGCCTTGGCTGATCCGCACTCCGCCTATGAGGTAGCTGCGTTGAACTTCGTCCCAAGAGCTTCTCCGAAGCTGCAATACTCCCGCCAATGCGATCGCCGTGATTTGCAGGAAGTGCTGGCTGTAGGGTTCCCTCAGGCAAATCACCCTGCTGGGTTTGGTACTTTCGAGAGTTGCTAGCGGCAGAGGAGTTAGATACCCGGAATGACAACCAAGCCCGAAGATGCCCAGATGTTCGCCGTAATTGGGTGATCGGCTGCATCAATGAATAAAGCGTTTTCATAGCACAGAACTTGCCATTTCAGGTGATGGGAGCGGTAGAGCGCAAGGCAGGCTTGCTTTGATTTCAGGTAGATTAAGGCAATCTATCTATATCCATTCTTATAAACTGTAACTTTGAAGTTTACTTCTTTTTACCTTACAAAAACCTCTATAAAATTCCTATTTTCTTAAGCAAATCAATTTCGTTTTAGATGCTCAAAGCGCTTTTGTGGCATGGATTTCACCTTTATTTTCCACAAAAATAAACCCCTGTGCCTTGTGCCAGAGTCAGTGCCGAACTGGCAGGATAGGTAAAGGGGAATACCTAACTTGATGCCCCTCGAGGGGATGTACGAACAATGGGAATACGACATAGCCAAGAATGGACGCAATGCCCAGTTCCCAATTCTTTGCCATAAGCGTGTCCCGCTTTAAAGTGGTAGCTGACATTGTTTATCTTGGGTTATCGCGGTTGAATAACGCGCGGTGCTGCCACAGCGGCTTGCTGGCACTGATCTACAGCTGAGACATCATAAACACCAGACCAAAGTGCAAGCAGGCGGTCTGCTTGTTGCAGCCTCTGGATGCCAGTACTGATTCGGTTGCTCGTCAGACGCCACTCTATAGGAATACCGATGACACTATTGTAGACACCCGATAAAGCACCCGTAAGAGCTGCGGTGGTCTGGGGTTGGTAGCCAGTACGAGCAGCACGGGTCACACAAAGGCGAAAATCTTCTGGGGTGTTGAGGAAACAGTAAAAGGCTAGAGCAATAGACATATCAGAGCGATTCTCCCCTTTGCCTGTACGTTGGGCGTCTTGACGCAACTGCGTGAGAGTTGTATCTAATCCCGCCCCTTGGTCTATTAACGTTTGTACCTTTTCGAGTTGGTTTACCAGAGGCGTTTGAGATGTCCCCAGATAGGCAAGGGTTCGGGGAATCAATGTGGTAAGGTCAAGTTTTTCAGTGAGGGCAAGAGCGATCGCCAAAGCCACCGCTAATACATCCTCAGACTCAGAGGAATCCTGCTGCCAAACTGCCGCCGCTTTTAGCAGTTGTTGCCGCAACTTAACTTCATCTTCGTGAAAAAAAAGCGCGATCGGTAGTGTTGCCACAGCCGCCTCACTGCTACTAGCAGTAGTCTTTAACAATAACAGAGAGGATTGCATCATACCGGAGTGAAGCAACCAATCTTCCATATCAAGCTTGCCACAACGAATCAAGCTCTCAGTGCCGCACACCGCAATCTGGCTCCAATCTGAAAGCGTTGGTACAGAGTTAGCGTCTTCTCGTTCGGGTGGTATGAGCATTGCTTTACCCGAGACTCGCCTCCCTGCGCCGCCACTGCCCAGGATTTCTCCCACAAAGCTGCCGAGTAATGCACCTCGAAACCGACTCAAAAGTGAGTACCGCATCAATTTTTTCTACCGGTTAACAACCATCGCTCGTCTTCCGCCCTAGTATTGCAAAAATTACTGGAGTCATTACCTATCTACAGCCAGAAGTCTTACCAAATCTAGTTAATTCCTTTGGGTTTTTAAATAATGCTGATCAAGGAAAGACCACTCATGTATATTAAATTACAATTGCCTTTAACATTAATTCTATCTTTAGGAAGAACTAACAGCCGCCAAAAAATACTATTTTTCCTTCAGGGTGTAAACTTCAAGCGATACATTGGAGTTCTAGCCGTTCGTTCGATCCTCCGAATCAACGGTAATCAGCGTCTTCAAATAAGCAATTGAGGTCAAGCAATAGATAGAACGCACCCAGCTAAAATTCTGGCTAAACAACAAATTACTGGATGTTATACGAGTTCAGTGCGAACATGAAGGTGCCAACCCGAGTGAGTTCATCGTGCTGTTCGATTTAAAACTTTGTAAGGTTACGTAACTCAGTTTTATAAGAACTTCGCCCAAATGGGTTGATATTATAAAGTTTCCGTAAATTTATAAAATTTCAGCGACAGTTTAGTGCCAAACACATAGAATTACATGAAGTCTAAAAATTTCACTTATAGGGATAGGGTTAACATCCTTTAAGGACATTGGAGAAGCAGTATCGTATACCTTGTTTCTAGGCTTGGAATAATTTTGTTTAGTAATTCTTCACC
>DATNPI010000082.1:0-9635 GCA_036703325.1 Coleofasciculaceae cyanobacterium
TTTCTTTTAAATTAAGAAACAAAATTTAACATATCTACCTATGTTCAACCCTATTTCTAACAATAAAATCTTGTTAAGTTTCTTTACTTAGAATAATAATTTTAAACTAAGGTACTCTTCGAGCGCTCTATTTCTTCTATAATACTTTTAGATATTTACTGATTTTAGCACCCTTAATATAAACTTTTCCGGCTGGTATATTTTTTTATTAAAAGCAATTATATTAACAAAATATTAATAATGCTGTTACTGAATTATAAAAGTAAAAAATTGTGATGGGAGAAAATTAAATCACCCGATCGGGTGACCTTTGGGTGCGTTTGGACAGGAACCTTAGCTTTATATTTTTTATCAAAATTAGTATATCTAGCTGAGAATGTTAATAATGCAACTCAAAAGTATCTTACTTGGAGCCGCCTTAACAGGTATTACTCTGATCGCCCCATCAAATCTCGTGCAGGCTCAGGTTTGTCCGCAACCTAACGGGATAGTTACTCCTACCAATGAAACCAGGGATATTCGCAATGAGCGATTTAACTATCGCTTCAAAATACCTGTGAACTATAAATCAATGGCAGTTAATAATAATCGAACTTTAATACTTGACCCAAGACGATTTGAAGAGGCACAGTGTTTGATCAGAATCCGAGCCGGTGTAGAGTTTCCTGATAGTATCACTGTGTATACAGAACCTGTTAACCCTAGAAATCGCAGCGTGGCTGATTTGGTGAGACAAAATTCGCTAGCCACGATTACTGGAACAAGGACTGTTGCTAACCAAACCGCTGTCACTTACACCACTGACGCAATGGGTTATGGAGATGCCAATGTTGCTTTCTTTACTCCCGACCGAAAACACATGATTATTGTTTCGGCTCCATTTCAATCTCAACAAAATTCTAGGGGTGAACGGGTTCGCGGTAGCATCTTTAATAAAAATGTATTTGACACTGTTGTCTCAACATTTACTTTTGTCCCTAGATAATCCTTCCAATAACCCACCAGTAAAATTCTCTCCTCCTCTCCCCCTCCTCAGCATTGAAACTGGTGGAAAACTTCTACCGTGCTGGTCTAGAGGACTACTCACTCTTAGTGGCAATCCCTTTATACAGATAACCGCTAGTCTTCGGCATTTTGTCAGCGTAGAACTCTTCCAGTTTCACTGAATTGAATTGATTCTCAACCAGTTGCCTGATATTGCGGTTAAGGTGGCAACCATCAGCAATGATTTTTTGCAACGGTGTCAATCGGTTCTGCCAAGCCTGGATCTGGGGTTCATTGCTCTGTCCATGTTCTACAAAAAAGAATCGTCCTCTTGGCTTTAGCACTCGGTAGATTTCCTTGAGAGCTTGTTCGACGTTAGCGATACTACATAGCGTCCAAGTACTCACCACACTGTCGAAGGTATTATCTGCCATTGGCAAGTTTTCACCATTCAACACTCGATGATCTACGGTGATGGAGGAAGCTTGAATGCGTTTTTGAGCCAGAGCATTGACACCTGGATTTGCATCAATAGCAATAAGCTTATGAATATCTTCGGGATAGTAGGAAAGATTCAACCCTGTTCCAAAACCAATTTCCAGAACTTCCCCTTGCACATTGGCTAAAACGTCTTGACGGTACTTAATGAGCATTTGATCGGACATCGCCCAATCAAGAAGGTAGGGAAGTATTTTCTGCGAGTAAAATCCCATTTAGTCTTACCAAGTGTACCTGTATACCGTAATGCAAATCTCAGGCATATCATCACCAAGTATGGTGATGATATGCACGTAAAAAGAGCTGCTTATTCTAGACCATCAGTAGTAGGATGGACGCCTACCTTACTTCTCAGCAGGAGCGCCCGATCGCACTGTTCCTCCCTCATCTGCTGCATCCGTTGATTTAGTTTCACCTGGCTTTTGACTATTAGAAGCACCGGAGTAAGGCCACTTCCAGTCGCGAACCTCTGGCAGATCATCCCCGTATTTAGAGATGTAATGCACATGTTCGACTAACTTATCGTGGAGCTTCTGTTTTACATGTGCTCCGATATACTGAAGCCCTGCCACGCGATCAATCACATCCATTACCAGATGGAAGCGATCCACATCATTACGCACCACCATGTCAAAGGGCGTGCTCGTCGTGCCTTCTTCCTTGTATCCCCGCACATGCAGGTTCTTGTGGTTTGTCCGGCGGTAAGTCAGGCGATGAATCAGCCAGGGGTAGCCATGATAGGCAAAGATGACAGGTTTATCGGGCGTAAAGATCGAGTCAAAGTCTTTATCGTTCAGACCATGAGGATGTTCCTTATCCGGTTGGAGTTTCATCAAGTCCACCACGTTGACGAACCGTACCTTGAGTTGAGGGAAGTGCTGGCGCAGTAAATCAACGGCTGCCAGAGTTTCCAGGGTAGGAATATCTCCACAACAAGCCATCACGACATCGGGTTCACTGTTCTGGTCGTTGCTTGCCCATTCCCAAATACCAACACCTGCCGTGCAATGTTTGATCGCTGCATCCATATCCAGGAACTGCAAGGCTGGTTGTTTTCCAGCGACGACGACGTTGACATAGTGGCGGCTACGCAGACAGTGGTCGGTTACGGACAACAGGGTGTTGGCGTCAGGTGGCAGGTAAACCCGGATAATACTTGCCTTCTTGTTGACCACATGGTCAATAAAGCCGGGGTCTTGGTGGCTAAAGCCATTGTGGTCTTGCCGCCAAACGTGAGAGGTTAGCAAGTAGTTGAGAGAAGCGATCGGTCTGCGCCAGGGAATGTGGCGACAACTCTCCAGCCACTTAGCGTGCTGGTTGAACATGGAGTCAACGAGGTGGATAAACGCCTCGTAGCAGGAGAAGAAACCATGACGCCCTGTGAGCAAATAGCCCTCTAACCAGCCTTGGCAGGTATGTTCACTGAGCATTTCCAGGACGCGCCCATCGGGAGACAGGTGATCGTCGTAGGGGTAAGTTTCATCCATCCAGGCGCGATCGGTCGCTTCAAACACATCGCCCCAACGGTTGGATGCTGTCTCGTCCGGCCCCACGATCCGGAAGTTGCGGCTTTCCTGGTTGCGCTTCATCACATCCCGCAGGAATTGACCCATGACACGAGTGGCTTCTGCAAAGGTAGTGCCGGGATTGGTCACCTCGACTGCATAATCCCGGAAGTCGGGCATCTTCAAGTCTCGGAGCAGGATACCACCATTGGCGTGGGGATTATCGCCCATGCGACGCTGTCCCTTGGGAGCCAGTTCTGCCAGTTCATCAATGAGCTTGCCATTTTCATCGAAGAGTTCTTCTGGCTTGTAACTCTTCATCCAGTCTTCGAGCAGTTTGATGTGGTCTGGCTTGCTTGCCAACTCGGCGAAGGGAACTTGGTGGCTACGCCAAAAATCCTCGGTTTTCTTGCCATCCACTTCCTTGGGACCCGTCCAACCCTTGGGCGATCGCAAAATGATCATCGGCCACTGGGGACGCTTCGTAAACCCGTTAGTGCGGGCATCCTGCTGAATCGCTTTAATTTCCTCAATGGCAGTGTCCAGAGTAGCCGCCATCAATTGGTGCATGGCTTCGGGTTCTGAACCTTCTACGAAGTAGGGCTTGTAACCGTAGCCAACGAACAGGCTTTCTAACTCCTCATGACTAATTCGCGACAGGATTGTCGGGTTAGCAATCTTGTAGCCATTCAAGTGCAGGATAGGCAGTACTGCACCATCCCTGGCAGGGTTGAGGAACTTATTAGAGTGCCAAGCCGTAGCCAAGGGGCCGGTTTCAGCTTCCCCATCCCCCACCACGCAGCAGACAACCAAGTCAGGGTTATCGAAGGCAGCCCCGTAAGCATGAGAAACGGCATAACCTAGTTCGCCCCCTTCGTGGATGGAACCCGGAGTTTCAGGCGCAACGTGGCTAGGAATTCCACGCGGGAAGGAAAACTGCTTAAATAGCTTCTTCATCCCACTGGTGTCTTGGGAGATATTAGGGTAGTACTCGCTATACGTACCCTCTAGGTATGTGTTGGCGACTAAGCCTGGACCACCATGCCCTGGGCCTGCGATGTAAATGGTGTTCAGATCGTATTTTTTAATGATGCGGTTGAAGTGAACGTAGATGAAGTTGAGACCAGGAGTCGTTCCCCAATGTCCTAGTAGCCTCGGCTTAACGTGATCTAGTTTTAGGGGTTCCTTAAGGAGTGGATTGTCTAATAAATAGATTTGTCCGACTGAAAGGTAGTTAGCCGCACGCCAGTAGGCGTTCATTTTATGTAATTCTTCTGCGGCAAGGGGTCTTTCCTGTACTCTAGGAGCAGTCGCTTGAATCATGCTGAATTCCTGTTTCTTGGATTTTGCAATGCGTGAAGCAGTTAGGTTATTGATTTTTGATTCAGTAGCAATCGACAAATGACCAATGACCTCTGGACTTATGTCAAAGCAGAGCGCTCACTTATTTAGCGCCACGGGTTTTGGCTGCTTCTGACTTGGCAAACAGCACCTCAGCCTCGACGCTGTGGGGACTCTTGAAGGTGGTTTGAGCATCGGGAGTCTGACAAGTCACCTTTATCTTACTAATCCCTATTGCCATCACAAGTTAGGTACTTTTCCAACCCTATACTTACCGTAGGTAAAAAATTTGTGCCTCATCTGTGTTCTAAGGTTTTGTTAAAAGAAAGTTAAATCTCCAAATTACAAACGACTGAATGCGATCGCTGCTAGTGAAGATAGTTAACAATAAGAACCGAAACATCTGCATTTAGAGTGATCTCATGTTGGAACCGCACCAGTGCTTAGAGATCAAATGCCCAATTCAGTGTTTGGCTGTTCTACTAGAACAGAATATATGGAGTAATTTTGGGAGCTTGAGTACAGCAGTAGGATGAGTAGAGATCTAATTGAGGAGCAAATTGCCTATTACGATGCAAGAGCCAATGAGTATGATGAGTGGTTCTATCGGATTGGGCGTTACGATCGCGGGTCAGAGCTTAACCAGCGTTGGTTCGATGAAGTCGCTGTTGTTCGCAGAGCTTTAAATCAAGTGGGAAAGGTTAATCATATCCTGGAGTTAGCCTGTGGAACTGGGATTTGGACACAGGAACTTTTGAATATAGGAGAAAAAATAACAGCCCTAGATGCCTCGACAAAGGTTATTGAGATTAATCAGCGAAAATTAAATTCTTCTCGTGTGGAGTATCACCAACAGGACTTATTTTCCTGGAAGCCTGATGCCGAATATGATTTAGTTTTCTTTGCTTTCTGGTTATCCCACGTACCACCCGAACTACTTAGCAGCTTCCTGATGAAAGTTTGGCAGTCTGTACGCTCAGGGGGTCAAGTTTTTCTAATTGACTCTCGATTTGAGCCAACTTCTACTGCTAAGAATCATACATTTAGCAATGATACAGATATTTGCTACACACGAAAGTTGAACGATGGTCGAGAGTTTCAAGTTGTCAAGATTTTTTATCAGCCTGATCGTCTCACGCAGCAGTTATCTAAAGTTGGCTTTAATGCTGATGTGAAATTGACCGAAAACTATTTTATCTATGCTAGTGGCGTAAAGCCGAGATAATGTCGTCTTCCGCTTTTGCAGATATCTCAGCTTTATCCCTACAACACCTCTCCTATCTCCCAGGTTGAGTTTAGTTAGAGCAACAGGTTCTCTATATAGAAAGCTTCACCAGCGCATCTTTCACTGCTGATGGCAGCTGTCGCAGAATCTTGCCCTTCTCGCGGTCAACGGCGACTAACGTAACGCGACCTGTCAAGTATAATTCTTGGTCATCCAAAGATTGAATCTGGTAATCCCAATTGATTCGGACACCTTCCATCTCTGCCATACGTGTCTTCACAACTGCTGTCATACCCATCCGAATTGGGCGGTGATAGCGTAGCGACAGTTCGACGACGGGTAAATCGCATCCCAAGGCTACCAAGTCAGCAAAATCGACGCCAATTGAGCGTAAGCATTCAACTCGTGCCTCTTCCATCCAGGCAACATAGGTGCCATGCCAGACGATGCCAGCATAATCGGTGTGGTTGGGGTGTGCCCGCACGGGATATTCAAACCAGTTCTCGGTGGTGGCTGTCAGAGAGTAGCTTTGAATCTCACTGCTAGGTGGCAGTTGAGCTGACGGCTGTGGTTCTTCCGACATATTGCTTGCTTGTCCTAGAAAAGTATCACTCGTCAATTATTTAGAT
Source organism: Coleofasciculaceae cyanobacterium (assembly GCA_036703325.1). GTDB lineage: Bacteria > Cyanobacteriota > Cyanobacteriia > Cyanobacteriales > Coleofasciculaceae > DATNPI01. Next base: position 6,183 of record DATNPI010000082.1, read on the forward strand.
AACACATTAGGGGCGGTGAACGGCAAGCGGCTTTTTCAGGGGAATAAATTACCCAGACCTGGCTATCGGCTGAGGTCTGAGTTTTCAGACAATAAAAATTAGAAAATACTAAAAAGCTTTATAACTTTATAAGATAAAAAATACCAAAAGGAACTACTCCTCATCCTCAATCCAGTTGAATCACGGCTGATAGCCGCACGCTGATACACCGGAATCACAGCCCATCACTAGAAATAACGACGCAACGGGAAGCCGAAGAGCCTGAAAGAGGACATCCCGCTCTGCGAGTCGGGTAGTAAAGAACCTCATGCCTGTTGGGCGTTAAAGCCTTAGTGGCCCGCTCTCTCATCTGAGCGTGGTGGTACTCAGCAGCACTACCCAATAGACGGTTAGCGATCGCACTGAGATACTGACAGGCAACTTTTATCCCTTGCAGACTTTTGGCAATAGGTGGGAGCGATCGCGTCAGCCTTCAAACAGCTCTTCTATGAGCTGCATCAATTCTGAGCGGCACTTCGCACAGTAGAAGGTGGTTTGTTAAATAGCAAAGCTTCAAGAGCAGCCGACTCTTGAGATTGAATCGGTTGATGAGTCGCAACGGTAGACTTGCCGTTTTCTTGCGCCGCCTGTCGCTCGGCAGCCGCTTCCAGTATTTCAATAAAGCTTTGGATTAATTCCATTTTCGATGCCCCTACTGTTCATACTCTGATAGTAGGAAATTCATATCCGCTTTCTGTGTATGATATGCAGGTGGTTGAAGTGACCACTGATGTTAAGTAAATCTAGACCAATCTGATGGCTTTGCTTAAGTCTGAGAATGGACAATCTACTAACTGGTCTTTATTTCCTGCTCCCTCCCCTTTCATCCCCTCTTTTGGGCTGCGCAACGGAAAATAGGGGACAACAGGAGCGATTCAGTTAATATTTCGTTGACTAAGTAAATATACTCAGATAGACTTGTAACCGAATGTTAAGGAAATTAAAGAACATCAATGGCAACTTACAAGGTCACGTTGATAAACGAAGCCGAGGGACTGAACACTACAATTGACGTTGACGACGACGTGTACATTCTCGATGCCGCTGAAGAGCAAGGCATTGATTTGCCCTACTCCTGTCGCGCAGGTGCCTGCTCAAGCTGCACTGGCAAAGTTACGGCAGGTAAGATTGACCAATCCGATCAGTCTTTCCTAGATGACGATCAGATTGCGGATGGATTCGTTTTGACCTGTGTTGCCTATCCCCAGTCTGATTGCACCATCAAGACTCACCAAGAGGACGAATTAGGTTGAGGATGACGTATCCATAACGAGTGCTGGCGATCGCAGAGACATGGTAACCGTTCAGGGTCTGAAAAAGCCGATTCTTGGATGAATTGATATTTCTCGATAGCTTCATAGCATAAACAGACCCCACCCAGATAACTGGGTGGGGTCTAGTCTAGGACGTAGGAGAAAGCGGGTTTCTGAACACTATTGTTGGTTTTTTCAGTTTTCATTGGTAGGCGATCGCTTCAGATAGATAACTGTGCCAGTTCCACACAGCCACTTGGGGTGATTAATTATAATACTATCGGCAGCCGCTCCGAATCTCTAATGAACAACACTGACTCCGAAGAACTTGTCCAGCTGAAAAAGGCAGCAGATGGTTTGTTATGCATGAGCGAATCTGAGGCTCCTTTTGAGCCTTTTCACTGGGCTGAGGACCACTGTCCTCTAAATACTGAAACAATTCTCAAAAAGACAGGGCACCCATTAGATACCCCTGTTGAAGTAGCAGACCTTAGCTCTTTTTTTAAGGTAGCTACTACTGAACAGGAGTGGCACGAGCCAGAGGAACGCGAAACGGTCAAAAAGTTTCAAGCTCTTGTGGAGACGCTTCATAATCACCTGTGCGACTTAAAGGTCTATCGGCTTGGGAAAAGAAACATTGATATCTATGTTATAGGGCAAACCCCATCCGGGGGCTATGCCGGACTTTCGACTAAAGTTGTTGAGACTTAGCGCTATAAAGTTGAGAATTACTGACTATCAATCCGGCTTTCGATTACTTTTTGAACAGCTGTGGAAACCTTGGAGAGGAAGTCATAGCCAGTGGCGGCTTCGATTTTATCAACGGAGACTCGGTAGTTTCTCCAGTTCTTGCCCCTGATTCCATCTGAGTTGGGCATATTCACAGCAATCACTCGTGTCTTGGTGGTAACACCTTTCACACCCTGACCGGGACGATCCAAAATCACGATCACTTTCCAAGTAGTAGCCGGAATCGTAACTTTGCCTTTGGCAATCGTGCCTTTTGTTCCTTCGCCACCGGCAATGATATAAAGCTCTTTGCCTTGCTTAGTGACAAGCTCTCGGCAATAATCTTCAAGGTCTGCCCACGGACCTTGGTTATTGTCTGGAGCTTGCGGGATTATGTTCGTCATCAGGAAAGTCGCAGAATTATCCGTAACCCTCTTGGTTCGGTCAGCCGAAGGAGTCATGTGCCCTTTGTCGTAGCCACTGCTGGTGTAGTCGCTAGGCTTGACGTGATACCAGCTATTCGGCAGTGTGTCATCAGGACGAAAGTTATTTTGACGCGCAACGTCACCCAACCACAATTTATTGAGTTGCCAACTCACCCAATTGGGAATTCCCTTCGTCCGGTTGTAGGACAACACATACTGTGACTTCTGCATAAAGTAGTTATTGCTGTTGATAGTGCTGGCATTACTCGGATTGCCAAGTGTGAGATGAACGCTAATAGGTTGACTATTGGATAAAGTGATGTATCCGAAGGCAAGCAGCACTGCAAGAATCAACCCTGTATACAGCAAGAACCCTGATGGCTTTTTCATGTAAAAATCCTTAATTTAAGATGAGGAGCGTAACTGTTACCGTTGCAAGCTTGTGTTTGCGATCGCCAGCTATAACCTAAAACAGGTCATGTGTGTCTGTATCACTTCAGATTCAAATCGTTCTGGAAAGAAACTCACCTACGAAGGGGAGAAATAGAGTGGTTCGATGTACGTCACACTGAAGTTATGCCCCTAGTCGCGATTTCCTCTTCGAGAATAGCTTATGAGAATTACTCCAATGACCGGATATAGGGGTCAGGAGTGAAGTATTGGTGTCAACTTCAACCGTGGCGACTGGAAGGATACTGTCGGTCAATTAACTTGCGTAAGTCCTGTACATAAGGTAGGAACTTAATTACAAAGAGTTCGTTGCAGTTTCCGATACATAGTCAAAGCGCTCGCCGCTTACCTTCTATAACCGAAAGAAGTAGAAACGAGTGATTGGTGTTGTTAAGGAGTACCATTATGAACTTGAGAGCATCTCGCCTCATACTTTGTGCCGGACTGCTGCTTTTCCTTCCTTTAGCTTTGCCTTCTTTTACATCGGCTCTTGATTTACCCTCTAGCGACACTTCCCCAAATGGGGTTGCCAGCGAAAAGGCGCGTCTACAGACAGT